>CAZKOR010000093.1:0-14037 GCA_964554405.1 uncultured Bacteroides sp. | reverse complement strand
GGATTCGTGAAGATATTTTGTCTGCAATGTTCATCAGACGGCTTCGCAGAGCTTCTAAATTTTCATACTTCATAAAAAGTACAAAATGGCATCCATAGCTTCTGGAGTAGAGTTCGTTTTTAGCATCTATTTCCTCGGATAGCGCCTCGATGACTAATTCCAGTATGTGCTGCCCTGCATTCCAACCATATAACGCATTATAACTCTTAAATTGACCGATATCCGTGTAGGCAACAGCATAATTACTGTTTTTGTCCGTTGCCAGTTTCTGTGCCGCCCGATACCTCAGATAATGAAGATTCCAAATATTAAATTCCGTATCCTTGTACATCAGCTTCTGAACCCGTACACTGTTCCGCAGCAGAAAGAACAGCACCAGAATGATCGCTGCCGCACAACACGACAGAACAAGAATAATAGGAATACTATGATCGCTGATAAAGTTCGCCATACTCATCTTGGAATAGAAATTATCCTGAAGCATATAGTCATTGACCATCTTGTCGCTGACCTCCAGCAACTCCTTATTTAATATGCCAAGAAGAAGAGAATCCTCGTTATCTGCCACAAGCATACAAATGCTGTGGACATCACTCAGCACACTGTGAATTTCCATCTTGTTGAAACGAAGCCCCGAACCAAGCAGATACTCTGCCAGATACCCGTCGCATATGGCAGCATCCGCCTCACCGCTCTTCACAGCATTCAAGCCCTCAAGCTGTGTGGAACAGATCAAAAGACGCGTATTCTCATCGGTAAAGTTCTGCACTGCAGCCCCGGAAGCGCTGCCTTCATCCACAGCCAAAACATTTATCGACTCAGATTTGTCATTCCTTCTCATAATAATGACTTGAGGTACCTGGGCATACTCTTTTGTAGATGCTAATCCGTCTGACTGCATACGCTGAACCGTCTCACCACAATAACTCAGGATATCAATACTGCCGTTTTTTAAGGCATTCTTAGCCTCCTCTATGCTCTCCATTTTCACATAGTTAAAAAGAATACCTGTACTTACAGACACTTCCTCCAGCATTTGTTTAGAAAGCCCCATATAAACTCCGTCATTTTCGTAGGAAAACGGATAGTAATCATCTAAATATCCTACAGTCAGCGTCCCTTTTTCCGCAATATACTGCTTCTCACTATTTGTCAGCAGAATCGTCTGATCCAGCCTGTTGTCATAATACTTTACCATCAGCTCATTTTCCAGTCCCGGCCGGTTCATCTTCAAGTCCGCTATTCCCTGGTTGAGCTCTCTCATCAGATCAGTGTTGTCCCGATAGGTTATGTAATAAAAAGGCATAGGCGCAAATCTGCCGATTACACGCTGCCCTTTCCTTACCTCTGTCAGGGAATGTACAAAGGCATCAATCTCCCCCGCATCCAGCGCTGCCTGCAAAGCTGCTGTACTCTCATACTCCTTTACTTTTGGGAAAGGAATTCTATGCGCAGCCATATATTCGTAAAAAATGCTTTTTCGTATATAACTGCCCACAACACCAAATGTAATATCTTTCATAGCGTCAAAATCTTCATAGGCTAATCCGCTGCTGCCATTTACCGCAACCACGCCAAAAGTATATCCGCTGGCTAAGTCCGCATACTGATATACCTCCGCCCGCTCTTTAGAATACTGCGCAGACCCCACCAAGTCTATCTGCTTCTCCGCAAGCATCGCAAGCGCATCATCCCAGCTTTCACATTCCACATACTCAATATTCCAATTGACATAGTCACACAGCGCCTCCAGATACTCCACATCCATACCTGTGCGGCTGCCGTCCTCTCTGGTCTCATTGTAACCTTCCATAGGGAAAAAGCCGACCCGAACCGTGCGCTTTTCCGCCCCCCGTACCGTCCTAATGTTCCCCCCGAACACCAGAAGCGCTGCCACAAGCATAAATACAAGAAACCTGGCTGCTCTGTTAAACGTTCTTTTTTGCATCTTCTCCATAATACTTCGCCCCTTCAGCTTATCCTATACTTAATTATAAGTTAACAAGCCTACAAGATGCAAGTATTTTACGAAAACAAGAGTCTGATACTAAGTACCCCGTCCTGATACTCCGCAGCAATCGTTCCTCCCATCTGTTCCGTAAGCATTCTGGCAATCGAAAGTCCTATGCCGGTAGATTTTGCCGCCGTATCTACCGTATAGAAGCGGTCAAATAATTTTCCTACCTGTACCTCATCCAAAGCAGGGGCATGATTGGAAAATAAAATCTCCCCTTCCTCTGATAAGGTTATCTGCAAATCGCCATTGCTGTATTTTATTGCATTTCCCAGGATATTTCCGAAGATTCGGGTTAGTGCATCTTTGTTTAATCTACATTTAACCTCATGATCCGGCATATTTATAACGGGCGTAATTTTTGCATTGTTCAATGCCGCATAGTACGCAGAGACACTTTCCTCCAATACGTTATTTAATATCACATCTTCATAAGAAAGTTCCTGTTCCTCCGATACCGCAATCGAATAATGAAAAAGTTCCCCGGTCAATTGTGCTAAAACTCCGGTACGGTTTTCCATGATATCCAGATAACGCTCTGCCGTTTCTGTTTTTTCTTTCAGATTCCCATTCTCCTCTGCCATCCCGCGAATCAGTTTCCTCAGCAGTTCCAGATAGCCGCTCAATGCGGTAAGAGGCGTTCTGATATCATGGGAAATATTCACAACTGTCTCTTTCAGTCTCAAATCCCCCTGCTCAAAATAGTGCCGCTTCCTGTTAAGGATATGAAGCTCTTTATTAAGATTTTCAGCCAGAGCACACATATATTTATCACGGGAAGATATCGTAATGAGGGTATTTGTTTCGACTGCAAGTTTCTCTGTCAGCTCCCTCCGGATTTCGTCTGCCGCTTTTCGTATGACATATATTTTGATACATAGAGCCAAAATGACAGCAACGAGAATCACAATAATTACCCACAGCCCCATTTCCATACAAATACCCCCCAGCCCTTTACTTCAAATCTTTTCTTTGAAAGACAAACATTCCAAAACCAACAAACAATATCGTCTCACCAAGCAGACAAAGCGGCGCCTTCATGGAAAAGGAGGCATTGGGGTCTATGACATACATCGCCTGATCCATAGGAAGAAAAGCATCGATCCACTCATAAACAACTCTTTTTGTTCCGCTGACATATTTGCTGTTGGGAACATCCTGCTCTATCTCCAGTTCTCCAGTTTCCGACATTACTGCTCTGCTTGTCCGCTCCGGCTCCGCCAAATCTGACCATATCTGTGTCATCAGCATAACATATACAAATACCAACACCAATCCCACTACAACAGCCCGCGTTTTATTGCTATCCAACATGGCAATCATGGAAAAGAGGGCAGAATAAGCCATAATAATAAGTATGCTGTAAAAGGTTCTCCATAAAAGCTGTGTCATACCCATAAAAGTATTGCTTCCAATCATCAGCCATCCTGACAAAACAGATGTTATCGAATAGGTTGCAAGCTGTATCAGACCTACGATACAGCACGTAAGAAAGTTGGACAAATATACGGATTTTCTTGTATGTCCAATGACAAATTTGTTCCTGATAGCGCCGTCACTGTATTCCACACCAATGAAAAATACACTAAAAATCGCTGTTATCACATGAATGAATAGCATTTCGTTAAAAAAATAAATTGTCCAGTCCGAATCAGGAATTATCATCATATGTCTCTTATTGATAAAACCCATAAAATATACAAAAATACCATAGCCAATTAAAAAAATCTCCGCTATCCAAAACACCTTACTTCTTATTACTTTTGCCCAGTTCGCATAAAGCAGTTTACTCATTGCCATTCCCTCCCATCAGATTGATATAATAACTTTCCAGACTCTCCTCCCTCTCCCGGATAGAAAGGACATCACAATCTGTCTCTTTCAGCGCAAGAACAAGTTCTGTCGGATTGATTTTGGTATATACATCAGCTCCGGTATCAGAAAGAATCGTATATTCTATCTGCATGTTATCGAGGACACGGGCAAGCGCTTTGCAGTCAGATACCTCTAGGCGGATACATTTTCTGCACGAATCTTCCAGTTCCTTTGCACTGATTTCTTTTACAATACAACCTTTATCAATAAAACCATAATGTGTGGCAATGCGGGAAAGCTCATCCAGAATATGACTGGAAATCAAAACAGTTATCTGCCGCTCTTTATTCAGCCGTAAAATTAATTCCCGTATCTCGATGATTCCCTGCGGATCCAATCCGTTTACAGGCTCATCTAATACCAAAAAATCCGGATCCCCGGCAAGTGCGACTGCAATCCCCAGTCTCTGACGCATTCCAAGCGAAAAATTTTTCACTTTCTTCCTTCCGGCATCTTCCAGTCCGACCAGTTTAAGAAGCTCCGGTATTCCCGAAAAGGAGGGCAGTCCCAGAATACGATACTGCATTTTCAGATTTTCTTCTGCGTTCATATCCTGATATAGCGAGGGGGTTTCTATGATGGCACCCATTCTTCTTCGTGCTTTTACAATTTCTTTCGCCGTGCCGTTTATGCCGTATATTGCATATTCGCCTGACGAAGGGGTTTGCAAGCCGCAAATCAGCCGTATTAACGTCGTTTTACCGGCTCCGTTTTGCCCGACAAAGCCATAAATAGCTCCTTTCGGAACATTCATGGAAAGCCCGTTCAGAGCTTTAAAATGCTGATAGTTTTTACATAATGCGCGAGTTGTAAGAACATATTCCATAACATCCTCCATTCTTGTCCAGTATGACAAATATAATTTATTATTCACACTGTTATCTTATGGAATAAAGGTTAAGAAAGCGGTTAAGAAAAAGGTTAAGAAATTATAAAGAATACATTTTGAATCCGATTCCCCAGACAGATTCTATATAGTCTCTGCCTCCGGCCTCTCTCAGTTTTTTCCTGAGATTACTTATATGGACTTTCAAAGAATTTTCCATGCAGTCCGGGGTATCTTCACTGATTCGATCCAATATCGTTGATTTCGGAATGACTTGCGTAGGATTTTGCATCAGCAGCTTTAAAATAGCATATTCCGTTCTTGTCAGCTTCACATTTTTATCATCTACACAGACGCTATGCGCATTGACGTCCATAATCATATTGTCAAATTTCAGCACAGCACCATCCACATTCCCTGCCGCAGCCGTATCATTTTTTCTAAGCTGCACCTCGATTCTTGCAAGCAGTTCCTTACAGTCAAACGGCTTTGTCACATAATCCGCTGCTCCGCCTAAAAGTAACGATACCTTATCATCAACGTCAGCTTTTGCGCTCACAACAATAACCGGAATGTCCTTTATCGCAGGAAGAATATCCTCCCCGTTCAATCCCGGCAGCATTAAATCCAGCAGAATCAGGTCCGGTCTGTCAGTGGATAATCGTAATAGCGCTTCCGAGCCGGAATAGGCGCGAAGCACGCGATACCCCTCCTGCTGCAGCACTTCCTGAAGCATATCACCAATATAAACATCATCATCTACAACAAAAATCGTTTTCATATTTTATGCCAGTCCTTTTAAATCATACGCTTCCAGCCACTGACGTGCCGCAGCGCAGACTTCTTTCAGACATTTTTCCTCGAACGGATTATCCAAACCGGCATTTTTCAAAAGTTCCGTAAATACGGCGCTTCCGCCCTGTTTCGTATATGCCATATAGTTTTCCCATGCCGCTTTCGGGTCTTTTTGAATCCTTGCCCAAAATTGCAGCGCTACCGTCTGCGCCAGACAATAATCAATATAATAGAAAGGGCTTTCATAAATATGATGCTGTCTCTGCCAACCCTCTCCGTCGGCATAGAAAGGTATCTCCCCGTCCAGACGCATCCAAGGCATATAAATACCAAGCAGTTCTTTCCAAACCGCATGGCGCTGCACCGGTGTCATGTCCGGTTTTTCATATACTTTATGCTGGAAATGATCCACCATCGTACCGTAAGGGATAAATGTCAATGCATCGGACAAGTGTGCATAATAGAATTTACGGGTATCCTCCCCGAAAAAGCCCTCCGCCCAGTTCCATGCAAAGAATTCCATCGACATGGAATGCACTTCGCACGCCTCTAATGACGGCCAAACACTGGATAACGGTACGCGGTCACGGTTCATCCATGCTGCAAACGCATGTCCTGCCTCATGTGTAACGACCTCTACGTCATGCTGTGTCCCATTGAAGTTTGCAAAAATGAAAGGCACCTCATAATCAGGAATACTCGTACAATATCCGCCGCCTGCTTTACCCTCCATAGACAAAACATCCAGTAATTCCCCATCTAACATCATACGGAAAAATTCGCTTGTTTCCGGGCTCAACTCATCATAGAACTTCTTTCCCTGTGCTAAAATATCATCCGGCGTTCCGGCAGGTCTTGCATTACCGGAGCGGAAAGTCAGCGCATTATCTGCAAAACTCATCGGATACTCTTTCCCTAAACGCTTTGCCTGCTCTTTATAGATTTCACTTGCCACCGGTACAAGATATTTCACTACTGCGGCACGAAACTTTTCCACATCTTCTTTCGTATAACAGTTGCGCTGCATCCGATAATAACCAAGCTGTGTATAGCCTTCATAACCGAGCTTACGCCCCATCGCATCACGCAGATGCACCAACTCGTCATACATTCTGTCGAGTTCTTTCTGATTCTCCTTATACCACGCGCCTTCCGCCTTCCATGCGGCAAGACGGCGCGCATCATCCTTATCCGTCTTAAAAGGCGTCATTTGAGAAAGAGTATATACCCCGTCTTCAAACGGAATCTGCGCAGAAGCCAGAAGTTTACTGTATGCCTGATTTAAATCATTTTCTTTCTGCATCTCCTGAATGATATCAGGAGAAAAAGTTTTTAATTCTATTTCCGTATTCAGAAACATCAATGTACCGTATTCCGCTTCAAATTGTGGGCGGAAAGGGCTTTCTAACATTGCAAGATTCCATGTCTGAAGATATTCCTCCAGTTCCGGCATCGCTGCACTCCAGAATTTCTTCTCTTCGTCATAAAATGCGTCACGAGTGTCAATATCATGCCGGATATGCGCAAGCGTACTCTGTGTATCAACATGCTTTTCCAATGTTTCTATTTCCAGAAAAACGGCTTTCGCAGCTTCATAATCCGCCGCGCCCTTTAGCCTTTCTATTAAATCCGATAATTGCTTCTTTATCTCCGCGGTATCGGGACGTTCATAAGACATTTCCGAAAATTTCATAACACTTATCGCTCCTTTTTTTAAAGCATCACATCTACATTAGCTCCCTCTGCCGAAACAGGCGCTTCCGGCACTTCCACCGGCACATCCACACCGGACAGCTCCAGGGAAACACCACTTACCGGATTGGAAGAATCCGATGCAGTATAGGAACTTGCCCCGTTTGCATTCGCCTGTTTTTCCTTTGACAACTGGTCAAATAATGCCTTCAGATATTTCATGTCGGCTTCCAAGATGTCACGAAGTTCCTCTGCACGATGCCGCTTTTTCATAGCTTCAATGTCATCGTCATCCATATGCTCATAGGAAGCGCTGCTCATCAGTTCATCCGCGAGTTCATTCATCTGCTCCTCGGATTCCCTCATCATCTGCTCTATCTCCTGCGCAAGCTGCTCTAATTCTCTGGCAGTACGTTCCGCCTGCTCCTGCTGTTCTCTCGCCTGCTGTTGTTCCGCTTCCTCTGTTTCCTCTGCTTCTTCGTTTTCCAGAATTTCTTCCTCTTCCTCTGTTATGCCGGAATGAGTCCTCTGTGCCCGCTCTTCTTCCTCGATATGCTTCCTGTGTTTTTTGGCTACCCGCTCTATTGACCTTGCATGTGCAATAGCATTGCTTACTGCCTTATCGTCATAATCGCCGCTTTTTTGCTTCATCAGAAGCTGAACAAGCTCATTGCGCGCCTCTCTTACCGCCTTGCTCGCATGTGACGAAGTTTTGGAAGCCATAATTCTATTGGATACTTTCTTAAAACTATATGTCAGTTTTTTCTTCTTCGCCTTTCCCCGGGTCGCCTTTGTAACCGCAAGCGTTCCCATCGTGCTTCCATCTTTGTTTTTTAAAGTGATATACGTTGTGTTACCTTTGGTACTGACCGTACCGATTTGCATGCCCATACTCTCATCCTCCTTGATGTTACTGTCTCCCCGCGGTAATTCCGTTTACCGCAATGATAATGCCACAATGGCTTATCATATGTATCGGCAGGTTGGGGGTGAAAGTTTAGGGTTATTGGCTCGATATTAGATGCTTCGCAAATCAGGATCTCGAATAGCCTTATACATTGGTATTTTCTGCGTTTCCTTTAAGCGATAATAATAATTAGCATTCCGTCCAACAAAAATAAACTTTACGACTAAAAATATACTCCAAAGGAAACTTCCGATTCCAAGCGGAACAAGCAGCGCACATATAATATGTACAAGCACATAAATAAAAAACAAATCCCACATTCCTTTAATTAACGACCATATCCCTGTGAATAAGCCCGCCCATATATTAAATTTATTATCCGGTTTGAAAGTTACATTCCTATCATGGTTATTATTTGATGGATTATTGTACGGTTGCTGCATACCATAATTCTGCTGGCTATTGCCCTGCACAGGCATTCCACAATAACCGCATACTTTCGCACCATTAACAATTTCTCTGCCGCATTTGCTACAAAACATTTTTTCTCCTCCCACATAACCATTATTCTAATTTTCTGCCACACTCCATGCACATGAACTGTCCTTCAGGAACTTTTGCACCACAGATACATTCCCGCGTTTTAGGCGGTTCTTTCGCAACTTCCTGTTCCTGCAGAATATCCTCCGCACGTTTTCCGCAGACACTGCAGAATTTAGCGTCTTTAGCCAATTCTGCACCGCATATACAAATAAGCGTATCCCGCGCGACAACTTCACCGCAGTTCGGGCAAAAACGATCCTGAGGTTTTAATTTACAGCCACACGAACAGATATTTTTCCCGCTGCTCTTTTTTTCAAGTTCCTCTTTTTGTTTTTCCAATTCTTCGATTTCACTGTTTAAAGCATCCATTTTATCCAGATACGTCTTAATCTGCACGATCTCTATCTTGTTTTCTTTAGACAAATCATAGACTTCCATCCCGATAAATCCATATATCTTAGCCTTTTCATTCATTCGTTCTTCCAAATTTTTCTTAACTGTCTTAAGATTTAATCCGCCTTCCGTCTGCATTTTAGATACCGGCATGATTTTTTCCGGTATTTTCACTTTTTTCATTAATCCCGTAATATTATCCATCGCTTATGTACTCCTTTTTATATTTCTTTATATATTCCGCACACGATTCCATTCGGCACGCAGAGAATCGAATTTCATCGCTTCGCTTGCTTGTTCAGTATTTCCCGGATGATATTGTGAGTCTTGAAACAGGTTGCTCAATACATTCATATACTGACGCTCATACTCTTCTGCTGCATTTTCCATGGCGGCATCTAATTTAGATGAAAATTCATTCGTCTGTTCCAAACGAAGTAATTCTGTTTTCAGGTATTCTCCGCATCGTTTGCTGATTTGATGATCGCACCATCGCTTCAGTATTTTGAGATATAGCATATAAAGCAATACGATTATTATGATAATGAGAATCAATACCGCACCAAGGCTAATCAAGGCAGTCTTCAGCCATTGCATTATCGCTGAGAGAGATATTTTTTTAAGTTCATTCTTAGCAATTTCTTTCCCCGCATCCATTAAAGAGGAATCACCATCTTCCGTGTCTGCATCTGCCACCACCTGCTTTGTTTCGTCCTTATTTACCGCCAGTTTTCCTGCTACTCCTATCGCAAGAAAACAGAGTACTACAAGAACCGGAACCCATGCCAAAAACTTTCTCTTACGCACCAGTTTCTTCACAGTATTCTTGACCTTTTCCTTGGTAGTCTGCGCAAACGATATGATGTCACCGCCCCCGATATCTGCTGTCTGTATTTCACCCTGTACTCTCTGGTCGATACCGGTACGTTGTTCTTCATATTCATAATAAAACTTTTCACTGCCGATTCCATTGTTATATCCGCCGATACTCTGGAACATACTTTTCAAGTGATTCAGCATATGGTTATAATTCTCACCGACACTCTGTAAAAGTTCCCGAAACATCTCAAAAGAATCTCTTTCGTATTTAGTTTTACAATTTTGAAAAAACTGTATGTATAAATCCTCATTTTTCAGTTCTTCCAGATGCGCTCTTGTATGGGATATTTCCATCAACTGCTCACAACAGTTCCTGACAATTACATTTTTTCGTTCCGCCATGCCCGCTATAGAAGCTGCATTATCTCCCTGGCAGCGCTTTGCCATCTTCTCAACCTGTTCTTTTACCATTTCCACAGAAACCGCTTCACCGTTATTGTTTTCTACCTGTGTATTCTGTGCGACAGTCTTTTGTTCCATACTGTTTAACAGACTCTCCATACTCAGATCGAGTGCATTCCAATCAACATTCCCAGAAGCTAACTGTTCCCTGCAATCTTCCAATTCATCCATAATCCGCATCGGAAATTTGTGTTTTGCCGCATATTCTGTCAGTTCATCCAGACATTTTAGCGCTGTCACCTGTTTTTCATCCATTTTTCTTTCCTCGTCCCTTTTAGAATTTTTATATACTGTCTATTTTCATTAACAAGTCCTCTGCTTCCAACAAATGCTGCTCCAGCATCGGAATTTTCCGCTCATCAATATTCACACCCATACGAAATTCTGCAAAGCAACCGTCCACAGCAGCAAGTTCATTCTCAAATATTTCTGTAATCTGTGCCGTAATTTGCTCAATCATTCTGATTCTGGTCTGGTTTACCTCAGCCTTAAACTCCTCGATACATTGTCTGGTTGTTTCCTCCAGTTTATTTTCGTTTCTTGGGTCAAAAAACGCTTTTGCTATTTTATTAATAACGATGAAACCTACAATCGCGCCAATTGCAATAATTGCAGCAGTCCCAGCGGTTGCAATTAATCCACTACCAGTTATCAATGCACCCGCAAGTGCATATCCGCCGAAGGCTCCCATAGCAACTCCTGCCGCCTTAGACGCTTTATCAATATTTCTTGCATTAGTATCATACTTCTTTCTTGCCTCCCATACCTGCATAAAAAGCGTTTCCGATGCATCACTTAACGTCCGATACAATTCACCTGTTGACACAATCACTTCTTTCGTCTCATTCACCATCTGTTTCCGGCTAGTCGATAAAGAACCGTAGAATTTATCATTTAACGCAAGAATATTTTCCCTCGTATTGAAATAACCGACCGCTTCCTGAAAGACAATCTCCAAATCCCTAAGACAACTCTTAATTGCTTCTATTGTCTTGCGGTTTACGGAATCACTCATCATGGTCTTATAATTTTCATTTACCATATTCAAATAATCCTGAAAATCTTCTTTGTTTCTAAAGCGCTCTTTGATTTTATAAGGGTCAAGTTTAGAAATAATTTCATTCTCATAATTATCAATATCCTTATTGACCTCGATTTTTAATTCACCGATAAATTTGTCCAAAAACTGCTTATGATTCAAAACATAACTGTCCATGGACTGATTGATTTTTTGTAAAATTTCATAATCGGAAGTGTACTGTTTTTTCCTTAATGCAAAAGAATCCCGCAAATGGACCAGTACATTCTTCATTTCCTGAATATTTTCCATTTGCTTATTCAACATCGGATTCCTGCCTACCACATGCTCACTAATATGACTGCGTACATATTCTAAAGAAACTGTACCTGTGATTTCTTTATCTTCAGAGCAATTTACAGCAAACAACGGTGCAGATATCCCACTCTCCTGCATATAGCTTTTCATTTTCTCGATGTTTTGCGCTAAGTCTTCTTCCGAAATCATATCGCATTTTGTCAAAATAAAAATCATCCTTTTCTCAGGACACCCCTCGAGTACATCCCATAGTTTCGGACTTCTGATATTTCCGGCATCGAAAACAACAAAGACAGCACTGCTCCGGTCTATCTGTCTCCGCATTGTTTTTCTGGCATCATCACCTATGACATCGATTCCTTTCGTGTCGATAACGGAAATTCCTTTCATGTCTTCCGATGCCACAAACCGCTTACACATGCCATCAACGATAGGCGCCAGCATTTCCTGCTCTCCCCAGCGATATTCACACAAATCACCGTCTAAACAATCCTGAAATGACACCATATTTTGAAAGACCGCGCGCAGCAGACTTGTTTTTCCAACTCCCTCATTACCCAAAATAAGATATGTCGTATTATCCGTCATTTTACGCAAACTGTTTTTGATACATTCTTTTTCTTCCTCTGCATCACTATCCTGTAGTAATGTTCTGAAATTTTCAAATAAATCGGTTAGCGCAACATGCTCCCTTTTCTCACAAAGTATATTCGTTGTTTCCATTTCCTTCTCCTTTGTCTTGCCTTTACTAATAATAACCTTTTTGGTTTATTTTTACAACACTATATAGGTTGTTATTTTAACTATTTCATTCATATATACTATTATAGATAACTGCTAACGCACAGTATGGGAGTTCATTCATGAGTGATTATAAAAAGGAAATGGGGAAAAGGCTAAAGATAAGACGAAAACAACAACATCTGACTCAGGAACAACTTGCCGAACATCTAAATATTTCCGTCAAACATTATAGTGAAGCGGAGCGCGGTCTTGTTGGTCTTTCCGTTGAAAATCTGATTAAAGTAAGCGAAATATTGGGAATCAGCCTTGACTATTTGTTAAAGGGAATCTCTATCGATTATCCGATCCCGGGAAGAATGCTGGAAATCTATCAAAATTGCCCGGAATCCAAGAAAAAATATCTGTTGGAACTTCTGGAATTGGAAGCAAAAATGTATTCCTAATATTATTTGATATCCCGCAAAATCTACGATATAATAACATGTAAGATAATAATAAGAAGATATAAAATGATATTAAAACCATAACAAAATCTGGCAGAAAGGAGTATTCCCACATGACAGACAAACGTAACTATATTGGCAAGCAACTAACATGGGCTCAGGCTGTTGATTTATTTCCCGATTTATGGGTTTCCTTTAAAGATTGTGAATTTAAAGGAGCAACATTTATAAAGGGCACTTTAGTTGAAGTAATGTATGATGACGATAGAATTAAATATATGGAAGAGCACTGGGGAGAAAAACTCCACATAGACAGAACAACAGAAGATACCTTAGGGGGATATATTCATGGAGTACTTGTTGAAAAAAAATCTCGATAATACCAGTGATAGACCTATTATATATATTGATGTTGCAAATGACATGATCATTAAGTGCCTGATAGATACCGGAGCAGACACACCGGTTTGGACTTCCGGAGAAACACTATTTCTAAAGGCATTTCCTGATGCCGAATTAGTTGATAATATCCTGTTTGAATTAGGGGGATTTGGAAAGGAAAGCGAATTAGTTCCAGTGTATAAAATACCTAAATTCAGTATAAAGAGCGATTACGATAACAAGATTATTACATTTAATAATTTATTAGTTGCGTGTTATATAAAGAACAGTATCAGCACTCCTTTAATATTAAGTGCAACCATGTTTAAGCACACAAATTACTCTATCATCAATATCGGAGAAAGCGCTCCTGTACTTACAATTAACTACGAAAAAAGCGAATATGAAATAGGCATGAGATTTAAGAATAATAAAAAAATAGATAAGATATATTCATTTATACAAGGGGGAAACTCCTCCCCCTCTATATAAATTCTGCTAATCAAAAACTTTCTCAACTCGATATCTGCCGTCCCTCATGGTCAAGATGGTAATTATCCTTATAAATCAGCTCCGAAATGGGAACAAATTCATAACCTTTTTTCTCTAATGTCGTAATCAACGTGTCTAACGCCTGTGCCGTGAATTTAGCGCCGTTGTGGCAGAGAATGATGCTGCCGTTGCCAAGGTGTTTGTGTTCCGTCACTGTCTTGATAATAGAATCCACGCCGTAGTCTTTCCAGTCGAGAGAATCAACATTATATATAAAAGTAAAGATTTAGTTTATGTCAAAAAAAGAAAGCAGAA
>CAZKOR010000092.1:12702-14272 GCA_964554405.1 uncultured Bacteroides sp. | reverse complement strand
GAAAAATAGTAGTTGACTCATATCCAGATTGTGGTATAATTTATATTGTGTGTAGGTGCACACAGCACAGTTGTGCAAGAAATAACCCAATCAGTCGTGTTACTTGTTAGGGACTGAAGGGAGGTCAGGTGCGGAATGTCGAATGTAATCGTGAAAGAGAATGAGACTTTAGACAGTGCATTGCGTCGCTTTAAAAGAAGCTGTGCAAAAGCTGGTATTCAACAGGAAATTCGTAAAAGAGAACATTACGAGAAACCAAGCGTAAGACGCAAGAAAAAGTCTGAAGCAGCAAGAAAGCGTAAATACAATTAATCTTTATGTAGAACAGATCCCTGATTTTATGTCAGGGATTTTGTTATTTGCGCAGTGGCGTATGGGGAGTCTTGATTTTTAGGGTTTGTTGGCATATCTTTTTTCTTTTTTTAATATTTATGATATAGAGGAATATGCGGGAGAGATGAGTGTTGAGAAAAGAAAAAAAACGGACGGCGGTATTTACTGCGATACTTTGTCTTTGCATGACAATGCTGCAGCCGGCGAAAGCGTATGCAGCCCCGGAAGTGTCAGCCCCCTCTTATGTTGTCATGGAGGCTTCGACCGGACAGGTGATTTGTGAACAGGATGCCGAGACGAGAAGAAGTCCGGCGAGTATTACCAAAATCATGACACTGCTTGTCATATTTGACCATTTGGCAAAGGGAAGAATCAGCTTAGAGGATAAGGTGACGACCAGTGCGTATGCCAAGTCCATGGGAGGTTCCCAGGTTTTTCTGGAAGAAGGAGAGAGCCAGACGTTAGATACGATGATAAAGTGTATCACCGTAGCGTCAGGAAATGATGCCAGTGTAGCGGTGGCGGAATACATAGCGGGCAGTGAGAGTGAATTTGTAAAGCTGATGAATGAGAAGGCGGAAAGTCTCGGAATGCAGAATACACACTTTGAAGACTGCTGCGGATTGACAGATTCTGATAATCACTATACGTCCGCAAAAGACGTAGCGATTATGTCCAGAGAGCTGATTACGAAATATCCGCAAATTTTTAACTACAGTGGTATCTGGATGGAGGATATTGAGCATCATACGGCACAGGGGACGTCTACTTTTACGTTATCCAGCACCAATAAACTGCTAAAGCAATATGAGTGGGCAACCGGATTAAAAACAGGTTCCACTTCCAAAGCCCTTTACTGCCTGTCGGCAACAGCCGATAAAGACGGAATGGAGCTGATTGCGGTGGTGATGGCGGCGCCGGACGGGAAATCGAGATTTGCGGACGCCATATCGCTTTTAAATTATGGATACAGCGTCAGCCAGATGTATACGGATGACAATAAGGATGCACTGCCGGTACAGAAAGTAGAGGGCGGCGTGGAAGATACGGTAAATCTTGCATATGCGGGAGAATTCCATTATCTGGATATTGCAGGAAATAATTTGAATGACATTGAAAAAGAAATCAGTCTGCCGGGAGTTCTTGCGGCGCCGGTTATGGAGGGGGACGCAGTCGGAGAGGCTGTTTATAAGTTAAACGGAAGCCGTATCGGAAGCGTATCCATTTTGGCGGCAAA
>CAZKOR010000092.1:0-12602 GCA_964554405.1 uncultured Bacteroides sp. | reverse complement strand
TTGCGGTTTTGGTATAATTTGTGATATACTTTATAAGTTGTTTTGGATGAAATGGAGAATGCAAATGATTCCTATGATATTGATTGCGATGGTCATTCTTATCTGTTTTTTTCTGCTGGTGATGTATTGTGACTGCAACCGCTTGGTAACGGTGACATATGAAATAGAGTCTGAGAAGATTACCGGGGAATATACCTTTGCACTGTTGTCTGATTTGCACAATAAGTCTTTTGGAAAGCAGAATGAAAAATTACTTCGTAAAATTGAAGAACTTTCACCGGATGCCATTCTGGCGGCAGGCGATATGCTGACAGCGCATGATAAAAGAAAAAAATATTATGTCGCAGCGGATTTGATGAGCAGACTGTCGGAAAAATATCCGGTTTACTATGGCATGGGAAATCATGAGCAGCATCTTGGGTTATTTCCGGAGGAAACCGAAGGCGCATACAAAGACTATATGGAAAAATTAAACAGCTTCGGTATTGAACCGCTGATAAATGAAAGCGTCGAACTGCCATCTGCAAACATCAGCATAAGCGGTTTGCAGGTGGGACGATGCTATTACCGGAAATTCCGTCTTTATCCGATGCCGGATACTTATCTGACGGATTTGTTAGGAGAGCCCAGGCGGGATAAATTCCAGATTCTGATTGCTCATAATCCGGATTATTTTCCGGAATATGTAAAGTGGGGAGCGGATTTGACAGTATCGGGGCATGTGCATGGAGGGCTTATGAAGCTTCCGGTTCTTGGAGGTGTAGTTTCCCCGAAGCTGACGCTTTTTCCCAAGTATGACGGCGGAAGATATGAGAATGAAAAATCGGTTATGATTTTGAGCAGAGGTCTTGGTACACATACGCTGCCGATTCGGATTTTTAATCCGGGTGAACTGGTGATGCTTCACTTAAAACCGGCTCTTAAATAGAAACAGGAATGAAAAGGATGGACAGGCTATGGCAATTCCCGTAAAACTGGAGGTCTTTGAAGGACCGTTAGACTTATTATTGCACTTGATAGATAAAAATAAAGTAGACATTTACGATATCCCTATTGTAGAGATTACAGAGCAGTATCTGGACTATATCAAGCAGATGGAGAGAGAGGATATGAACATCATGAGTGAATTTCTTGTGATGGCAGCAACTTTAATTGACATCAAATGCCGGATGCTTCTCCCGAAAGAAGTCAATGAAGAGGGCGAGGAGGAAGACCCGAGAGCAGAATTGGTAGAACAGTTACTGCAATATAAAATGTGCAAGTATATGTCCTATGAATTAAAAGACAGAATGATAACCGCAGAAAGAAATCTTTACAAAAAGCCGACGCTGCCGAAAGAAATCAGTGAGTACAGGGAACCGGTCAATTATGAGGAATTGATTGGCGATATGACGCTTGCGAAGCTGCATGAGATTTTCAAGTCCATGTTAAAAAGGCAGGAGGATAAAATCGACCCTGTCAGAAGTACTTTCGGTAAAATTGAAAAAGATGAAATTGATATGGATGCAAAAACCATCTACATAGAAGATTATCTGAAAAGCCATAGAAAATTCAGCTTCCGAAAGCTGTTAGAGAAACAAAACAGCAAGATGGAAGTGATAGTAACATTTCTGGTCATTTTGGAAATGATGAAAGTCGGCAGGATTGGAATTGCGCAGGAGAGTATTTTTGGAGATATTGAAATTACAGTAAAAGAAGCCGTGTAGGAGGCATATAAGAATGGAAAGAGAAAAAGCAAAAGCCGTATTGGAAGCTATTTTATTTACAATGGGCGATTCCGTAGAAATTGACAGATTGGCGGAAGTCATAGAAGAGGACAAGGTGACGGTAAAAGAAATATTAAATGAAATGGCGGAAGAATACCAGAAAGAAGACAGAGGTATTGGATTGACTACATTGGACAATGCGGTACAGCTTTGTACAAAAGGTGAGTTTTATGAATATCTGATTAAGATTGCAAAAACGCCGAAAAAATACGTGCTGACAGACACTTTGCTGGAAACCCTCTCTATTATTGCTTATAAACAGCCTGTTACCAGACTGGAAATTGAGAAAGTGCGCGGTGTCAGCTGTGACCATGCGGTCAATAAACTTTTGGAGTTTGATCTGATTACGGAAGTCGGCAGACTGGATGCGCCCGGACGACCGCTTTTATTTGGAACGACAGAGCAGTTTTTGCGCAGTTTCGGTGTGAAATCTCTGGAGGATTTACCGGAACTTAATCCGGTTCAGATTGAGGAGTTTAAACTGCAGGCGGAATCGGAAGTGCAGATGCAGTTGGATATATAAAGCTAAGTCCAACTAATGTTGGACTAATTGGGCTTGTTTAACTTTTTTATAATGCATAAAAGATGAGTCATTGTACTTTCATCCAGTTTTTTTGCTTCGGTAATGAATTCTCTGAACGTCGCAGGAACGGCATTTTCCTCGTCAAAAAATTCCTGCGGAGTGACACCGAGAAATTCACAGATATAGAAAAAAGACTGCATGGATGGCAGTGACTTTTTATTTTCTATGGTATTGATGTAATTATTCGCCTGTCCTAATGACAGAGACATGTCCCGTGCAGATACGCCTTTCTGCATTCTAAGCTTAGCAAGTCTGTCTGAAATAAAATTTTCGTATATCATCTTTATAACCATACTCCTATCTCAGCATTATTACCCTTCTGTAATAGATTGTACATTACATAGGTATTTCATCCGATAAATTTAATAAGGTGTTTTTGTTGACATAAAAGATTTGAACTATTATAATTAAAAAAATGTTAGCTCAAATTTAGTAAATGACATAATGTACGTACGGAGAAAGGACAGCGCTGCAGAAATGGATACAGGCTTTACACCTAGAAGAGAAGAGCAGGAACAGAATGCAGAGGAAATCAAAGAAGTTGTTTTGTCGATAAAAACAATCGAGTGGATAAAAGAAGTAGAAAAGTATGCAGTAAAGTATAAACTGACATCGGAGATTATCGAGTGCATTAATCAATGTAAAAAAAGAATAAAAGCAGAAAATGCAGACTGGAATGATATTAATCTGGCAGTGGAAAAACTGCTCGAAGAAATCGGCCGCAGAGTGATGCCGGAGAACGAAGAAAATGCAGGCGGCATGAAAGAAGTGTCTGTACAGATATTTAAGGCACAGATGCAGAAAATAACGGAAAAATGCCATGCGGAGAATGAATCGGCAGAAAAGTTTATGATAGAGTATGGCACGTCTGCGGTAAAAAAAGTATATGAAAGCATGCAGAAGATTACTGCCGTAAGAACATATTTGGCAGAAATGAAAAATGAGAATTTATATCTGGACTTTTTCCTGAACATAGAAAAAGAATATGGCAGGAAAGTTGTTCTGCTGATTCAGGGCTTATTCAAGGATATCGCAAAAAATTACATGCAGATATTGGATGAAATGCAGACTGTATTACAAAGTATTGAAGAATATCTGCCGGATAAGAAAAACAACAAAATTTATAACGAATATAAAGAAGAAAAAAGCAGTTTGGATAAGGAAATGATGAAAAAGGCGGATAAACTGGAATTTGGGAGCAGTGAAATTGCAGTATTCGCTCAGAGGACGAAAGGTGCCGTAAAAAGCATCTCTAAAAAATGGCAGCGGAAAGAGAAAATGTTGACATTTCTTCCGATTTTCCTGTTAACATGCAGCATTTTATTTGAAACCATTATTGCGCAGGAACAAACACGGAGGCTGGTTGAAAGTGTTGCAATGAATGATTTTATGATGAGAATCGGGGATGTGATAAATAATAAAATACCATGGAATGTATTAAGCAATTTTTTGTATTCTGTTGTCGCCTTTGTTTACGTGCTGTTTACGAATCTGAAATCCGTTATGATTGTTGTAGTTGTTTTGATTGTCATTTTCTTCATAGCTTATCTTAAATTTTTAAGGTACTGGCGTGATAATCAAATATGCAGACAATGCGAAGAATATCTCAAGATAGAGCTGGCGCAGTTTGATAATCAAAATACTTTGATACTAAAGCTGGAAAAAACAGTGCGAAGCGCTGTCGAAGAGTATGAGCAGGAAAATCATACTGTTTTGGAACATATTTTTTCAGAAATAGAGTATGGTTCAGCCAACGGCAGCAAAGCGAATGTGAATTGGTTTATGGATATCAGAGAACAGTGGAATCAAATTATCTTGTTCTTGGAATGATTTGGTAGCGAACGATAGCTTTTTTTAAATGAAATGATATTGATTAATTCGCTAAAATGCTATATTATATAATAGGTCATTAGTATGAGTATATACTCTGCGGGGAGAATCATGAAATCTTATATTGATATTCACTCTCATATATTGTCCGGTGTAGATGATGGTGCGAAAGATATCGAGACGAGTATGCAGATGCTGCGGATGGCGTCAAAAGACGGTATTACCGAAATGATTCTAACGCCCCACAATAAACCGGGACATCACAGCAAAGTTTCTGTCTGGACGGCGAAAACGGAAGAATTAAGAGAGCGGCTTGCACAGGAAAACATTAATATAAAGCTATATGCAGGCAATGAACTCTATTACCGAAGCGGGCTGACCGATGAAATTGATGATGGTCAGGCATATACGCTTGCCGGTTCGCGCTACGTCCTGATTGAATTTAACCCATTGGACGATTATGATTATATTCGTAACGGTATCAATGCGGTGCTGATGGACGGGTATTATCCTGTGTTGGCGCATGCAGAGCGGTATCAAAATGTCTGTACAAAAAAACACGCAGTTACAGAACTGATAGAAATGGGATGCTATATTCAGGTGAATGCCGGCAGCATTATGGGAAAATTCGGATTTGGCACAAAACAGTTTACCAGGAAACTGATAAAACTGCATCAGATTCATTTTGTAGCAACGGATGCGCATGACACCGGAAAAAGGGCGCCTTATCTGTCTGAATGTGCAGAGTATGTCAGCAGAAAGTACGGCAGAGATTACAGCAGGGAACTGTTTCATGATAATCCGGAATGTATTTTACAGGATAAGGAAATTTGAAGATGGAAAAACACAATGATGAAATCGAAATAGATTTGTTGGAAGTCATTCATATATTAATCAGCAGATGCTGGATTATTTTAAGCGTTGGACTGGTTGCGGCGATTGTCTGCTTTATTATCAGCAAGTTTGTTTTAACGCCTACCTATGAATCGACAACGAAAATCTATATTTTGAATAAATCAGATAACACGACGGTTACCTACAGTGATGTACAGATGGGTACACAGCTGACCAAAGATTATGCGGAATTAATTAACAGCCGGTATGTATTAGAGAAAGTCATTGCAAATCTTTCTTTAAACGATATGGAATATGAGGATTTATTAGGTAAAGTATCGGTACATACGCCTACGGATACACGAATTGTATCCATCACCGTAGAGCATACGGATCCGGTACAGGCTATGAAAATTGCGGACGGTATCAGAGAGGTGGCAGGAGAACATATCCAGAATGTTATGGATATTGATGCGGTCAATGTAGTGGAACCCGCGAACCTGCCGACAGAGAAGGCTGGACCAAGCGTAGCGAAGTGGACTTTGTTCGGCGGTATTGCAGGCGTATTTCTGGTATGCGTCATTATTTTGATTTTGTATTTGTTAGATGATTCCATAAAATCATCGGACGATGTGGAGAAATACCTTGGACTTAGCACGTTAGCGCTGATACCTGTTGCGGTGGATGAAGACAGCGTAAAGAGGGGAAAGACGAAGAGGAAATAGCGATGCAGGACGTCAAATTACAGTTTGATAAAAATATGGATTTCCGAATTAAGGAAGCCTTCAAGACACTGCGAAGTAATATTGAGTTTTGCGGTGATGATGTAAAAGTCATTGCTGTTACAAGCTGTACGCCGCATGAAGGAAAATCCAGTGTCGCCATGGAGATGGCAAAAGCGTTTGCAGAAGCCGGAAACCGGACATTATTAATCGATGCGGATATGCGTAAGTCCGTATTGGTGGGCAGATATAAGACCGGAGGAGTTAAACTGGGTTTAAGCCATTGCCTTGTCGGAAAATATAAATATACCGACGTTATGTGCCAGACCAATATCCCGCATTTATATATGATTTTTTCAGGTCCCGTACCGCCTAATCCGAGTGAACTGCTTGGAAGCGATAAGTTTTCGGGTATGTTAAATGTGTTGAAAAATCCGTTTTCCTATGTGATTATCGATACGCCGCCTCTTGGCAGCGTCATAGATGCCGCAGTGGTCGCAAAAAGCTGTGACGGTACGGTATTGGTAGTAGAAAACAATGCGGTCAGTTACCGCTTTGTTCAAAAAGTAAAAGAGCAGCTTGATAAATCCGGCAGCCGTATTTTAGGTGTTGTACTGAACAAAGTAGATATGAACAGCAAGGGCTATTACGGAAATTACGGCAGATATTACGGAAAATACTATGGTAAGTATTATGGCAGGTATGGCTCTGATGCAAAGGCAGAAGCAAAAGTAAGAGAGAAAGAGCAAAGAGAAGAACAAGAAGCAAAAAAAAACGAAGTCTCCGACCTCTCATTTTGACGGCAGGCGGTATTGTTGCCTGCATTGGACTGGTTTTCGGCAGTTTTGGAATTGTCAAAGCAGTAGGAAAGAACCGTCTGCGGCATAGCGCAGACAATGTGCAGATGAATTTACAGACTGTCATAGGCGATGAGAACTTAAGCGCAGAAGAAGAGCGCGTATGGCAAGACGGATGGGTCAAATATAAAGACACCATTTATGAATATAATGACAAAATTCTTACGTTCTTAATTATGGGAATTGATAAGGATAGTGATGCCATAGAGGTAGAGGAGGGTACGAACGGCGGACAGGCGGATGCTTTATTCCTTGCCGTTATGAACCCGGAAGATAAATCTGTTAAAATAGTCGGCATCAACCGTAATACCATGACCGATATCGATATTTACAGCGAAGAGGGCGATTATGTTACAACTACAACAGCACAGATAGCGGTACAACATGGTTTTGGAAACGGAATGGAGGAAAGCTGTGAATATCAGCAGAAGACAGTAGCAAATCTGTTCTACAATTTACCGATTCACGGGTATGCGGCCATCAATATGAGCGCTATCGCCACCATAAATGACGCGGTCGGCGGTGTCAAAGTGATCGTGTTGGAGGATATGACAAATATAGATGCTGCTCTGATAAAAAATGAGCAGGTACATTTACTGGGAGAAGATGCATTCTGGTATGTAAAATACAGAGATACCGATACCTTCGGTTCAGCAGATATGCGTCTGGCAAGACAGGAACAATATGTGAATGGTTTTATCGGTGCGGCAAGCCGGGCAGTAAAAAAGGATATTTCTACGGTATTTGATTTATACCGCGCCATTACGCCGCAGATGGTAACAAATATATCTGTGGATGAAGCGGCTTATCTTGCTTCTATCGTATCGGATTATCGTTTTGACAGCGACAACTTTTATACATTACAGGGAGAAACGGTGATGGGAGAGCAGTTTGAAGAGTTTTACCCGGATGAAACCGCCCTGTATGAGTTGATTTTAGATATATTTTATAAGGAAATTGAATAAGGTTATGATATGGGATAGGAAAATAAAGGTATTTGCCGTGCTGACAGTTATGGCATTTATAAATGCTGTCATGACTGGCTGTGGCAGTGTACAAGCAAATTTTGCGGCAGAATCTGAAGCAGATATTGTTGCAGATACCGCCACAGACGCCGCGACAGATATCACGCAGGATGCGGAAACATCCGCTGTCGTGCGGAAGACTGCAGGAATTGCGTCAGAAACTGCAAAGACTGCAGAAATTGATTTTGCAGCATTAAAAGAAGAAAACCCGGATATCTTTGCCTGGATTTATATACCGGATACACAGATAGATTATCCGGTTTTACAGAGTGAAGAAGCCGATGATTTTTATGAAAACCACAATGCTTACGGGCAAGAGGATGATTCCGGAGCCGTTTATATTGAACTGGCGAATTTAACAAGTATGTGTGATTTTAACACAGTGTTACATGGTAAAACGGAACCTGATGAAAGCGGACTGTTTGCTGATTTATACCGGTTTGCCGATCCTGATTTTTTTGAGGAGCATGAGAAAATTTATCTTTATCTGGACGGCAACGTATTGACATATGAGATTTTTGCCGCTTATGAAAGGGAAAACACCAGTCTTATCCGCACTTATGACTTTACCTATATTGCCGGATGCCAGCAGTTTCTGGATGATTTATACGGCGCTAGGGAAATGAATAAAAACCTGCGGGAAGGATGGGATGATTTGACACCATACCATTTCCTGATTACTTTGACAACACAGAAAGAGGATAATGCAGAAAAACAGTTTATTGTCGTTGCAGCATTAATAGACGATGCGGCAGGAACGATAGACAGAGTTGTTACTGAATAAGCTATTTTCGCTGAAAGAGCGTAAATATAAAACACACTTTAGGAACATAAAGGAGGAATTTATGATGAAAAAATTATTAGCACTTACGTTAGCTGGCGTTATGGTATTTTCGATGCCGGTGCTTGCGGCAACAAGCCCTACAGCACAGGCAGTAGTAGCATCTGTGGCAGCGGCAACGGTAGAGGATGCTGCAGCGGCGGAGAATAAGACAGTCGGTGAATACCTGAATAACGCAGTCACAGAAGTGCCTGGCTTAGATGCGGTTACACCGCTTGGACAGGGTGGTCATGTTATCATCAACGGTGCGCCGAGCAACCAGACATTTTCCGTTTTAAAACCGGAGAGCAAAGATGTTACTTCTGCGAAAAGCCTGGCAACAAGTTTGAATGGCAAGGTATTAAATGTTGCTAAAATCAATGCTTCTATTCAGAAGTTCAACACTGCAACCGTAAACTTTTATATGAAAGGTATCACTGCCGGACAGAATATCAAAGTTTATCAGTTGGTAAACGGTGTGTGGGTAGAGCTTACTGTTTCCGAAATCAGAGCCGACCATATCGTTGTCAATATGACATCTCTTGGCACGTTGGCATTTGTGGAACTGCCGATAGAAGAGGTTCCGGTACAGCCGGCAAAATAGTTTTGCAGACAGCAGTTTTTGAAATAAAATGATTTATGCAAATGTTTGTATTGTACTGCCGTATAAAGCGGCAGTACATTTTTAACAGCATTGCGGGAAAGGGGAAGAGTAAAGGATATGCATGGGAACGTTATAACAAACACTGTAATGCAGCCGATATCTCAAGTCAGGGAAGTGAATTATAATCGAAACCATATGCGTGAAGTGTATCAGAATAAAAGCGCGGTATACAAATTTATCAAAAGATGCATGGATATCTCTTTATCTTCAATAGCGCTGATTGTACTTTCTCCTGTTTTTCTCGTTACCGCGGCTGCCATTAGGCTGGAAGATAATGGCCCGGCACTTTTCACACAGGAAAGAGCCGGAAAAGATATGGTGCCTTTTAAAATGTATAAGTTCCGCAGCATGTATGTAAATGCGGATGCGCAGTTTGCTGAGATGATGAAGCAGAATGAGCAGACAGGTCACGCTTTTAAAATCAAAAATGACCCAAGGATTACCAAGGTTGGAAAAGTCATCAGAAAGCTTTCCATCGATGAACTGCCGCAGTTAATTAACATTATTAAAGGCGATATGAGTATCGTCGGACCAAGACCGATTCTGACCTTTCAGATGGAAGAATGCAGCCAATATGAAAAACAGCGTTTGGTTGTACAGCCGGGACTGACATGCTACTGGCAGATTGGCGGCAGAGCCAATATCAAGTGGGCGGAATGGGTTGAATTGGATTTGAATTACATAGAAGATATGAGTTTGTGGACCGATATCAAGATGATTGTAAGAACGATTCCGGCAGTAGTGGATAGCCGTGGAGCGTATTAGGCGGAATACATCAGATGAAAGTCTGTGTAGATAAATGGTAAAAGGGAACCTTGACAATTATATACCTTATGATGGAGTGATTGCTGATAAAAAAAGCTTGCATATACGGAAAGCTTCTGTTAAGATAAATGCACGTACAGATGTGTTATAAAACTTCTAATTTCTGATAACACATTTCAATAATTCAAGGCTTATCGCCAAAGAATTTCAACTATTTATTTTAACAGAGCCGTAAGTGATGAAAGCGGATTCTTCTTTCATAGCTTGAGGCATGAAAGGAGAAAAATGTCTATCGAAAATTTGACAGTAAAAAAGAACAAAAGCAGAACGAATCATGATCATGTAGTAGAGAATATCAGATATTACGGCACAATTCCCGATGATATACTAGAGGAAATGACACCGGAGATTATTGAGCAGTATTATCTATGGGACGAAGTGATAAAAAAAGAAGTGGAAAGATATCCGTGGCTGATACTGCCTTTGATTCAGGAAGTATTCCGAAAGGCATATTCAGAGAATGTGGAGATACGACTGATAACAACGGAATATGTAGTCAGACGTATACATAAGGATGGCGGCAGTACATTAAATTCTATTTTTGCAGACATAGCAGTTCAAATAGAGAATAGGGATATTTATCATATAGAATGCCAGATGAATAAAGATAAAGGTATGGTGCTTCGTATGTTGGAATATGATATCCATATCGGACTGGTACATGGAACCGGAGCCGAAAACGTCGAAAAAACAGCTTCTATAGAAAACAGGCATGAACTGGTTATGCCGAGAAGTGTTATTTTATACTTGAACAATACAGACAGTATGCCTGCGGAAGAAACCTGTCTTATCAGATTTGCAGACGGGACAACTCATGAGTACCGTGTTCCGGTCATGAATGTGCAAAGCTACACAACCGAAATGATTGAGAAAAAGCATTTGAATATGCTGATTCCGTTTCTGCCTATCCGCTTCCGGAAGCATCTTAACAGGAAAAAGAATGGAATAAAGCAGTCGGTTGCAGAGACCACAAGAAAAGATTTGACAGAATTTATACGGGAATGTATTATGATAATAGACCGTGAAAAAGAAAACGGTACACTGACAGATGCAGCAGGAAAAGAAATGATCGAATTGCTAAGTCTAACCTGTAGTTATCTGTTGAAAAATGAGCCGGAGTTAAAGAAGGAAGTGCATGGGATTATGAAGCCGATTGTGATGTTGCAAATGGAAAGAGCGGAGTATGAGATAAAATTTGTCAATGAACAGATGGAGAAAGAAAAGAAGCGTTTAGGTGATGCAATAAGAAAATCAATTGAAAAATACTGTTCCTCCGGTCTGAACCGTCAGGAAGCAAAAGAAAGCATTCAGGATATTTTTTCTCTAAACGAAGCGGAAGCTGAGGAGAATATGGAGAAATACTGGGTACAGATAGATGAGTAGCTGACAGGATGTATAGTTAAATTATGAGTAGTGAGGACTCCCGATGTAAGGTATGTAAGTGGCTTATGTTGGGGGTTTTATATAAGAAATATCATAAATGGTGGAGAAAGAGAAATGAATCCAAAAGTAAATGTAATTGTTCCTGTTTATAATGTAGCCCCGTATTTAAACAGGTTTTTTGATTCATTATTAGAGCAGACCTTTCAAGATTTTGATAT
The DNA here is from genome assembly GCA_964554405.1 of uncultured Bacteroides sp. Classification (GTDB taxonomy): domain Bacteria; phylum Bacillota; class Clostridia; order Lachnospirales; family Lachnospiraceae; genus UBA3282. Next base: position 1,075 of record CAZKOR010000092.1, on the reverse strand, counting down.
ATGGGTTGTGAATGATAAGTCAACAGATAATTCATTTAGAATAATTGAGGAATATGCAAAGCGATATCCAACCAAATTTAATATTATTAATAATAATATTAATTTAGGTTTGTCTGGAACTCGAAATGTGGGACTGGAGCAATGTGACAGTAATGGAGAATATATTCTTTTATTAGATTCGGATGATTATATTGAATCAACATATATTGAAAAAATGGTGGCTAATGCTGATAAGTATCATTCGGATATTACTATATGCGGTTTGGAGCGATTTGATGATGATACAGGGAAATGTATATGTAAAGAAATGATTAATAATCCGGAAGAATTAATTACAGATATTAAGAATTTTGAGATGCTTGGATATATGAATCCGGTTGTATGGAATAAATTATTTAGAAGAACAGTTATTGAGGATATGAAGTTTACGGCGATAAAGCGGTCTGAAGATACTGTTTTTTTATTTTCTATTCTGCCAAAGGTGAAGTCCATTAAGTTTATAAATGAAGTATTGTATCATTATAGAGTAAGGAATGCTTCGCTATCAGGTGCTATAACAGATGAAATATATGAATCTATGCTGCAAGGATTTTGTGAAACGAGGAATTTCTTTAAGGAAAATAATGAGTATTCCGAATTTATGGATTTGTATATAGTACAAATGTTCATTCGCTGTGGGGTGGGTGGAGCTTGCAGATTATCCTTTAAAAATATGAGTAAGGCTTTGTACTATACAAATAGGACAAGAAAATATATGGATGACTGTTTTCCAGAATGGAGAAAAAATAAGTATTTGTCATTAAAGGGCTGGTGGAAAAGAGATTTACACGCAGTTTTGCTTAGCTGTGCTGCATTATTATATAAATGCCATATATTTGTGCTTTTTATTTATTTGTATTGGTTTTTGAGTTGTGTGTGTAAGAAAGATTTTAGGGCATGAAACATGGAGTTAATGGAGGAATTTTAGTTGATACCTAAAGTAATACACTATTGTTGGTTTGGTGGAAAACCACTTTCAGAGCAAACAATAAAATGTATTGATAGCTGGAAAAAGTATTGTGAAGGATATGAAATT
>CAZKOR010000091.1:0-14695 GCA_964554405.1 uncultured Bacteroides sp. | reverse complement strand
GTTGCCGAAGACTCCTGCGCAACTGCCGCATTTGTCTGAATAACGTCTGAAATCTGATTGATTCCTTCTTCAGCTTCCTCCATCGTCACTGCCTGATTAGCTGAAATCGTACTCAATTCCTTGGAAGAAGCAGCAACCTGCTTGATACCGTCTACAACAATTTCAATAGATGCTACTGCTCGGTCTGCTACTTTACTGCCGTTTTCAACTTCCTGCATCGCGCCCTCAATTAAAGTTCTGGTGTCTACCGCAGACTGACTGCTCTGTTCTGCAAGCTGTCTGATCTGATCGGCAACAACAGAGAATCCGCGTCCTGCCTCGCCTGCTCTTGCCGCTTCAATAGATGCATTTAAGGAAAGCAGATTTGTCTGGGATGCAATGCTTTCAATCTCTGAAATAATATTACCAATCTTCATGGATGCATCATTGATACGCGCCATTGCATCCACCATTGCCTTGATATCCGTACTGCTGTTATTTGCTACATCAGCATATTCCTGCGACTGATGATAAGCCTCTTCCGCATTGCTGGCAGCCTGCTTAGCTGCTTCCGAAATCGTTGTAATAGTTGCCTGCAGTTCTTCTACCGCACTTGCCTGTTCCGTTGCACCCTCTGCAAGACTAAGTGATGTTTCGGAAAGGTTATTAGAGCCTTCCGTAACCTGTATGGAGGACTGCTCGATAAACTTCATCGTCTCTACCATGCAGTCTCTTAATTTCTTGGAGGAATCAAAGAGCTGTCTGAAATCTCCTATGTATCTTGAACCGTCTCTTGACCTTACCGTATAATTCGAATTCGCCATCTCGCCTAATGTATACTCTACATCGGAAATAATAAAATCAAGCGCCTCAGCCATATCATTGGAGGCCTTTATGATATCCCCGATTTCATCATCCGTATCTACGGTCGGGAACGGATTGAATAAATCGCCCTGCGCAAATTTTTCCAGCCGTCCTGAAAGTTCGTGCAGCGGTACGGTAATCTTCACTGAAATATTTTTTGCTAACTTGTTGGATGTTAACAGAGCTATCACAATAGCAACGGCTGCTGCCACCGCAAGTACAAGGCATAGAATCGACAAGAAATCGGACCGACTGTCACCACGCGTCACCTTATTATCCATTATGCTGACCAACTCAGCAGTGATCTCCGTATAGAGCGGCCTCATCTCGCTCGCGGCTATCTCCTGCGCCTGTAAGCAAAGTTCTCTGTCAGTCACAGCGCCTAATTCCATAACCCTGCTGTCTATTTCCCAATAGCTCGGAAGCTTGCTGGCAATGCTCGCATACGTCGCCTTGTCCTCCGCCGACACTATGGATGACTCTAACGCCGCAAAGGCAGCCTCAAATTTCTCCTTGTACTCCTGATGGGATGCGATCTGGCTGTTGATCATATCCGGATCGTCAAAACCGATCGCCGCACGAAGTGCAGAACGCGTCTCCGCGAAATACTCCAGCGTCTTACCGATATCTCCCTGTGCAAAACCATACACCTCTAAGGCGCTCGAATACATCTGCGATGTTACAACCATAGCAACCAGTATAACCGCCGCTGCTACCGCCGGAATGCCTGCCGCAATCCAAAATGCATACTTTAACCGCTTTCCAATTCGAAATTGATTCAATTTCTCACTCATTACTTCCTCCTCCTTGTATTCCGCTTTTACCTAGATAAAATAAATTGTATGCCATAAAACTATAATTGTCAATAATGAAACCATATTGATTTTTAGCATTTTTTTAACACATATTTTTCATAATACCGGAAGTCTTTTATTTTACAGTTGACTTTCATGCAAACACCCTCGGCTTGATACTGTGTGTCATAAACGACTGCGTTTTCATTCAGATAAGAAACCGCCCTGCCGTCCGCATAGGGAATCATCATCGTACACTCTTTAAAACCGTCCGAGAGCTTTTCTTCTATCAGGCAGATTAACTCCTCCATGCCGATTTTTTCTTTTGCGGACAAATAAATGCTGTCCCGGTTCACTACGGGCAGCTTATGAAGGCCGCTTTTATCCGCAAGCGCACATTTGTCCGCAAGCGCACTTTTGTCCGCTTTATTATAGACATAAATCATAGGAATGCCGTCTGCTCCGAGTTCCTTTAAAGTATTCTCCGTTACACTTATATGCTCTTTATAATGGCTGTCACTGTAATCCACTACCTGCAATAAAATATCCGCTTCTTTTGCTTCCTCTAATGTGGAATGAAAGGCTTCTACCAGATGATGCGGCAGTTTATGGATGAAACCTACCGTGTCTGACAGCAGAAAATCATGATGATTCTCCGGGCTGATTTTCCGTACTGTCGTGTCAAGCGTAGCAAAAAGCATATCTTTTTCCATCACTTTTTTCTCTTCCGTATCAATTTCATCTGCGCCGTATAACTCCAGCATAGCGTTTAACAAAGTGGACTTTCCCGCATTGGTATATCCCACCAGAGCAATACGCGGCATACCGGAATCTGCACGTTTCTTACGCTGCGTTTTGCGCTGGGAACTTACCTCTTTTAATTCCCTGCGGTATTCTGAGAGCCGGTGTTCCAGAACACGTCTGTCCAGTTCCAGTTTTTTCTCACCTGCGCCTTTGTTACTCAGGGAGCCGCTTCCGCCGCCCTGACGGCTGAGCGCCGCATGAAGCCCTACCAGACGCGGCAGCATATATTGCAGTCTCGCCACCTCTACCTGCAGTTTGGCTTCTCTGGTACGGGCGCGTTTTGCAAAAATATCCAGAATCAATGTACTTCTGTCCAGAATCGGTTTCCCGATTTTATCCTGTAAATTCCGTATCTGCATCGGAGAAAGGGAATTGTCGAAAATAACAATATCCGCATTCAGACTTTCCGCTTCTTCTTTTACTTCTTCCACTTTTCCCGTGCCGATATAGAACGCCTTATGAACCTCCGGCAGATTCTGTTCCACGATGCCGACCGCTTCCATATCACAGGCATTCGCCAGACTTTCCAGTTCTTCCAGAGAAAGTTTATAGTCTTCTCCGTTATTTAAATTCATTCCTACTAATAATGCTCTTTCCATTATGTGCATACCCCTTTTGCCAGCTTAGAAATGCTTCTCTTTAAATACCTTATAAGCTGTCAAGGCTTTTGTCAACTGAATTGTGTTATCATCCAAGGCAATCGCCGCTCCCAACGGATATTTATCGGGAAGCAGACCGGCTCCTACTTCCGGCTCCCAGTAGAAAACGCCGAGTCCCTGATTGTCCGGAACCTGCCGCACCGCCTCCATTGTGTTCATTAAAAGTTCATACGTTCCCTCTTCGTCCGTTTCAGGTCCTCCTACTTCCACAATCATGACCGGCTTTTTATATTTTTCCGCGTACCAGATTAACGGATTATAAAAAAGGTCAACAGGCTTTTTCTCTTTATGCTGCATAATCATATCGTACCAATATGGATAATAAGAAAATCCTAAAATATCTGTTTTCCCGCCGTTTCCGAAAAACGCCTCCCAAAAAGGTTCGCAAAATTCCGGGAAATTCACGCACGAAAGATGTGTGATAACCTGACAGGAAGGGAAGCATTCTTTCACTGCGTCATATCCTGCATTCAGGAAAGCAACCATCTGCTCCGGATGCTCTTTTCTGCTCCCCGCAGGCAGTAACAGTCCGGGATTAATTTCATTGCCGACCTGCACCCACTCCGGCATGATTCCTTTTTCCTTAAACAAAGTCAATACTTCTTTCGTATGCTGATAGACCCTCTTTGTAAGCTGCGCTGCGTCATCGTTTGCCCACTCCTCCGGTATATCCTGATACTCGGGGTCTGCAAAATGGTCGCTGTAATGAAAATCCAGCATCAGTTTCATACCTGCCGCTTTAATTCTTTCTGACACTTCCAGTACGCTCTTCGCATCACAAAATCCCAGCATACAGACCGTTCCGTCTTTTTTGGTCCAATAAGATTCTTTCGGCGGATTTACAAAAATACGAAGCCGTACGGCATCTGCACCCATTTCTTTCATCGCCTGAAGCGGGTCCACTTCTTTTTTCTCCTGATCTACCCAGTGAATGCCCCTTTCCTCTAATTGACTGAGCCACCCCAAATCAACACCATATGCCATTTCTGTTTTCATACTTTTATTCCTGACCTTTCATTTTTATTCCTATCGTTTATTTGTCTGTCGATTTCCGAAGCGCTATTTTATAATCAAGCAGTGTATTTTGCCGATATCGCTCTCCCTGCAGAAAATGACAAACCTGTTTTCCCAATTCTGTTCCGACACTCCTTGCGGAGACATCAATCGCTGTTACAGGCGGCCGCAGCAGGTTCAACACTGCACCATTGTACAAGGATACAATTGCAATATCTCTCGGAATCCGGTAGCCCTCACCCTGCAGCCACGACATCACCCGAATACACAATTCATCATCACCGCAGACAATACAATCCGTTTTATTGGAAAGAACATCTTCCATAACCATTTCCAAAACGTGATCATACATTTTGCCCGTATAAATATATTGCTTTTTTTCCGATATCCCGTTCTTCATCAGCGCATCCATGAAGCCGTTATACCGGTTGCGGTTTACCGAATAATTAATTTCCTCTAACATCAGTGCAAAATGCCGGAACCCTTTGGCTATCATCGTTTTAAGCATTTCTTCCGTTGCGCCTTTATTATCAATATCTACGCAAATAACACCTTTACTGTTCCACTGTCCGGCAAGTCCTACCGGAAAACCCACGCTTTCCAGATAGTTCAGCGCTCTGTCATTTTCCATACATCTTGTCAGAATCACCGCATCTATTTTCTTTTTCTCCACAGCACGGATAATTTCGGAAATATCGCTTTCCGTCACTTTCATAATCAGCACGTCATAATCCATATAAGCCGCAGCTTCACTTACGCCGTAAAGACATTCCGAAAAATAATGATTGGAATTAATATAACTGTCCGCAGGAAGCGCCACACCTAACATTCGTGTCGGCAGAGCGTCTCTCCCTGCCGGATGTCCTTTTAAGTAATTCAGGATTTCATTTCTTGTTTTCTCTCCGACTCTGCCTTTGCCGGAAATCGCTCTTGAAACCGTAGTCTTGGATACTCCAAGCGCTTCGGCAATTTCTTTTTGTGTCACGCTTCCACCTCTCTTTCTTCTATCAGTCAAAATAAATTCTCGAAATACTCTCTCCCACCCCGGCGGCTGCCGCCTTAACCTCACATACTCCTGTGGTTCCGTCTGACCTTATCAGCGCGAATGCCTTTCCATGAAAAGCAGAAATGTTATTCCCTTTCATACTCTCATGGCAGCGGGGATTCCCGTTATCCACGCCAATAAGTTCCGCTGCGCCCTCTATCCTAAAAGTAATTATGCAATCAGCATGCGGGCAAAAATTTCCCTCTGCGTCAACAACCGACACTTCAATCTGCCCGACGCTCCTGCCGTCTGCAGCAAGTCTGTCCCGATAACAGTGCATTTCTATTCCTGCCGGTGCGCCTGCTGTCTTTATCACTTGGCGGGCAGTCTCTTTTCCGTTACAATATCCGACTGCCATGATACATCCCGGTTCATACGGCACATCCCAGCTTACAAACAAATCTCCCGTATGAATCGGAATCTGCGGCTTGTCAAAGTGTCCATACTCCTCTGTCATGCCATACGCAGGATAAACATATGCTTTCTTTCCATAGGATTTCCCATTTAAAAATAATTCTACGCAGTCACAGCTCGTATAACAGAGTACCGGTAAAATACTGCCTTCCTCAATATCCAAATTCCAGTGCGGCAATAGATGCACCATCGGCGTTTCCCGTTTCCAGATACTCTGATAAAAATAATATCCATCTTTTTCAAAACCACAGGTATCTAATACGCCCGCACTCGAAGACCGCTCCGGCCAGTGCGCTTCTCCCAGATAATCAATGCCTGTCCACATAAAATCTCCTGCAACATAGTCATGGGACATTGTATAACGAAGCAGCTTTCCGCATCTTACCGGAGCGCTGTAATAAGTCTGCCGCCACCAGCCGGCTTTTTCCGACATTTCCATCGGGTACTCACCTCTGATGCCGCCGATACTGCTGTTTTCCGTACCAACCATACACCATTCGGGATATGCCCTCTTATCTTCGTCATAAAATGTTTCCGCTCGATTCCGCCATCTTCCCACATAATTATAGCCGACTACATCCAGCTCCTTCAGAAAACTCTCTTTCGCCGGATACGGTTCCGAACAAATCTGGTCGTTTGCCTGTGTCACGGCACGTTCCGGGTCCAGTTTTCTGCAAATCTCTTTTAAATGCCTTACCGTCAGATAGCCGTCCTCCTGTTGCTGGTCCGGCACTTCATTTCCGATACTCCAGATAATAATGCAGGGATGATTTCTATCCCGCAAAAGCATTGTCTGCAAATCATCCTCATGAAATCTGTCAAACCATTCCGAATATCCTCTGCTTTCGTGTGTATTACTTCCGAATTCTTTCCCTTTGAGGATTTTCCATTCATCAAACGCCTCATCCATAACGAGAAAGCCTTTCTCGTCACATAAATCAAGCAGCGCCGCATCCGGCGGATTATGAGACATGCGGATGGCATTAGCTCCCATTTCCTTTAATTTGTGCAGGCGTCTCTCCCAAATCTCAACCGGCACTGCCGCACCCGCACTGCCGCCGTCATGATGCAGACAAACGCCGTTTAATTTACATTGCCTGCCGTTTAATAAAAATCCCTTATCTTTATCAAAAAGCGCACTCCGAAGTCCGGTCCGGTTATGCACTTCATCCATCAGCATATCTTCCTGATACAGTTTTGTAACTACCCGATATAAAGAAGGGTTTTCCGTATCCCAAAGCTTGGGGGCGTCAAGGACAAATTCCTGACATATCACCGCACTTTCAGCATCGTTCTCCGTACTGACTTTTACTTTATCTATCGCACAGGTATCTCCCTGCGGAGAAATAATCGCCGTTTCCAAAAAATATGCTCCCGCATCCGCTGTGTCAGACGGTATCAAAAGACTGCTCTCTATGTGCAGCTTCGCCTGTTCTTTTGTTACGACAGGCTGGCGTATCCATACGCCGTAGGGTATGATATTGGCTTTTTGTACCCGATAAATCCACACATCTCTCGTAATGCCGGAACCGGAATACCATCTGGAATTAGGCTGGGCGGAATTATCCACCTGCACATCCACCACATTATCCTTCTCTTCTCCATACAAAAACGATGTAATATCCCATTCAAAAGGCGTATATCCATAGACATGTTTTCCAAGTTTTTTCCCGTTTATCCAGACACTTGCCAGCATATAAACGCCGTCGAAACGTAAAAATACTCTCTCGTTTTCCGTAACGTCTTTACTGATGCGAAAACGCTTCCGATACCATCCGATACCGGTCTCCACATATCCGCCCGAACCACAGGATGACGCATTTTCATCAAACGGATAAAAAAGGCTCCAGTCGTGCGGAAGCTGTACTTTCTTCCAATCTTCTACATCATACTCACCGGGCACCATATCCTTTTCCCCATGGGCTAAATTTTTACTATGGTAAAAATACCAGTCAAAATTAAAGCATTCCGTACATCTTGCTTCCTTACCGGATAAATACACTTTCATCGCCTTTTCCTCCAAATACTGGTTTGAAAAAAGGCAGATATAACTCTGCCTTTTCTCTTCTTATATCATCATTGCTTCCTGTATGGGCAGTCCGGCCTATCTCCTAGCGGGTTGCCAGCCATGCTTCATACTGAGATTTAAATTCATCCTTTACGGTCTGTAAACCGGAATCATAACATTTTTGAATCATCTCATCCAATGTTGCATCAACATCGTCTACCAGACCAAGTTCCAACATAGGTACATAGTCATTTAATACTACTTTGACAGCCGCTACATAAGAATCAACCGGTGTCGTATCAAATACAAACGTAATTGTCGGGTTATTCTCTACTCTCTCCCCCCATGCGTCGGAAACAGCCTGCATACGAGGGTCAGCCCCTGCTTCATGCAGATCCGCATTTTTGATTGCCCAAGATGCGGAAATTGCATATGCTGCGAAATCACTGGACTTATCCAATTCTGTATAATTTCCTGCATCGTCGATACTATAATGCTCACCCTCAATACCGAGAATCCACAGTCTGTTCAGATAAGTATCAAATTTAAGAAGATCAAGTATCATTGCCGCACGCTCCGGATTCTTAGAACCCGCTGCAATTGCCATATCATTGTTAGAGAATGCTTCACAGCCTACAAAGTGGTCTGTTGTCAAATCGTAAATTGCACAGTTAATGCCATCACTCTGCTCCGCCTGTCTTACATAAGTAATAACGGAACCGTTCCATGCGATAGAAGCGCCCTGTAATGCACCGAACGCGTCATCATCCGTTACCGTATTTGTTAATGCGCTGCGGCTCCAGCAGCCTGCATCTGCCAGTGTCTTCATGTCTTTTGCATATTCGCGGAACCAATCGGTTTCATAAGATGTCGTAATTTCATCTGCTGTCGGAAGGTCGCCGTCCCATGAATAGATCATATCAAAGTAGTCGCTGTCCAGTGCAAGGAATGTATCATATTGCTGACGGTATACATCCCAGAGTTCGTTGTTATCTCCGGAAGCAGCAAGCCCATAGACACCGCTTTCCGGTGTTTCTTTTTCACCCATCGTAATCATAAAATTCATATAATCATCCCATGTTTTTAACTCGCTGATATCATACTTGTCAGCCAAATCCTGACGGATTGCTACAATCTTACCCATTGCCGCTGCTACATTGGACGGTACTGCGATTGTTTCTCCGGAAAGTGTTGTTTCACTCCAACTGTCCTTATCCTGATATTTGTTCGCCATAGGCATACAGTTTGCGATAAAATCATCACTTAATACATAGAAAGAACCTTTTGCAGCTTCGGTATACATATAGCACCAAGGAGCTGTAAAGATTAAGTCTACCTGCTCGCCGCCTGCCAGTACAAGAGAGTACATGGTCTGGTAATCGCTCCAGCTCATGAATGTAACTGCAATATCCGTGTTGAACGGCTCAAGGTATTGATTGGTCAACTCAAGAATTCTGTCCCAGTCATTCGGCGTATCACCAATCAGATACATATTTACCGTATAATGGTCGCTTAAATCAACTCCTGCATAGAAATCAGGAGAAGCCACAATCTCACCGTCTCCTACTGCCGCCGGAAGTCCGTCCAGAGAAACCGCTGATGCACTCTCTCCTGAAGAACTGCTTGATGACGAATCACTACTTGACGAGGAGCTGCCTGAGGAACTGCCCGATGACGATGAGCTTCCTGAATCCCCTCCCGAAGAACCACAGCCGGCCAGTGTGGATATCACAAGCCCTGCTGCCAAAATACATGACAAAATTTTTTTCTTTTTCATACTTTCTCTCCTTTTAATATTATTTATTCTCAACCCGCGAGTTTGGCTGCGAATGCAGCAAACTTGCAGCTGAAAAAATCCCATTTTTTCAGCTTATCCTTTAACAGCCCCAATCGTAAGTCCCTTCACAAAATACCGCTGTACAAACGGATATAATAAAACAATAGGACCGGTTGCAATGACTGTCATTGACATTTTCATACTCTCGAGCGGTACTGTCGGAAGCGCCATACCGGATTTCTCCGCTACAATTCTCATTGCCTCCGCACTGCCGAGTACTCTTTGCAGATAATATTGCAGCATGAATTTATTCTCATCTGTGATAAACAGCATACAATTGTACCAGTCATTCCAATAAGCCAGCGCTGAAAACAGACTCAGCGTCGCAATCAAAGGTTTACTTAACGGCAGGATAAGTTTTATATATATGACAATATCGCTTGCTCCGTCAATTTTGGCGGATTCCGTAAGCGCGCTTGGAATGCCCAGCATAAAGGATTTCGCAATAATCATATTCCACACCGAAAACATTAACGGCAGAACAACTCCTATGTATGAATTTTTAAAATTCAGATACCGTACGCACATCATATACCACGGAACCAGTCCGCCGCTAAACAGCGTCGTGAAGAAGAAGAAAAAGGAAAATTTGTTTCTCCACGGAAAATCCTGACGTGACAACACATATCCCGTCATGGTGGACATCAGCACCGCCAGAAATGTTCCTACAACCGTAACGCCGATTGTCGTAGCATATGATCTCACGATAGCAACCGGATTCTTCAGACACAGCTGATAACTTTGCAAACTAAGGTCCGTCGGAATCAGCGGGTATCCGTTCCGAATCAGAGACGCCTCATCCGTAAAAGATGCCACTATGATTAAATAAAACGGCAAAAGGCAAATCAGTGCAAAAAGACCGATTATAACATATCCTACAATATTAACCGAAAGTTCATCTTTGCTCATATGGTGCTTCTGCTTAATCATAACTTTTGACACAATATCCACCCCCCTTAATATAATGCGTAATCCGGATTCAATTTCTTGACCAATTTGTTACAGAGTGTAATCGTTACCAGACAAAGAACTGACTGATAAAGACCTGCTGCCGCAGATACGCCGATATCACCCGTATCAATCAACAGACGGAATACATAAGTATCGATAATATCCGTCATCGGCTGTAAAAGCGCGCTGCTCTTTACTGTCTGATAGAATAATCCGAAGTCGCCGCGGAAAATATTTCCGATAGCCAAAAGCACCATAATCATCATCGTCGGCTTCAGGGAAGGGATGGTCAGGTAACGAATCCGCTGCCATGCGTTCGCGCCGTCAATTGCCGCCGCCTCAAACATCTCCTGGTCGAGTCCCGTAATTGCTGCCAGATAAACAACGGAACCATATCCGGTGCCTTTCCACAGCTTCAGGAAAATCAGAACCGGCGGCCATGCGGCCGGTGTATTATAGAGGTCAAAAGGACTCAAACCAAACCATGTCAGGATATGATTGAATACACCTCTTTCATAATTGAAGATATTGTACATAATAGCGCCCGCTACAACCCAGCTTATAAAATAAGGCAGGAACATAAACGACTGCGCTGTTTTCTTAAAATACTTGTTTGTCAACTCGTTTAATAAAATCGCACTTCCCATTTCACAAACAACACCCAGAGAAATAAAGGCGATGTTGTAAAGTAAGGTATTGCGCGTTACCTGTCCGAGTTTTCCCGAGATCAGAAGCGCCTTGAAGTTACTGAGTCCGTTCCACGGCGAACCGTAAATTCCTCCCGCATACTGATACTTTTTAAATGCCAGAACGATTCCCGTCATCGGTATGTAATTAAATACAATGACATAAATTAACGCCGGCGTAAGCATCAAAAGCAGCATCCAATGCCTTTTGACTGTCTTTAAAAACGGTGTCTTGTATTTCTTCGCTTCCGCTTTCTTATCCATAATCTCTCTCCCTTCCCGAATCACTGATTCTTTATTTTTCGTTAATATTTATAAAAATTTGTTTATAAATTAATTATAGTGAAAATATTGCACAAAAACTATTGACTGCCACTTAGAAAATCGTAAAAAACCGTTGTGAAGTATAAACAATTTTCAGGCGTTTTTGTGCAATTTTAGTTGCGCACTTACAGAAACAGGGAAACAAAAAAAGAGACTGCTGTGAAAAACAGTCTCTTTCCTCATTATCGCTGTTTATTTACTTGTTTTCTTCGGGATAACAACCTTATCCAGTTTCCAGATATCATCCACATATTCCTGAATGGTTCTGTCAGATGTGAATTTACCGGAGCAAGCCACATTTAAAATTGCGCTCTTAGCCCATCTCTTCTCATCCTTATATGCTTCTTCCACTTTACGCTGTGCTTCCGCATAGGATTTAAAATCTTTCAGGATAAAATAGGTATCCGCCTTGGATGTACTCTGTGTATTTAACAAAGAGTTATATAAAGTTCTGAACAAATCAGTATCATTCGGTGAATAGGTTCCATTAATGAGCTGCATCAGCACTTTTCTGATATCAGGGTCATTATTGAAAATCTCCATCGGGTCATATCCACCGTAATTCTCATACCGGATGACTTCATCGGAACTTAAACCGAAGATGAAAGCATTCTCTTCTCCGACTTCCTCCACGATTTCCACGTTTGCACCGTCCATTGTACCAAGAGTAAGCGCACCGTTTAACATAAACTTCATGTTACCGGTACCGGAAGCTTCTTTACTTGCCGTTGAAATCTGCTCTGATACGTCAGCTGCCGCAAAAATCATCTCTGCATTGGATACGCGGTAATTCTCGATAAATACCACTTTAATCTTACCGTTAATATTTGCATCATTATTCACAACATCAGCTACCGCATTAATTAACTTAATCGTCAGCTTCGCATTCTTATAACCTGCTGCCGCTTTCGCGCCGAAAATGAAAGTTCTCGGATAAAATTCCATATCCGGATGTTCTTTCAACTCATTGTACAGATACATAACATGCAGAATATTCATTAACTGGCGTTTATACTCATGCAGTCTCTTAACCTGTACGTCGAAAATGGAACGAGGGTCTACTTCAACACCGTTATGCTCCAAAATATATTGCGCAAGACGTACCTTATTCTGGTACTTGATATTCATAAACTCCTGCTGCGCTTTCTCATCATCCGCATAGACTTTTAACTTGTTGATTTTCGGCAAATCCGTAATCCAGTCATCGCCTACATGTGCCGTTACCCAATTAGCAAGAAGCGGATTGCCGTGCAGTAAGAAACGTCTCTGTGTGATACCGTTTGTCTTATTGTTGAACTTCTCCGGCATCATCTGATAGAAATCTTTCAATTCCTGGTTCTTTAAAATTTCCGTATGTAGTCTTGCGACGCCATTTACGGAATAACCTGCAGCAATGGCAAGATGCGCCATCTTTACCTGTCCGTCATAGATAATTGCCATCTTGCTGATTTTCTCCTGATTGCCCGGATACATCTGCTCGATTCTGGCAATAAATCTGCGGTTAATTTCCTCTACAATCTGATATACACGGGGAAGCAGCCTGGAGAACAGTTCAATCGGCCATTTTTCCAATGCTTCCGCCATAATAGTATGATTGGTATAGGCACATGTCTTTGTTGTTACTTCCCATGCCTCATCCCATGTCAGATAATAATCATCCATTAAAATACGCATTAATTCCGCAACGGCAACTGTCGGGTGCGTATCATTCAACTGGAATGTCACTTTCTCGTAGAACTTCCTAATATCTTTGTGTTTACGCATGTATTTTTCCACAGCTTCCTGTACGGACGCGGAAATAAAGAAATACTGCTGTTTTAAACGAAGCTCCTTACCTGCATAGTGGTTGTCGTTCGGATAGAGCACCTCTACGATATTCCTTGCAAGGTTTTCCTGCTCTACCGCCTTATGGTAATCACCTTTATCAAAGGAATCCAGCTGGAAGCATTCTACCGGCTCTGCATCCCAGATACGAAGCGTATTAACAATACCATTGCCATAACCGACAATCGGGATATCATAAGGAATTGCTCTTACGGATTGATAGCCTTCCTGCTTGAAATTATTTCTGCCGTTCTCATCCACATAGACATTGACGTAACCGCCAAATTTTACTTCTTTAGCGTACTCCGGTCTGCGCAGTTCAAACGGATTGCCGTCTTTTAACCAGTTATCCGGTACTTCTATCTGATAACCGTCTTTGATTTCCTGTTTAAACATACCGTAACGATAACGAATGCCACAACCATATGCTGCATATCCCAATGTCGCAAGAGAGTCTAAAAAGCACGCTGCCAGTCTTCCCAGTCCGCCGTTACCCAGTGCGGCATCCGGTTCCTGATCCTCTACAACATTGAGGTCAATGCCAAGCTCACTCAATGCTTTCTTAAACACATCATATCCCTGTAAGTTTATCAGGTTATTGCCAAGTGCACGTCCCATCAAAAACTCCATGGACAAATAATATACCATCTTCGGGTCCTGTTTTTCATATTCCTGCTGACTCGTCAGCCACTGATCAATGATAGCATCCTTAATTGCATAAGATACCGCCTGAAAAATCTGCTGGTCAGTCGCTTCCTCCAACGTTTTACGATAAAGCGTCTTTACATTATAAAGCACGCTTCTTTTAAACATTTCTGTATCAAATGTCGCTGCTTTCTTTTGCATCTGACTTCCTCCTTGTCTGCCTTTTGCTCAAAACAATATCTGCACAAATCTTATTATATCGTGTATTTCCTATTTTGACTACCATCAATATGCAAAAATTATACTTTCTCAATGCCAATAACTACTTTCTCTCCATTGACATTCCATTCTTTCGAGACAGGCAATGCTTCATTTTCCACGATATTCTCTGCAAGTACCTTTCCGGCAATCATCTCTTCATTCTTCCGTACGATACCCGCTATCTTCTCATTTTCGCAGACAGCTACTTTGATATGGTCCATTACCTCGAAGTCCGCGTCTTTACGCATCGTCTGAATTTTGCTGATAACTTCGTATACAAATCCCTCTTCAATCAGCTCGTCTGATAAATTGGTGTCAAGCACAACGGTCATATTATTATCCGCCTCGGATACATAGCCGTCTTTTTGCGCCATCTCAATTAACAGATCATCTTTCTCCAGAACAACTTCCGTACCGTCCACGTCAAATTTCAGCGCGCCGTTCGTATTCAGCTCGTCCATTGCCTGATTGCCGTCCAAAGCGCCAAGGACTTTCTGAATGCCGCCAAGCTGTTTTCCGTATTTCGGTCCCACGGTACGAAGCTGCGGTTTAAAGCTGTAGCTTGTAAACTCTCTGACATCATCCG
>CAZKOR010000090.1:0-14776 GCA_964554405.1 uncultured Bacteroides sp. | reverse complement strand
CGCCGCTCTTGTATAAGTGCCATAGTTGTAATCATCCCCTGTTGCCCTGTTCACAAAGGAAAGGTATACAACCGGCAGCATCAGCAAAATGAAAGTCAGAATACTTATCAAAGTAACTATTCTAATTTTTTTGTTCATCACAAGGTTTCCTCCTGTATCATTCAATCTTGTCTTTCCTACTTGCTAAACAGCCTGTCATATAATAAAATAAATCCATGACTATATTTTAATATACACAATTATGCTGCATTTATCAATACGGGAGAAATTTTATGTTGACATTAAAAGTACACCACATTGGTTATCTGGTTAAAAAGATGGACGCCGCAATACAATCTTTTGAGAATCTCGGGTATCAGACGATACAAAGCACCGTATATGACGATATCCGTAAAGTCAATATCTGCTTTTTGGATAAAGACGGCTACTGTATCGAATTAGTTTCTCCTGTTTCCGAAGACTCTGTTGTATCCGGGTTAATGAAGAAATATAAAAACAGTCCGTATCATATATGTTATGAAACAGAGAATTTTGACAGAGATTATCAGACATTAACAGAAACCGGCTTTGCTGCCATCGACACGCCAACTCCTGCTCCGGCTCTGCAGAACAGAGAAGTTGTTTTTCTAATGCATGCATCGATGGGAATGATTGAACTGCTTAGGAAGTAATCTGCTGTATGATAATGTCCGCCATTTCGCCCACATTTTTCATGGACACAACCTGTCCCATATTAAATTTCATGCCAAACTCCTGCTCTACGGCAGCGATCAGATTAATATGCTCCAACGAATCCCACTCTTCAATATCATCGGCCGTTGTAGTATCAGCCACCGTAATCGTATCATCATCAAAAACATCCTGAAATACCTCATTTAACTTTGCAAATACTTCTTCTCTACTCATTTTACCGTAATCCTTTCTTTCAGGGAATTCACTTCTTTCATATTGTACCGAATTTGCGCTTATTCTGCAAGAATTTCTTTATACCGCGCTTCTCATGAAGAATGCCGTATTTCAGGCATTCTTCGGTGCGAAGTTTTAGAAGTTCTTAGCGAACCGCCCACTGGCGGGAGCTTTAGAACTTCTCTTCACACTATTCTTCCGGATAAAAATCCGCCTTAATCCACCGAATAAGATAATCTACATATCTGCGTCTTCCCTCCTCAGTAAGATGAATGCCGTCTTTTAAGCACTCCTCAGCCGTATACGCATCAATACCGCTTTCTTCAAGCGCATTATAGAACTTAACACCGTCTTCTTTACGCTGCTCTGCTACATAACCGCAGACTCTTACATAATCAATCAATTTTCCATACCCGTTATCAAATGTATATCCGTCTCCTAAATATCTGTCACCAGAAAAAAACTGGCAGTAATGCGGCCCAATCACTACGATTTTCGCATCCGGAAATGCCTTGTGAAGCGTACTAATCGCATCGTCCAATGCACCCGTATAAGTATGAGGCGCATCTACATTTCTTATCTCCCCATTTTCAAGATAAAGGCTGGGGGGAATCTCCGCCAAAAAATCATTAACGCCGTACTCAATAATAAAATAATCCGTCTTTGAGAAATCGCACTTTTTTAAATGCTCACCGGCCGTATAGTTTTCAAAAATAGCGGTATCAATATTTCCTACAATCGCATTGACAATCCCAAGCAGACCAGTAGACTCCCAATTGTTATAATCATACCTTTCATCAGGCAGAAGCGCTGCTGTCGTTCCGCCTATAGCCATATTATAGACATCAGCGTTACATGCCTCACCTATCAGCCCGGCAATACCCTCATACTCCCGGTCAAAATCTATTATACTGTCTCCCATAAATACAATCTGCATATCATGCTTTTTGTCATCTTCCGAACCATTCTGCTCCGACTGTTCGTCTTCTTCCACCGGTTCCGTTTCTTTTATATTTTTTTCGACAACATTCATAAAAGAACTGTCCTGCGCCGACGTCTCGCTGCTCAAAGCAGTCTCCTCATTTTGAACAGTTTCCTGCGCTTTCTCCAATGCCTGCAGAGTCTGATAGTTCGTCTCCTCCAAAGCAAGCCGCTCTTTTTCCACTTTCAGCTTCGCCTGCCCATAGACAATCTCTATCATCGCCAAAATACAAAATACTATCATAACAGCGAACAATGTTACTCTTCCATTCCAACGATGTCCTCTTTTATTCTTATCCTGTGCCATTGATATCACCACACCTTTCCCAATCTGTCACTACTATACCATATTTTCCCGTCTATGAGTCATTTCCCTTTAAATATTAATGAAACCTTTCGTTTTTCTTAATAATCTCTGGAAAAGCCGATTATTTCATTCAAAACTTGTAACTTTACCCTTCTATAGTATATAATAATAAAGTTACAAATATGTACAAAAGCCAGAAAGGATCATCGGAAATGTCATTCGTGAAGCAAAGTTCCCAATTAAAGCATCTGTCCTTTTCCACAAAAGAAAAGAGCGGTTTTCTATCCGACCATGCAGACATTTTCCTTTTTTTTCTCTATTTAACCGTATTCTATGTCTTCCTTTTCTGTTATATCAAACCTGTTGACGGCATCAATGATGACTGGGGTATGTATAGTACGCTCTCCGGCGCCTATTTAGGGGAGCCGGATGCGCATGTGCTTTTTTTTCTCTATCCTTTATCTTGGTTTCTCTGCTGTCTTTATAAAATAAACAGCAGCATTCCCTGGTATGGTCTTTTTCAGCATACTGTCCATGCTCTTTGTATCTGGCTTTTATATCGCAGAACGCTTCAGCTTCGGAAAAAACATTTTCATTCCGATTCTATCATAATGCCGGCGTTAGCAATTCTTTCGGTTCTGTTTTTTATCGTGGATTTAAATATTATCAGTGAGGTTCAGTATACAACAACTGCCGGATTTTGCGCTGCTACAGCATTATTTCATTTTATTACAACCAAATCGGATGAAAATATATCCTCTTTTTTAAAAGGAAACATTCCAACATTAGTTCTGGCCTGGCTTGCTTTCAGTATGCGGCAGAATGTCCTGTATATGATGCTGCCGATGGCTGGTATCTTATGGCTTTCCAAATGGGTTTTGTCCAACCAGCGTTTCTATCTTGACTATTTTTTGAAATTGTTTTCTTTCGCTGTCATCCTCTTCCTTGGTATGGGGATTCTCTACGGAGTACATATGATTGCCTATTCCGATGAAGAATGGGCTGATTTTATCAAAATCAATCATTACAGGGAACGAGTGGGAGACTTCTATACATGGCCGGAATATGAAGAGTGTTCTTCTAAACTGACAGCGCTTGGCATCGACGAAGAATCCTATTTCTACCAAAAAAACGGCGCACCTTATATTGGCTATCAGATGAGTTTGAATGACTGGAAGCAGATGCATCAAATCGCCAAAGATTGTTATCTTGCCCGCACTTCAGTAATATCCAGATTGAAAAATATTGCAGCCGGCACACTGACCGTATTTTTATATCAGGATGGCATGCAGCCGCTAAATCTATGCGCTGCCTTTCTGTTTCTATTTACGTTTTGCTGTATTATCTACGGCCGTAATCTTGTCGCTCTTGCAGTCTATTTCTTATACCTTTTGGGCAGAATGGTTACATGGGCATATATTCTATATCAGGGCCGTTTTCCGAAACGGATTGTACAGCCGCTTATTGTTGCCGATATCATGGTACTATTCGGTATTCTGTTTGCATTTAACCTGATAAAAATTAACCGAAAAATTTGTTATATAATTTTGCTGCCTTGTATCATTGCGTTATCCGCTGTCTCTGTTTACTGCACCAAAATCAATATTGACACCTCTTATCACGTAAATCAGGATGTATGGGAAGATTTAAAAGAATACTGCTATGCACATACGGATAATTTCTATATCTGGACTTGTAATAGCAGTACGTTGGATAACTATTGTGAATCACCGTTCGATACAACATTAGACACCTATCAGAACTTCTTTTACACTAACTGGGGCGTTGTCTGCAATCCTAACAGCCGGAAAAAGCTGGCAATGCACGGCATCGGAAATTTTGGTGAGGACCTTGTACAAAATCAAAATGTTTACTTTATTTTTAAAGAGGGGTTATACCATCGTGAACATCCTGTCATAATGTACTTCAGGCACACATATAACGTTGGCTGCGAACTAACCGACACATTTTACGCGGGTGGAGACGCTTATGAAGTATATCAGCTGCGCTGAGACATCACTTCTTGGTGAGGTGTCTTGTGACCAGTGCATACCGGTACTCAAAATCTCTCCGGTTCTTCAATGCCATATTAGATAAAATCAGTCCGGCAAAAAAAGACTGTATTGCCGCTAACGCGAGAAATCCACAACAAAACAGCGTCGGGAAACGCATTACCAAACCTGTCTCGATATAGGAGATAAAAATCGGCACAAACAAAACAACAGCAAGAATCGCAAGAACCGCCGCGAATGAACAGAAAAATCCAAAAGGCTTATAGTCCCGGTATAGTTTTACAATCGTATGCAAAACCCTGAATCCGTCAGAAAAAGTGTTCAGCTTTGATTCACTGCCCTCCGGACGGTCTCTGTAATCCACAATCACATTTTCAATCTGCAAATTATTATAAACTGCATGTATTGTCATTTCCGTCTCAATCTCAAATCCCGTGGAAAGCACCGGAAATGTTTTGACAAAACCATAGCTGAATGCTCTATAGCCGGTCATAATATCCTTAATATTACAGTGGAACAATTTATTGATACTGCTGCGGACAATACTGTTTCCAAAATTATGAAACGGTCTTTTATTCTCCGTAAAATAAGTGGATGAAAGCCTGTCTCCTACCACCATATCCGCATTATGATACAATACTTTATCCGCCATTTCTCTGGCATATTCCATCGGATACGTATCATCTCCATCCACCATAATATAGCATTCCGCTTCTATCTCTCGAAACATACGGCGGATAACATTTCCTTTTCCCTGCATATATTCATAGCGTATCTGTGCTCCTGCTTCTTTTGCAAGTTCTACCGTACGGTCTTTGGAATTATTATCATATACATAAATAACTGCTTCCGGCAGTGCTTCTTTTGCATCTTTTACCACTTTGGCAATTGTTCTTTCTTCGTTATAACAAGGAATCAAAACCGCAATTTTGTCCATTATAATCTCCATACCTTTCCTCAGCTTGCGATGTTTGGGCGGCGCTGAAAGCGCTTAAGCGCCAAACTCGCGGGTGAAAAATTCATTTTTCACCCTATTATCATATCATAAAAAATTTTTATTCTCTACCCCGAATCACAACAATTTTATCAGGCTGCGCTAGAATCCTTGATAAATAAATTCCGCCGCACTATACTCCGGTCCATAGCAGCCAAATAAAATGACCCCAAACAGCAATGCATACCATATGATCCATCTGACCGGCAGGCTCTTTTTTGCAATTTTGTCACGCACAGAACCGCTCTGCTGTAAACAGGATACCAGAAGCAGCAATAACAAAGAGAGAACCGCAATTACCATCTCGATTGCATCAAGACCAAGTTCTGTCAGTGCGCCGTTCCATAAAATACCGGGATTCCATACTGTCACTGCTCCTTTTAACATGGCAAACGCTGCGCCGACAGAATCCGACCGGAAAAATAAATCTCCGATACATACCAGAAAAAAAGTCCTTATGATACGAATGCCCCCAATAAACTTTCCTTTTGCATTGATGTGCATTTTTTCCATAAGCTGTGCGCAGGGCGTCTCTAACAATTCCTCCATGACAATATAAAACCAGTGGAGCAGACCGGAGCCTATTACATATTTCCATTCCCCGCCGTGCCAGACGCCTACCGTAAACCACAAAATAAACATCGCGGCAAACGTAGCGTATTGTTTTCCTCTTTTTTTCCCGAATCTTTGTTTCCAGGACTTATTTAATCCGGTAAAAAAACGGGAACGTAACAGCGGATAAAATACATACTCCTTCATCCAGACACCCAGTGTAATGTGCCATCTTCTCCAATATTCCGCTACACTTTTGGCAAAAAACGGTGTTTGAAAATTCTCAGGAAGCGTAAGCCCAAGACTTTCCGACATTCCTAACACAATGTCCATACAACCTGAAAAGTCCGTATATAACTGAAAGGCATAACAAATCGTCGCAATCCAGATATAAGCACCCGGATAGTCAGAATACTGCCCATATACGGTATCTACAAGCACCCGCAGTCTCTCTGCAATGACTAACTTCTTGAAAAGTCCCCACAGCATCCGCTGTATACCCCTTGTGACTTTATGATAATCAAACGCATGTGCGGTAAAAAACTGCTCCCCGCAGTCTCTGTATTGCAAAATCGGGCCGGAAATCATTGCCGGAAAATACATGCCGTATAAAGCAAGCTTTACCGGATTCGGCTGCGGCTTTGCAATGCCGTAATAAACATCAATCACATATCCCAGCAAAGAAAACGTATAAAAAGAAACGCCGAGCGGAACCGGAAAATGAAATCCATGCAGGACAGGCTCTGAAACGCCGAAAATACCTGCAATGCCATTGACTGTATTAATGCCGAAATTAATGTATTTCAAAAAAAACAGAATGCCCAGATTTACAATGAGTACTGCTGCCAGTGCCGCTTTTTTCTTTCGTTCCTCTTCCGTTTTTATCATTGCCCGTATACCCAAATAGCACACAGCCACCGAAAGAAACGGATATAAAATTAGAATGCCGTTACCCGTAAACAAATAATAAGCAACACTGCAAAGCAGCAGGAATCCCCACTGCCAGCGTTTAGGAATACTGTAATATATAGCTAAAATACCTGCAAAAAAACACAAAAAATAAAAAGAGGTAATACTCATTCGATGCCTGTCCCCTTGGTAATTTTTTATTATCTTATCACATTTATCCCCTGTATGTCCACAAAGCGGCCGCTATATGACGTACAATTATTAATTCTTTCTTAATAACGCAGATTTTATGTTCCGCTTTTCCAATTTGTGGTAAACTTTTAAAAGTAGGATTTGGAAATCGAGGTGTTTAGATGCTTTTTAATTCGATATCTTTCGGTATTTTTATTATTGTTGCATTTCTTTTATATTATATTGTTCCGCACAAATACAGATGGGGCTTTTTACTGCTTGCCAGTTACACCTTTTATATGAATCTGCATCTATGGTATGGCATTTTGCTTTTTTTGACAACACTGTTAACGTATCTGCTTGCCCTATCCTTTGAAAAAGCACACTCTCTTCGGGAGAAAAGGCGAAATCTGCTGCTTGGCATTGTACCGCTTGTTGCTATTCTCGTCTTCTTTAAAACGGCAAATCCTGTTATCGCACGGCTAAATGATATGATTGCTACCGGAAGACTGTCCTTGCAGCCATTGACATTAACTATTCTTCTTCCCGCAGGCGTCTCTTTTTATTTTTTCCAGTCCATGGGATATCTGATTGATGTCTACCATGGCAAAATAAGTGCGGAAAAGCATTTCGGATATTATGCGCTCTTTGTTTCCTTTTTCCCACAGCTTCTTGCCGGCCCTATTGGCAGGGCGGATGCGCTTTTGCCACAGTTAAAAAAAGAGCGTCCTTTCAAATACGAAGATGTCACTTACGGATTAAAATTAATGGCATGGGGTTATTTTAAAAAATTAGTCATTGCCGATATTTTTGCAATTACCGTAAACAAGCTGTATGATAATGTATATGCCTATGTGGGACTTGCCTTTATTGTTGTCACTGTTATGTTTGCTATTGAAATTTACTGTGACTTTTCCGGCTATTCCGATATTGCCATCGGTTGTGCAAAATTATTCGGCATTGACTTAATGACCAATTTTAAAAGTCCTTATTTTTCCTTTTCGATTAAGGAATTTTGGAGCCGCTGGCACATTTCGCTTTCCACATGGTTCCGTGATTATGTCTATATTCCGGCAGGCGGCAACAGAGTGCCGAAGTGGAGACATTTTTTCAATCTCCTCCTTACGTTTTTAATCAGCGGTTTCTGGCATGGCAGCACGCTTACTTTTATTGTGTGGGGGGGCATTCACGGACTGCTCCAAATAATAGAGACTGTCATTTATCCAAAAGGAAAAGCTCACAAAAAGCATTTCTGGCAGCTGCCTGTCACATTTATCATACTGTGCTTTACTTGGATTTTTTTCCGTGCTAACAGTATGGAAGACGCTGTGTGGGTCATTTCCCGCCTGTTCTGGGACGCCTCGCGCCCGCTTAATTACTTAAAGACAGCCGTTATCTGTCTCGGGATGTCATATGTTCAGATGGTGGGAATGGCTCTATCCGTATTAGTCCTTGGCATTTATGATTATCTTTCGCTTAAGTATGATGTTATAAAAGAATTTTCCAAACAGATATGCCTTGTCAGATGGCCGGTATATATTTTGTTGTTAGTTATCATCGCATTGTTTGCACCTAAGGGAATTGCGACGGAATTTATTTATTTTCAGTTTTAACGGAGGAATCACAATGAATAAAATATACGATGTATTACGTTTTTTATTAAAATGTCTGCTGATTCCGGCGGCAGCTATTCTGATTATTTATTGTCTCAATAAACCATATCGAAAAATTAACGAACAGAAATATTTGGATATCACCAAATTTTGGTTCTTTGAGGATAATGAGGATGCGCAGATAAAAGTCGGCAATCTCGGCAGTTCCCACGGTCTGTATGATTTCAACTATGAGCCATTGGAAATGCGGGGATATGAATGCTTTAATTTCGGCAACACCAGTCAGTCCTATGACTATGATTTTGCCGTTCTAAAAGAGTATGCACAATATATGGACGAAGACAGCATTATGCTCATTCCGGTTTCGTATTTTTCCTTTAATAATGAAGTAGTCAACGAAACGGAAGCCGAAGCGATGAGTCTGCGCTACTATCACTTTCTTTCACCGGAAAACATTCCGAATTATGACCCGTACATTGATATTACAACCAATAAGCTGCCGATTCTATCCGCCGGAGAAGATATTCTGAAACTGTTTCCCAATCTCAATTTATCCATAATCGCGCTGGCTGCTGAAGATAATGAAATTGATATGGAGGAATTTACAAGAAGGGCACAGGAACGTTACAGCAGGCATTTTGATAATAAAGAAGAATATTTTCTGCCGGAAAGAATCCAAAATCTGTATGACATTATCAATTACTGTAAGGAGCGGGATATCACGCCGATTCTGATTACACCACCCTTTTCCGAATACTATCGGGATTTGGTTTCGGAAACATTCATACAGGAATTTCAGGAAACGGTGAACACTATTGTTTCTGACACAGGTGTCGAATACTATGATTATTCTTATGATGACAGATTCCGCAGCAACCTTGCCTATTTTATGGATGCCGACCACTTGAATGAGGAGGGCGCTGCCTATTTTATGGAAATATTAATCAGTGAAGTACCAAAGATACATCAATTAGTCGAATAGACTCAGGCGCATAACAGCGTCTTTTTCTGTCTGCCGGTCAGACAAAAGATAGAAGTCCTTCGCTGCATTCTCTCCGATTTCCGCTGTTATCTCCTCCGGCAGAGCAATACCCGGATGAAAACAGAACTCTAATATTCTATTCTCTTTCCCGGCTTTTGCAGCTATTTTCGGGTATAATCTGACAATCCTGTCATAATCCATTCGTCCGCTCATAACAAGCCCCCATAAATACATCTTTTTCATCGAATGCGCTGATGCATAACGGTCCACTTTATGAGAATAGAGCGACAACAATCTGTTTTTTATAAAATTAACCGGCCGGTATGTCTTCCACAATGATACTTCCGATAAAAATGGAGCAAGCACCTCTTTAGAATTACGGATATACTCTACCGGATATCCCTCTTTCGCAATAACTTCCGTTAATGCCTCCCATACAACCGGAATCATATGAGCATGTTGATGAGAATCAATCCTCAGGCCTTTCTGCTTACAAGGAACCTGATTTGCTTTTGCCAGTTCCATGCAATGGCGTATTGCTTTCCACGCAGTCTCTATCTGCGCTTTCACTTCTTTTTCCAGCTGCTGTCCTACAGCTTTCCGCTTCATCGGATGATAAGAAAGCAAAAAAAGTTTTCCCCATGGTACGCCTGTTATATCGCTGCCCGGCGAAACAAGAAGCGGAACCTCCTTTGCTCCTGCCAGACATTTTCCCTCCACAAAATCCAGATGAACAGACATGGACGGCAAAAAAGGCAGTGCCGGCACCGCCTTATAAAGCATCTCCATACATTCTTCGAAACAGGACATATTCGGTACAATACTGAGACTGTTTAACTTTCCCTCTTTCATACATTCTAAAATATCCGCCGATGTATGAACAGTAAGCGCATAATCATCCGCATGAACATCTATTTCAGGCATTCTCTTCCTCCGTTTGTACGAAAGCGTCTGTTTTTTCTGACGATTCCGGTTTCCACACAAAAGTATCTATAATATAGCGGGGACGCTTCTTCGTCTCCATATAAATCTTTCCGATATATTCACCGATAATGCCCAAGGACAATAAGGTAATGCCCCCCATAATAAGCGATACCAGAAGACTTGTCGTATAACCCGGTACGTTATTGCCCTTTATCCAATCCACCAGACTGATAACCGCCATCACCACACTGAAAAGGCTGAGAACAAATCCCATCACCGCAATCAGGCGAAGCGGTCTGACGCTCATTGAAGTAATACCGTCTAACGCAAGCGTCATCATTTTCCCAAGCGTATATTTGGAATGTCCCGCTTCTCTTTTTTTGACATCAAAATATACCACATCGGAAGCGAATCCCATTGTAGGAATCAATCCACGCAGGAATAAATTTGTCTCTTTATATTCCGAAAGTGCATCCAACGCTTTCTTAGATATCAGTCTGTAATCTGCGTGGTTGGCAATCACTTTGCTGCCAAGCAGATGCATTAATTTATAATAGAGTGTTGCGGTACTCTTTTTAAAAGTGCCGTCGGAATGTCTGTCGTTTCGTACACCATATACAACCTCACAGCCTTCCATATAGGCTGCCAAAAACTTATCCAATGCTTCAATATCCTGCTGCAGATCCGCATCAATCGTCACAACAACATCCGCATATTGTCTTGCTGTCATCATGCCTGCAAGTATAGCACTCTGATGTCCGTAATTTCCCGCAAGACTGACAACAGAAAATATTCCATCTTGTGCCGCTATTTGATGTAAAAGCCGCAGGGTGTTATCTTTACTGCCGTCATTGACAAACATAATCTTACTTCCAACTTTAATTTTCCCCTCCTGCATCAGGCGGCGGATTTTATCGTGCATCACACGTGCAGATTTCTCTACGACTTCTTCCTCGTTATAACATGGAACAACCAGATACAAAACCGGTATCTCTCTTTTCATCCTTATAACCCTGCTCCTTCCTTCGTCTGCGAGCTTTTTCTATTCCTTGTAGTATTCCCGATACCAATGAACAAATTTGCTAAGTCCGTCTTTTAATGACGTATTCGGTTTAAAGTCATAGTCCTGCATTAAATCAGTAATATCGGCATATGTTTGATAAACATCTCCCGGCTGCATGGGCAGATACTCTTTGATAGCTGTCTTTCCAAGACACCTTTCCAATATCTCAATAAAATGCATCAGTCTTTCCGGCTGATTGTTACCGATATTATACAGTTTAGCGTGTACGCCGTTTTTATCTGCTTCCGGCGGATTGCACAGAACATTCTCTACCCCCTGTACAATATCGTCAATATAGGTAAAGTCCCGGTACATATCGCCTTTATTATATATCTGAATCGGTTCCCCTGCCAGAATCTTTTTCGTGAATTTATAATACGCCATATCCGGTCTGCCAAAAGGACCGTATACGGTAAAGAAACGAAGCCCTGTCACCGGAATCCGGTACAGTTTGCTATACGCATACGCCATTAATTCATTGGATTTTTTTGTCGCTGCATATAAGCTGACAGGTTCATCCACTTTATCATTCGTGGAAAACGGTATTTTCTCGTTACTGCCATAAACAGAGCTGGAAGAAGCATAAACAAGATGTTCTACCGGGAAATAACGGCATGCTTCCAGAATATGGAAAAATCCCATGATGTTAGACTGCATATAGGCATTTGGATTGTCTATGCTGTAACGCACACCCGCCTGCGCTCCCATATTGACGACAATATGCGGACGGTATTCCTCGAAAAGCGCGAGCACATCCCCTTTATCCGCCAAATCACCTTTTACAAATGTATAATGCTCATACTGCTCTAAAATTTTTAATCTGTCTTTTTTCAAAGAAACATCGTAATAATCATTCAGATTATCAAAGCCGACTACTTCCGCACCTGCCTCCAAAAGTTTTTTTGACAGATGAAAGCCGATAAAGCCTGCACCGCCAGTCACTACATAAGTTTTCCCAATATCCAGCTGATTCATATATTCTACCTCTCCTAAGAACGTCCGATACTATAATATTCTATTCCGGCATCTTTCATTTCCTGTACATTAAATACATTCCGTCCGTCGTATACAAGCGGAATACGCATTAATTTCTTAAACTCCGCTGCCGGAACAGCCTTGATTTCATCCCACTCCGTAAAAATAAAACAAATATTGGCATCCTGTAATGCCTCTTCCGCAGTCTTTACATAATGAATCGTACCCTTTTCCAACGCTCCCTCCGGATACCGCTTCTTAAAATTTTCTGCCGCAATCGGGTCATAAGCATAAATATCCGCTCCCTCTTCCAATAATAGCTGTACATTATCCAAAGACGGCGCTTCTCTCAAATCATCCGTACCCGGCTTAAAGGCAAGCCCTAAAACCGCAACTCTGAGATTATGGAATGTAATCATACGGTTGCTTGCTTTTCGATACAGTCTGGTCTTTTGCTCTGCATTGACATCCACTGCGGCTTCCACGGTCCGCAGCGTATACCCATGCTGGTGTGCCAGATACTTTAATGCCTTGGTATCCTTCGGGAAACAGCTTCCGCCATATCCGATACCTGCGTTTAAAAAGCGGGAACCGATTCTGGCATCATAACTCATACCCTCCGCTACCGCATCAATATCTGCTCCTACCAATTCGCACAAGTTAGCAATATCATTCATATAAGAAATTTTCAATGCAAGAAAATCATTGCAGGCATACTTTATCATCTCTGCAGAGCGCCTGTTCACTGATACAATCGGCAAACCGAACGGTTCGTAAATCTTTTTTAAAACTGTCTCCGCATTTTTACTCTCCGTTCCGATAATAATCCTTGCCGCATGCAGAGTATCATGGACAGCAGAACCCTGTGCCAGAAATTCCGGATTAGAAGCTACTTCCACATTTACATCTTTTACCAGAAAATCATGGATAAACTGTTCTACTTTGTCATTCGTTCCGACCGGAACAGTAGATTTCACAACCACCAGACAGTCTGACTCAACAGATTCCGCAATCTGTCTGGAAACTGTCGCAATATAATCCAAATTTGCCGAACCGTCCGGCTGCTCCGGTGTTCCGACACCGATAAAAATAGCTTCTTTATCCCGGTAAGCGCTGCGATAGTCTGTCGTATAATGGAGTCTTCCTGCAGCATTGTTCTTACGCATCAACTCTTCCAGCCCTTCTTCATAAATAGGGGTAATGCCGGATTCCATCATTTTGACTTTCTTTTCGTCTACATCGACACAAGTTACATCATGTCCTTTTTCGGCAAAGCAGACGCCTGCCACCAAACCTACATATCCCGTTCCTGCTACTGCTATTCTCATCTTTATAACCCTGTCCCTTCCTCAGTCTGTCATATTTTTCAATAGTGGGATAAACTGCCCGGCAATATAAGTATTAGAAAGTTTTTCCCGATAACGCACACAATTTCTGACATATGTGTCATTCTCTATGCATATCGCATCTAAATCTTCTGCATTCCAGTCATCCGATACAATACCGAGTGCCTCCCGCCTGATATATGCTGCATTATAAGGCACTGATGTTGTAATAACCGGCGTTCCCACCGCAATACTCTCTACAATAGATACCATATTGTTGTCTTTTGCCGTGGAAACAAGAAGTGCTCTGGAATCCGCCACAATCGGTAATAACTGTTCATGACTCATTTGACCGCAAAAGATAACGTACTTCTCCAGATGATGCTGTCTAACAAGCGTCTGCAGCATTTCATCCTGATCTCCCTGTCCAATGATATATAATTTATAATCTTGATATCCTTTCTCCGAAAAATCCTTGAATTGCAAAATGGTATAATCAATTCGTTTTCTTTCAATCAATTGGGAAACGACTACAAACTGATTCTTTTTTTGTATCTGTTCCGGCAATGGATATTTATTTAAATCAACACCATGGTCAATACAGATGTCTGCAACATGCGGCAGAAACCGCCTGATAAAACACGCTGCTGCTTCTGACCTCGGAACTACTAAAATTTTACGCATCATAAACCGTGCAATGATATTGTACCACACTTTGGAGGGAATTTTATGCAGGATATTGTTATGTTTCGCCAATTCCTGCCAGATAATCGTTTTCTTCGGATAAACTCTTGCCGCCGTATAAGACCATGTCCCAAATACCTCACTGGAAATAATCAAATCATACTCTTTGTGCTGCTTCAAAAATTCACGTAATTCCGGCATATAGGGAAGACATCTGGGTTGGAATACTTTATGCCCTGCTGTTTCCATGAACACTATGGGAAAATCATAAATTTCCTTATTTATCGGCTGATAGTCCCGTGCAGCAAGTAATGTCACCTGATGACCCAATTTCACAAATCCAAGGCACAATGTATAAATCATGGTATCTTTAATAGA
>CAZKOR010000089.1:0-14929 GCA_964554405.1 uncultured Bacteroides sp. | reverse complement strand
GTGGGAATTATCTGGTGGGCATTCTGCGCAGGCTGGGTGGTGGCGCTGCTTGTGGCAGCCACGCGATATATACAGGGAGGCTGGAAAGAAAAAGGTATTATCCGTTCAGATGCTTCTTGATGGCATTGAAGCTTTCCTGACTGAGGACATGCTCCATTTTGCAGGCATCTTCCACAGCGGTTTTTTCATTTACCCCCAAATCCATTAACCACTGGGAAAATAAAAGGTGGCGTTCATACATGGTTTCGGCAATCTGTCTGCCGGATTCGGTCAGTGTGATAAAACCGTTTTCATCTACTCTGATAAAACCGTTTTCACGCAGATTTTTCATTGCTACGCTGACGCTCGGTTTTTTAAATTCCAGTTCGTGGGCAATATCAATTGAACGGACATTGCCGTTTTTTTGCCCTAAAATTAAAATGGTTTCCAGATAATTTTCAGCCGATTCCTGTATTTTCAAAGCAGATACCTCCATTGATGGTCATTTCGTTAAAAGAAAGTGTATCATAAATGGAAGCAGTTTGCAAATTCGTGTTATTGCTGTTCTGTGATTGATATGGTATAGTATGCTTAGAGATAAACAAAAGCAAAGGAGAACGCTATATGACATTAGACCAGATTGCAATCGGGCAGGAGGCAGTCATTGTACAGGTAGGCGGCGAAGGAGAGCTTCGCTGCCGCTTTTTGGACATGGGGCTGATTCCCAAAACGAAAGTTAAAGTAAGAAAAGTGGCTCCGATGGGAGACCCGATTGAAATACAGCTGAGAGGATATGAACTGACCATTCGTAAAGAGGATGCTCAGAAAATAGAAGTAAAGGACGAAAAGAAGTCATGATATACGCATTGGCAGGCAATCAAAATTGCGGAAAGACAACATTGTTTAATCAACTGACCGGTTCGAATCAGCATGTAGGTAATTTTCCCGGTGTTACGGTAGACCGGAAAATGGGAGAAATCAGGGGAGAGAAGGGGGATGCGGTAGTCGATCTGCCGGGCATCTATTCTATCCGTCCTTACAGCAGAGAAGAAATTGTCACAAGAGACTTTATTTTGAATGAAAAGCCGGACGGCATCATCAATATTGTGGATGCAACCAATATTGAAAGAAATCTTTATTTGACGCTGCAGCTTTTGGAAATGCATATTCCGATGGTGCTTGCGCTTAATATGATGGATGAGGTGCGGGGAAACGGCGGTACGATAGATATAAAACAGATGGAGGCACAGCTTGGCATTCCGGTCATTGCTATCAGCGCCATCAAAAATGAAGGTGTCGAGGATTTAATACATGCCATCAGAGAAGTATCCGGAAAACATATATATCCGGCGGTGACAGACTTTTGTGAAAAGGGACCTGTGCATCGCTGTATTCATGCGGTCAGCCATCAGGTGGAAGATCATGCGGAAAAGATAGGAATGTCTCCGCGGTTTGCGGCAAGTAAGATAGTAGAGGAAGATAAGGATATTATAGAGCGTCTTGAGTTGTCCCAGAATGAACTGGAACTGATGGAACACAGTATTGTGGAGATGGAGCAGGACAGTGAAATGGACAGAAATGCTGCGCTTGCAGATATGCGCTATACTTTTATTGAAAAAGTATGTGAAAGTGCGGTAACGAAATGCAGCGAAAGCCGGGAATATAAAAGGAGTGTCAGGATAGATACCATCCTGACCGGAAAATATTTTGCCATTCCTGTTTTTTTACTGATTATGCTGCTTATTTTCTGGCTGACGTTTGGCGTAATCGGAGCTTTTTTAAGCGATTTACTGAGTATGGGCATTGATGCATTATCTGCATGGACGGATGGCGCTCTTACGGCATACGGCATTAATCCGGTTGTGAAAAGTCTTGTGATAGACGGTATCTTTACGGGAGTAGGAAGTGTTCTCAGCTTTTTGCCGATTATTGTAGTGTTATTTTTCTTCCTTTCTATTTTGGAAGATTCCGGCTATATGGCAAGGATTGCATTTGTGATGGACAGGCCGCTTCGTAAGATTGGTCTGTCCGGTAAAAGTTTTGTTGCCATGCTGATTGGGTTCGGATGCAGCGTTCCGGCAGTTATGTCCAGCAGAACGCTTTCTTCGGACAGGGATAAAAAAATGACAATTATGCTCATTCCTTTTATCAGCTGTTCGGCGAAAATTCCGATTTATGCTTTATTTACGGCAGCTTTTTTCCCTGAACATCCGGCGCTTGTTATGATAGGGTTATATATCACGGGCATTATTGTCGGACTGCTTGTAGCAATCGTTTTAAATCATACGATATTCAGAGGAAATTCCATGCCTTTTATGATGGAACTGCCAAATTACCGTTTCCCGTCAGCGAAAAGTGTAGCGCTGCTCATGTGGGATAAGGCGAAAGATTTTTTACAGAGAGCATTTACCATTATTTTTCTTGCGACATTAATCATCTGGTTTTTGCAGACTTTTGACAGCAGACTGAATGTTGTTGCAGACAGTAAGGATAGTCTGCTTGCAATGGTGGGGAAATATCTTGCGCCTGTTTTTACGCCGCTTGGGTTTAATGACTGGCGTGTGGCAACCTCTTTAATCAGTGGATTTACGGCAAAAGAAGCGGTAGTCAGCACACTGGGGGTTTTAACGGGCGCTGCGATGGGTAATTTGAATGAAGAACTGGCAATGATTTTCACACCGGCATCGGCAATCAGCTTTTTGGTTTTTACGCTGTTATATACTCCCTGTGCTGCGGCAGTAGCGACTATTAAACGTGAGATGGAATCTGCATGGAGAGCGCTGGCGGTCGTATTGATGCAGTGCGGTGTTGCATGGGTATGTTCTTTTGTCGTTTACCGTATCTGCTTATTATGCTTTTCGTAACCATTTATAAAAATTTTACATAGAATGCAAATAGGGACCAAAGATATTAGATTATATGCGGAATAGGAGGAAAATGATGGACTTTAACGCGGTATATCACAGGGCAAACGATAATTATTGTTATCCGCTGGATGAAAACAAACTGATTATCAATATCAAAACAGGTTATGACGTGAAATATGTCAATCTGATTCACGGGGACCCGTTCAGCGCAGGTATTTTAGGCGGCGGTGAGACATGGTCGGGTGAGCCTGTCAACATCCCTTTTAAAAAAAGATTAAAGAATCAGTTATGGTGGACGACAACAATCGAGCCTCCGTATAAGAGATTAAAATATTATTTTGAACTGCAGACCGAGAATGAGAGATGGTTTTATTTTGAAGACGGTTTTGTTTCGGAGGCACAGATGCAGTTAGAGGGACGAAGCAGACAGTGTTTCGTATTCCCCTGGATGAATCCGGCGGATATACCGGTAACGCCGTCATGGGTAAATGAAACTATCTGGTATCAGATTTATCCGGAGCGTTTCTGTAACGGGGATGCGTCTATTAATCCGGACGGTGTGCTGCCGTGGAGAAATAAGGGCGCAGTCACCAATACGGAATTTTTCGGCGGAGATTTGGCAGGCATTATTTCAAAACTGGATTATATCAAAGACCTTGGTATATCCGGATTATATTTGACGCCGATTAATGAAGCGCCTACGTCTCATAAATACGATACGGCGGATTATGGTAAAATCGATTCCCATTTCGGCTCGGAAGAGACAATGAAAATGCTTGTGGAAGAGGCGCATAAACGCGGCATCCGCATAATGCTTGACGGTGTATTTAATCATAGCGGAGAGTTGTTTGCGCCGTGGCAGGATGTGAAAAAGAACGGTCCTTCATCGGAATACTGGAACTGGTTTATGATAAACGAATGGCCTTTTAGGGAAGAGGGAGGCTGCGCGAAATCCAAACAGTACTATACATTTGCTTTTTATGATACGATGCCCAAGTTAAATACAAATGAGCCGAAAGTACGTGAATATTTACTGGATGTTTGTGAAAACTGGGTAAAGGAATATGATGTGGACGGTATCCGTCTGGATGTGGCAAATGAAATTTCCCACAGATTTTGCAAGGAACTGCGTATCCGGCTGAAAGCCATAAAACCGGATATTTATATTCTGGGAGAAATCTGGCATGATGCAATGCCATGGCTTCGGGGAGATGAATTTGATGCGGTAATGAATTATCCGCTTGGGGAGAGCATTAAGGACTTCTGGATTGATAAGAGTTTGACAAACGAGGATTTTGAATATACAATTAATCGCTGCTATACCGGATATATGCAGCAGACAAATGATGTATTATTTAATTTACTGGATTCCCATGATACGAAAAGACTGCGTTCGGATGTACGGAATCTGGATGAGTATTTCCAGCAGCTTGCGGTACTATTTACGATGCCCGGCAGTCCCTGTATTTTCTATGGCACGGAGATTGCAATGGAGGGCGGATATGACCCGGACTGCAGACGCTGTATGCCGTGGGAGGAAATTGAAGCGGGCGTATATGAGCAGCGGATGGAGATTGTCAGAAATCTTCTTAAGTTACGAAACGAAGAACCGCTTTTACGAGGACGTGATTTCCATTTTCCGAACCGGATTAACAAAGCAAGGGTCATTGAGTTTTGTAAAATGGGATGGATTGACCAGTATGTAGAAGTCATTATCAACTGCGAAGAGGAAGATATTGAAATTACAAGAGAAGGAGAGCTTCTTTTCTCCAGACATTATATTGACTCGACGCTGTTAAAGAATGGTATTATCATCCGTAAAATTAATAAGTCATAGAAAAGCAGCGCGTGTCGGACTCAAAATGTAAGCAGTGAGGAGACATATCATATATGGAGTTATTCTTAGGACTCATGATTCCCTTTCTGGGAACTTTTGCGGGAGCTTCCTGCGTCCTTTTTATGCGAAACAGTCTGAACGCTTTATTAGAAAAGATATTGCTTGGCTTTGCTTCAGGCGTTATGGTTGCGGCATCTGTCTGGTCGCTTTTAATTCCGGCAATCGAGATGTCGGAAGGCTATGGAAAATGGGCATTTGTTCCAGCGGCGTCAGGATACGCGGCAGGAATTGCCTTTTTGTACGGACTTGATAAACTGATTCCCCACCTCCACCTTGGAGGAAAGAAACCGGAGGGGATGAAAAGCGGATTAAATAAAACGGCAATGCTTGCCCTTGCGGTGACATTGCATAACATACCGGAGGGCATGGCGGTAGGCGTTGTTTTTGCAGGAGTGCTTTCGGGCAGCCACGAGGTGACGATGGCGGGAGCCTATGCACTTGCCGTCGGCATTGCCATTCAGAATTTCCCGGAGGGCGCGATTATTTCCATGCCGATGAAAAGTAACGGAACCGGAAAAAAGAAAGCATTTTTGTACGGCGTTTTATCCGGTGTTGTGGAACCGATTGGAGCTTTTCTTACTATTCTCGTTACGGGTGCGATAGAAAAGGCGCTGCCGTTTTTGCTTGCTTTTGCGGCGGGAGCCATGTTTTTTGTTGTCGTGGAGGAATTGATTCCGGAAGCGTCCGCGGACGGAGATTCGGACGGTGCGACACTCGGGTTTGCGGTCGGTTTTTTGATAATGATGATTTTGGATGTTGCCCTTGGATAAAGAAAGGAACATAAGAGAATGAACAGATTTAGTTTACCGTATTGTTTGATTATTGAGGAAGGAATTTATGAGCATCTGGATGAGGCGCTGTTGGAATGCGTTCCGGAAATTACAGACAAAAGAGTGATGATCGTTACGGAAAAATCATTGCAGAATATCATTCAGCAATATTTGGATGAAATGCAGAAAGATTTGCCGCTCAGTGAGCTGTATTTGATAGAACAAAATTCTTTTGAACAGGCAATGGAGCTGGCAAGGGCTGTCTTTGTAAAAAACTTTGAGGTAATTATCGGCATCGGCGGAGGAAAAGTTCTGGATGTTGCAAAGTATGCCGGATTTATAGGAAAAATTCCCTATATTTGTCTGCCTACTACGCTTAGCAATGACAGCCTTGCTTCTCCTGTAGCGGTTCTTGATGTGGATGAAAATACACGCAAGACGTTAGGATGTAAGATTCCGACAGGCATTCTTGTAGACATCAACGTAATCATGAATGCGCCAATCCATCAGTTGAAATCCGGTATCGGTGATACCTTGAGCAAGTATACGGCGTTATATGACTGGAAACTGGATGTAGCATACCGGAGAGAGCGAGTGGATGACTTTGCCTATATGATTTCCGATATGGCTTTGACATCGCTTTGTTATAACGAAGAAAAATCTTTAAAAAGCAAAGAATTTATCAAAGTTTTGACACAGTCGCTTGTAATGGGAGGACTGGCAATGGAGATTGCAGGAAATTCCAGACCGAGCAGCGGTTCGGAACATCTTTTCTGTCATTCGTTAGAGGAGAATTATCCGCAGATTTCCATTTCGCATGGTATGGCGGTGGCACTTGGCAGTGTGGTAAGCTGTATGCTGCAGGGAAGAAACGCAATCAGACTGCGCGAAATTTTACAGGCGTATGAGATTGATATTAATCCGATGAACTGGAACATTACAAAGGAAATTTTTGTGGATGCGTGGCAGAAAGCTTCTGCGACCAGACCGGAGAGGCATACGGTATTAAATGAGGTTACTTTGGAAACGGCCTGGCTGGAGCGTATTTATGAGCAGCTCATCTAAATAGTTTATCTATAAAAAATGATACAAAGGAGTAGTTGTAAGACATGAAAAGTTATATGCTGGATTTAAATTCAATTGAGAAAGTGAAAGGATTTGTATCTGTTATCAGTAATTTTCAGGGATATTTTGATTTGGTTTCCGGAAGATATGTTGTGGATGCCAAGTCTATTATGGGCATTTTTTCCATGGATTTATCGAATCATGTGGAACTGAGGATATTGGAAACCAATGAGAAAATATCCGAGATTGAAAAGGCGATATCGCCTTATCTTTTACAGTAGGTTGGGCAGGAATAGGGGCTTGGTATGAAATTTCTACATTTGGCAGACTTGCATCTGGGAAAACGGGTACATGATTTTTCCATGCTGGCAGACCAGAAATATATTTTGGAACAAATCATGAAGGTGATGGAAGAAGAGCGTGTAGAGGGTGTTCTGATTGCCGGAGATATTTATGACAGGACAGTACCCTCTACGGAAGCGGTACAGTTATTCGACCATTTTTTGACGGAAATTGCAGGAAAAGGGATTCCTGTTTTTTTAATCGGCGGAAATCATGATTCCGTGGAAAGGCTTTCTTTTGGAGCAAAAATTCTGGCGGACAGCCGTGTGTATGTTGCAGGTGTCTATCAGGGGAAGATAGACGTCATATCGTGTGAGGACGAATATGGCGTAATAGATATTTATCTGCTTCCGTTTATCAAACCGGCGTATGTAAGGCATGCCTTTCCGGAACAGGCAGAAGAGATTGTCTCCTATCAGGAGGCGCTTGAGGCTGTGATGAAGCAGATTACTCTAAATAAAGAACATAGAAATATTTTAGTAGCGCATCAGTTTGTGACCGGTGCGGCAAGATGTGATTCTGAGGAGATTTCGGTTGGCGGACTTGATAATGTGGACGCCTCTTTATTTACGGATTTTGACTATGTGGCATTGGGACATATCCATGGTCCGCAGTGGGTTTTCAAAGAGACAATCAGGTATGCCGGAACACCGTTAAAATATTCTTTTTCGGAAGTTTCCCACCAAAAGTCGGCTGCGATCATCGAATTACGGGAAAAAGGCGATATCCGGATAACTGCCGCTTTGCTTGTGCCGCTTCGGGATATGCGTAAAATACGGGGAAGTTATGAAGAACTGACAAGTCGCAGTCTCTATGAAAAGACCAATACAGAGGATTATGTTTCCATTACATTGACAGACGAAGAGGATATTTTTGATGCGTTAGGGAAGCTGAGAGTCATCTATCCGAATCTGATGAAACTTGATTATGACAATACCAGAGTAAGAAACAGCATAGAGACGGACGAAAAGAAACCAGTAGAGCAAAAATCGCCTCTTACTTATACAAAGGAATTATTTGAGATGCAGAATCAAAAAGAAATGTCGGATAAGCAGGAAAAATATCTGACGTCGATGATAAGAGAAGTGTGGGAGATGGAGTTATGAGACCGCTTATGTTGACTTTATCGGCGTTCGGACCTTATGCCGGAGAGGAATCTATAGATTTTACCAGACTGGGAACGAGGGGGCTGTACTTAATTACCGGAGATACCGGAGCGGGAAAGACGACGATTTTTGACGCTATTGTTTTTGCATTATACGGAGAAGCGAGCGGTTCGGTCAGGGGAGCGGATATGCTTCGTTCACAATATGCTGCAAAAGAGACGCCAACCTATGTCAGGATGACGTTTTCTTATCACGGCGCACAGTATCAGATTACCAGAAATCCGGAATACCAAAGACCGTTAAAAAAGGGCGAGGGATATACCGTGAATAAGGCGGATGCCGAACTTATTTATCCGGATGGGCATATAGTAACTAAAAGCAGAGATGTTACAAAGGCTGTGACAGACCTGCTTGGACTGGATAAAAATCAGTTTACGCAGATTGCCATGATAGCACAAGGAGATTTTTTAAGACTGCTCTATGCAAAGACGGAAGAGAGAAGTAAAATTTTCAGGGAAATTTTTCATACAAAAGCATATCAGGTTTTGCAGGAGAAACTGAAAACAGAGAGCGGAAAATTAAGAGCGGAATATGAAAGCCTAAGACAGAGTATTGCACAGTATATTGACGGCGTTTTGACTTCGGAGGAGGAATTTGCCGCGATAATGGAGAGTGTGCGCGAGAATCAGAAGGTGATAACGCCTGATGAGATAGCAGCGCTTATCCGGGAGCAGACAGAGAAAGAGGAAAAGAAGATTGACTGTCTGCAAAAGCAGATAGATACGGCGGATAAGGAACTTGAAAAGATAAATCAAATTATCGGCAGAGTGAATGAACAAAAAAAGCGTAAAGAAGAATTGGAATATACGAAAAAACAGCTTGTTTTGCTGGAACCACGGATAGAAACACTGCAAAAGCAATATCAGAAAAAACAGCAGGATTTTCAGAAAGCAGAAGAAGAAAAGGAGAAACTCTTAAAGCAGTATCAGGATTCTTTAGTGCTGTTAGAAAAAAAGGAAGCGCGGGAGAAGGTGGCGCTTCAGGTAAAAAAATTGCAGGAGGAAGTAAAGTTAAGCGAGGAAAAATACAGACAGGCGGCCGTCTTAAACAGACAGAATAAAGAGACTTATGATGAAATGGAACGCCGTTATCTTGATGAGCAGGCAGGTGTCCTTGCAAAACATCTCGAAGAGGGAAAACCGTGTCCGGTCTGCGGATCTTTATCTCATCCGGCACCGGCTTTGGAAAAGATAAGCGCACCCTCTATAGAGGCGGTGGAAAAAGCAAAAAAAATGTGGGAAAGGAGCAATGCCGAAGCAAGAGAGACAAGTGCGCAGGCAGGCGCTGTAAAAGGCAGACTGGAAAGCGTATCGGAGCAGTATCAGAAAATGATAGCGGAAGCAAAAGAGGAAAAAGAGGAAGAAGGATTACTTCATTTTACAGACAAAGAACAGGCACAGGCGCAGATACGGGAAAAAGAGCAGGAGTGTTTACATAGAAAAAAAGACCTTGCCGATATAGAAGCCGTATGGAAAAGAGAAGAGAAAGAATATCAGAAGTACCAGAATCAGAAAGAAACGCTTGCCGGACAGATTGAGGAAGAAAACAGCATAGAAGTTGAGACGGTTTTTGCCGAAAAACAGAATTTGACAGAGCAAAAGCAGCGCGCATTGGCTAAGCAGAAAGAGCTGAACCTGCATACGTCGGCCAATATAAGAACGATGCAGGCCATAGAGAGACAGGGAAAGAAACTTAAAGAAGTAGAAGAAAAGTGGACAATTATCGGAGAATTGGCAGGAACCGTAAACGGTAATATTTCCGGCAGGGATAAGATTATGCTGGAAACTTATGTACAGATGAATTATTTTGACAGAATGATAGACAGAGCGAATACGAGATTCATGCAGATGTCCGGTGGACAGTATGAGTTAAAGCGTGCTAAGACAGCGCAGAATATCAAAAGTCAGAGTGGTTTGGAACTGGATGTAACAGACCATTATAACGGCACGGTAAGGAGTGTTAAGACATTGTCCGGTGGAGAGGCATTTCTTGCATCTTTATCCATGGCGCTTGGATTATCGGATGAAATTCAGGCAGCTTCCGGTGGTATTTCATTAGATACGATGTTTGTGGATGAGGGATTTGGATATCTGGATGAAGAAGCATTAGGGCAGGCCATTCATACGCTGCAGGGACTTGCCGAGGGAAACAGACTGGTTGGCATTATTTCTCATGTCACAAGCTTACAGGAGAAAATAGAGAGACAGATTATTGTTACAAAAGAAAAAAGCGGCGGCAGTAAAACCAGAATTTCTAATTAAGGAAAATGAGAGGATTAATATAATGGAAAAGAAAATCGCAATGAGAGTTTC
The DNA here is from genome assembly GCA_964554405.1 of uncultured Bacteroides sp. Classification (GTDB taxonomy): domain Bacteria; phylum Bacillota; class Clostridia; order Lachnospirales; family Lachnospiraceae; genus UBA3282. Next base: position 4,531 of record CAZKOR010000089.1, on the reverse strand, counting down.
TCTTGTCAGCATTATAATCAACCTGATACTATCGTTATGTAAACTGCTAGCAGGTATTATAGCATCCTCAGGCGCGATGATTTCCGATGCGGTACATTCGGCATCGGATGTATTCAGTACTGTTATTGTTATGATAGGAGTCCAGATTGCTGCTAAGAAATCAGACAAAGATCATCAGTATGGACATGAAAGACTGGAGTGTGTGGCATCTATCGTGTTGGCCGTCGTGTTGTGCATTACCGGTGCCGGCATCGGTTACAAAGGATTACAGACGATTCTAAAAGGGCATTACGAAGAACTTGTCATACCGGGAGCGCTTGCGCTTGTGGCGGCAATTCTCTCTATTGCTGTGAAAGAATGGATGTTCTGGTATACAAGAGCAGCGGCTAAAAAAATTAATTCCGGTGCGCTTATGGCCGATGCATGGCATCACCGCTCGGATTCCCTTTCTTCCATCGGTGCGCTGCTTGGTATTTTTGCCTCCAGAGCCGGATATCCGGTTTTCGATAGCGTAGCAAGTGTTGCTATCAGTATTTTTATTATAAAAGCTGCCTATGATATATTTAAGGACGCAGTGGATAAAATGGTAGATAAGGCATGTGATGAGGAAATCGTCCAAAAAATGCGGCAGGTCATACTGGCGCAGGATGGTGTGCTGCGGATTGATGTTTTACGTACCCGTCTGTTTGCTAATAAAATTTATGTAGATATTGAGATTGCTGCGGACGGAAATCGGACATTGAATGAGACACATGCTACAGCGGAATGTGTGCATCATCAAATAGAGCAGAATTTCCCGGAGGTAAAGCACTGTATGGTACATGTAAACCCGTACCGCGCCTAGTTCATCGTTTGCGTCGATTTCATTTTTGTGTTATATTAGGAGTAAGGCAGGGAGTCATATGAGGAAATTTTTACAGTTTGTGTTGAACAGAGTATTTTTAACAGCGCTGATTGTATTATTGCAAGTCGGCTTTTTCCTGCTAGAAATTTTCCGATGGGCAAATCATTATGTGGAAATTGCCCTTGTGCTTAGAATACTCAGCTTTTTTATTGTATTTTATCTCATTTGGAAACCGAACAATCCTGCGGTAAAACTTGCATGGATTGTGCCGATTTTAGTTTTTCCTCTGTTTGGCGGGATTTTATATCTGGCGTTTGGACATGTTATTATTCCGCGAAAATTGCGAAACAGCATACAGTTGTCGAATGAGTTGATGAAAAACAATATGCCGCCTAATGAGAGCATTATGGAAAAGTTAAAAGCCGATAATCCGGCAGTTGCCAATCAGAGCAGTTATTTGTATCGTTATTCCGGGACGCCGGTGTGGGAAAATACAAATACGGTTTATTTTCCGGACGGGCTTTCCTATTGGAAACAGATGTTACAGGACCTTGAGAGCGCCGAACGATTTATCTTTCTGGAATATTTTATTCTCGGAGAAGGTGTGATGTGGAATGAAATCTTGAAAATTCTTGAAAGAAAAGTGCAGCAGGGTGTAGAAGTAAGACTGATTTATGATGATGTTGGAAGCGTTTTTAAACTGCCGAAAGGCTATGAAAAACAAATGGAGCAAAGGGGCATCCGGTGTGTTGCCTTTAATAAACTGATTCCGCTTATGACGCTCATTCTCAATAACAGAGACCATAGAAAGATAGTCGTTATTGATGGTAAAATAGGATATACAGGCGGCATCAATCTTTCGGACGAATATATCAATTATAAAACCGTCTATGGTTATTGGAAAGATGCCGGCATTCGTATTGAGGGAGAAGCAGTCTGGAATTTTACGGAGATGTTTCTTCAAATGTGGAATATTTCACGACATACCGATAAAGATTACAGCTCGTACCGATATTATTTTAACGGTGAGACAAGAGGAAGCGGATATGTGCAGCCTTATGGCGACACGCCGTTTGATGATGAGACGGTTGGAGAAAATGTTTACTTAAATATGATAGGATATGCCAGAAAGTATTTTTATGCCTTTACGCCGTATTTGGTGACGGACAACGAGATGTGTACGGCGTTAAAACTTGCAGCCAAAAGAGGTGTAGATGTGCGGATTGTCACACCGGGCATTCCGGATAAAAAGTCAATTTACTGGCTGACACAGTCCAATTATCAGAATTTAATAGAGTCAGGGGTAAAAATATATCAGTACACACCCGGTTTTATTCATTCCAAGTGTGTACTTTGCGATGATGAAATGGCCGCCGTGGGAACGATAAATTTTGATTACCGGAGTTTTTATCATCATTTTGAATGCGGTGTCTTTTTATACCGCGCCGATGCGGTGATGGAACTGAAAAAGGATATGGAAAATACCTTTGCAGTTTCAGAAGAGATTACAATGGAATGGTGTAAGAAAAAGTTTATGAAAATGAATGTAATAGGGCCGGTTTTAAAATTGTTTTCCCCATTACTATAGTTGGAAAGAGAGTGGGTTTGCATGTTACGTTTTATACAGGTGATTGTCTGTAATCTGCCAAGAATGTATATGATTCCGAAAATGGCATACATGGCAAAACATCCGGAAAAATATACGGAGGAACAGTGCTATCGGTATGCGACTCTTGCCGTGCATAGAATGATGAGAGCAGGACATATCAAAACGAAAGGGTATGGCATGGAAAATCTGCCGAAAGAGGGCGGATATGTAATGTTTCCGAATCATCAGGGAAAATATGACGCGCTCGGTATTGTCCATACGCATCAGAAACCGTGTGCCATTGTGATTGATGATGCCAAGTCGCATATGATACTGACATCCCAGTTTATTGATTTGGTGCAGGGAAAGCGTTTGAAGATAGATGATGCGCGCCAGACCGTTAAATTAATGCAGCAGGTATCGGAAGAAGTAAAAGAAGGCAGAAAATACATTATTTTCCCGGAAGGGGGATATTATCATAATCATAACAAAGTCTGTGAGTTTAAAGCGGGATGCTTTAAAAGTGCGATGAAAGCAAAAGCGCCGATTGTGCCGGTTGTCTTAATCGATTCTTATAAGGTTTTTGAAGAGTGGTCGATCAGACCGATAAAAACACAGGTACATTATCTGCCGCCGCTTTATTACGAGGATTATAAAGGAATGTCAACTGCGCAGGTTTCCGATATTGTTCACGACAGAATTAAGAAATATATTGAAACGGCGACAACATAACGGCATTTATGATATGATGCCCGCATCATATTATCACAATCTGTCTTTGATATTCATTTGGCAGATGGACATGAAATTTCTGCTGCACTGCCATACGGTAAATATCATCCGCCTGAATCTCCTGCGCCAGCATTTTACGACCGGTTTCCGAAGCAATCAGGTTAGAGGCATCCGCCATTTTTGAAATAAGAGGAATAGAAGAATCTGCCTTGATTTTCGATAACAGAGGAGCAGATTCTTTTTTAAAGCCGAGAATTTTTGCATAACAGACATAATCCTGCGAGCAGAAGAGGTCTATATCCGCCTGATAAATATTCAGCAGAATATGAAGCAGATTTCTGGAAATTCTGGTATAAGTCATATTTTTGGATTTCAGAGCGTCGCAAAAGGCACTAAAGCCTGTATAGGAGCGAAACAGCTTTTTTATTTTATCGGAAAAGTCTTTGTCAATATCAAAATAAGCGTCAAATCCGGTTTCCTGCTCCTGAATTATTTTATAGGCAAGCAAAGAAGAAAAGTCATCGGGAAAGAGTGGAAAGAGTTTTTGATCCTCATAGACTGAAGCGGGAATATACTCTTTTATCAGGGAAATATCGCTGTTTTGAGAGAGCGAGTTTCTGATGGCAAGTGCGGAGCTATAGGCAGTGCACAGGGAGCCGTCATGATAGTCAGCGCCTTTTCGGGATATGGTATAGGGAGTGATGCGGCTGCCGCGTTTTTTCAGGGCTTTCAAATATTCCACACCGAGAATATTGTTCGGATGCTGCAGGAGAGAAAGTTCGTCTGCAAGCTGCGGAAAAGTTTCGCTGAGAGCAAGGTTTCTTGCCTTTGGATAAGGAGAGCCTGCTTTCAGATGTTTTTGTAAAAGAGATTTGAACTCTGCGTTTTCCGATAATAGGACATCGCAGAGACGAAGCAGAGACTCTATCTGTCCGCATTCACTGCCAAAGCATAAGCAGTCAGTGACATCCAGTCTGTCTAAGAGGGAAACTGCACCGCCTGCAAAATATTCTGCGCTTGCTGATGAATAGTGGACGGGAAGTTCGATTACCAAATCCGCGCCGCACATAAGCGCTGCGCGTGTACGCAGGACTTTATCCATGACAGCGGGAATGCCCCGCTGTACATAATTGCCGCTCATGATAACGATGCAGTAATCGGCGTCTGTGATTTCTTTCGCCTTTGCCAGGTGAAAGAAATGTCCGTTATGGAACGGATTATACTCTGCAATGATGCCCACTGTCTTCATAGTGCAAACGTCCTCTTTTTTTCGGAAGATTTTTCTTATGTCAGTGTATCATGAAAAGCAAATGAAAAATAGTAGTTGACTCATATCCAGATTGTGGTATAATTTATATTGTGTGTAG
>CAZKOR010000088.1:4368-15020 GCA_964554405.1 uncultured Bacteroides sp. | reverse complement strand
CATAGGGCATTGGGAAATAGCGGGCGTTTTATCAAAGAAACCGCTCCCGACCTATCCGGACGGTTTTCCGAAGGAGGTGCTGGATGCTTTTAGGGAGAAGACAGGAAGAGGTGTTCTGTGTAACAAGCCTTATTCCGGTACGGAAGTCATTAAGGATTACGGAGAGGAACATGTAAGGACAGGGGATTTGATTGTTTATACATCTGCGGACAGTGTTTTTCAGATTGCAGCGCATGAAGATGTTGTTCCGGTAGAGCAGTTGTACGAATACTGCCGGATGGCAAGAGAGATTTTACAGAACGAGCATGGAGTCGGCAGAGTGATTGCAAGACCTTTTATCGGTGAAGCGGGTAATTATACGAGAACGCCCAGACGGCATGACTTTTCTTTACAGCCGCCGTCTGTTACCATGTTAGACCAGTTGTGTGCCGCTGGGAGAGACGTGATTGCAGTCGGGAAGATTCAGGACATTTTTGCAGGAAAAGGGATTACGGAATTTACTTATACAAAAGGCAATGAAGAGGGCATTGAGAAAACACTGGAATATCTGGAGAAAGATTTTGACGGGCTGTGTTTTGTCAATCTTGTAGATTACGATATGCTTTACGGACACCGGAATGATGTTGATGGCTATGCTAAAGCGCTTTCTTACTTTGATGAGAAACTACCGGAAATCTGTCAGAAATTAAGAACAGATGATATTTTAATGATTACGGCGGATCATGGCTGTGACCCCGGTTATACGGTTTCTACGGACCATTCCAGAGAACATACGCCGTTTATTATGTATGGACATGGAATTGTACCCGGAAATCTGGGAACAAGAGATACTTTTGCGGATATCGGCGCTACGGTGCTGGATTATTTTGGAATAAAACCGGAGTTTTCCGGGACATCGATGCTTTATGGAGGATAAGAACGTGGGCAATTATGCAGACGAAATTAACAAAAGAAGAACATTTGCGATTATTTCGCATCCGGATGCCGGAAAAACAACATTGACGGAAAAATTTCTTTTATATGGCGGCGCCATTAATCTGGCAGGCAGTGTCAAAGGAAAAGCGACCGCAAGGCATGCAGTTTCCGACTGGATGGAAATTGAAAAGGAGAGAGGTATTTCCGTTACCTCTTCCGTGTTACAGTTTCAATATGGAGGTTTTTGCATTAATATACTGGATACGCCGGGGCATCAGGACTTCTCGGAAGATACGTACCGGACGCTGATGGCGGCCGATTCGGCTGTTATGGTAATCGATGCCTCCAAAGGAGTTGAGGCGCAGACAAGAAAGCTGTTTAAGGTCTGTGTAATGCGTCGGATTCCTATTTTTACATTTATTAATAAAATGGACAGGGATGCCAATGATACGTTTGAGCTTCTTGATGAAATTGAGAAAGAACTGGGAATTGCTACTTGTCCCATCAACTGGCCGATTGGATCCGGAAAAGATTTTAAAGGAGTCTATGATAGGGAAAACCAATGTGTGATAACGTATTCCGATACGGAAAAGGGAACAAAAGAGGGGCATGCAACACAGATTCCTGTTTCGGAGGAGGACAAGCTGGTTTCCTATATTGGAGAGACATTCAAAGAACAGTTAATGGATGAGATTGATTTATTAGACGGCGCAAGCGCTGAGTATGACCTTGACCAAATCCGTGCAGGGGAATTAACGCCTGTCTTTTTCGGTTCCGCTCTGACGAATTTCGGCGTGGAGATTTTTTTGCAGCACTTTTTAAAGATGACAACAACACCGCTGCCACGGAAAGCGGATATTGGGCTCATTGACCCTGTGGAGAATGAGTTTTCGGCATTTGTTTTTAAAATTCAGGCGAATATGAATAAGGCGCATAGAGACAGGGTTGCTTTTATGCGTATCTGCTCCGGTAAGTATGATGCAAGTATGGAAGTAAAGCATATACAGGGCGGTAAGGTCATGCGGCTTTCCCAGCCGCAGCAGATTATGGCGGATGAGCGTAAGATATTGAGCGAGGCTTATGCCGGAGATATTATCGGTGTCTTTGACCCCGGGATTTTTTCTATCGGGGATACGTTGTGTATGCCGAAAGAACAGTTTCAATACGAGGGGATTCCGACATTTGCACCGGAACATTTTGCAAGGGTTCGTCAGCTTGATACGATGAAAAGGAAGCAGTTTGTTAAGGGCATTGAGCAGATTGCACAGGAGGGAGCCATTCAGATTTTCCAGGAATTTAACACGGGAATGGAGGAAATTATCGTCGGCGTTGTCGGCGTGTTACAGTTCGATGTATTAAAATATCGTCTGGAGAATGAATACAATGTGGAAATCCGTCTGGAGAATCTTCCATATGAACATATCCGCTGGATAGAAAATACGGATATTGACCTGAATGCTCTGACAGGTACATCAGATATGAAAAAAATAAAAGATTTGAAAGGAAATCCGCTGTTGCTCTTTGTGAATCAATGGAGTATTAAGATGACGGAGGACAGAAACAGCGGCTTGGTACTTTCTGAGTTTGGCAGAAATTAGGACATAGAAAACGGTGAAGGCTGTCTGTTACAGGGGGGGATAGAATGAAAAAAACATTTTTTCTTTTAAAAAGTATTTTTCTATGTGTTTTGATAGTTCTCCTCGTAAATGCACCGGCATTGAAAGAACGCTTTCAAAATGGAACAGAGACTAAGAGTGAACAACTGAAAGAACAGGCGATAGAAGCACACACGATAGAAGAACGGGTTGTTTCGATGCAAAAAGAGCCGGATGACGATGTAGAACAGCAGGCAGAGGAGAAACTCCTTTTGCAGGAGGCACAGGCGGATTCTTATGCATATCAGATGTTATCTGAAAAGGAGCAAGCGGTTTATATCGAGATATTGTGGGCTCTTTTGGAATTTCAGGATAATGTGAAGCTTTCAACGGTAGATTCGGAGGAAATTGCCTATGTTTTTCAGTGTGTATTGAATGACCACCCGGAAATATTTTATGTGGACGGTTATACCTATACGCAGTATGCAGTGGGTGATATGCTGAAAAAAATCACATTTACCGGCAACTATAAAATAGACAGGGATGAAATCGTAAAAAGGCAGGCGCAGATAGATGAGTATGTGGATAGATGCCTGTCCGGGCTTTCGGCAGATGCGGACGAATACGAAACGGTAAAATATGTCTATGAATACTTGATAGATCATACGGAATATGATGCATCGGTGGAAGATAACCAAAATATCTGCTCTGTTTTTCTGGACGGCAGGTCGGTTTGTCAGGGATATGCAAAAGCGACACAGTATTTGCTGAAACAGTCGGGAATCCGTTCTACTCTCGTATTGGGAAATGTGTCGGGCGGCGAAGGACATGCCTGGAATATGGTTCAGATAGACGGAGAGTGGTATTTTGTCGATACAACGTGGGGAGATGCTTCTTATCAGGCAGTCGGCGGGCAGGATTCTTATCCGAAAAAAGCGATGCCGACTATCAATTATGACTATTTATGCGTGACAACAAAGCAGCTATGTACAACGCATGTGATAGAAAATATAGTGGAATTGCCGGAATGTACTTCCATGGAAAACAACTACTATGTCAGGGAAGGTCTTTATCTCACAACACTTGACAAGGAACAGCTGGAACGTATTTTTCAGAACGGTTACGAGAAAGGCAGTGCGTATATTACGTTAAAATGTTCTTCCGAACAGCTTTATAAGCAGTTACAGGAAATGCTGATTACCGAGCAGAATATTTTTTATTATCTGGATTGTCCGGATGGGGTAGTTTCCTATACGGACAGTGAGGAACAGTACAGTATGAGTTTTTGGCTTTAAAAATTCGGTACTAGGCAAAAATCATAAATTTTGGTATACTTAATCAGAATCGGAGAAAGCTAGAGTAAGATGTAAGAATGGAGGCTTTATATGGCACAGGAATCAGATAAAAACAGTTATGTATTACAAGACGATGAAAACCTCGGTACAGTTAAAATAGCAGATGATGTTGTAGCGATGATTGCGGCGCTTGCGGCAACGGAAGTAGAGGGTGTTGCTGCGATGTCAGGCAATATGACAAACGAACTGCTGAGCAGAGTCGGCGTCAAAAGCATGGCAAAAGGGACACGTGTGGAAGTTTTACAAAAGAAAGTAAAGGTAGATTTAGCGATTACGATAGAATATGGCTTCAATATTCCGGCTACCTGCCAGAGAGTACAGACAAAAGTAAAAAATGCGGTGGAAAATATGACCGGATTGGAAGTGAATGACGTCAATATCCGTATTGCAGGCATCAATGTAGCAAGGGAAAGATAGAGCGAAGTAGGAGTTTACATGAGCAGAAGAGAGTTAAGAGAACAGATATTTAAACTGCTGTTTCGTATAGAGTTTAACAGTCCGGAAGAGATGCCGGAGCAGGAAAAGTTTTTTTTTGAAGATACCTGTGAGGCAGATGACGAAGATTGCACCTATATTTCCGCGAAATACCGGAAAATCGTAGAAAAGCTGGATACAATCGACAGCATGTTGAATGAAAAAGCAGAGAATTGGGATACGGCAAGAATGGGAAAAGTGGATTTAACGATTCTCAGACTGGCGGTTTATGAAATTACTTTTGATGAAGAAATACCTACGGGTGTAGCAATTAATGAGGCGGTAGAACTGGCAAAGAAATTCGGACAGGATGCTTCATCAGGCTTTATTAACGGTATTTTGGCAAAATTTGCATAAATGCGGGTGTTTTTGTTATGCAGAATGTTTATACGGTAGCGCAAGTGAATTCCTATATTAAAAATATGTTCACACAGGATTTTATGCTGCAGTCTATTTCGGTAAAAGGCGAAGTAAGTAATTGCAAGTACCATTCCTCAGGGCATATTTATTTTACGTTAAAGGATGAAAAAGGAACGATATCGTGTGTTATGTTTGCCGGGAACAGAGATGGACTGGCATTTTCAATGGCGCAGGGACAGCAGGTTGTTGTCAGTGGAACGATAGATGTTTATGAACGGGATGGAAAATACCAGTTATATGCCAGACAAATTAAGCAGGATGGCGCAGGGGCATTATATGAGCGTTTTGAACTGTTAAAAACGCAGTTGGAAGAGCGGGGAATGTTTGCTCCGGAATATAAGCAGCCAATTCCCAAATATATCAACAGACTGGGTGTTGTTACGGCACAGACAGGTGCGGCAGTTCGTGATATCATACAGGTTGCAACGCGCAGAAATCCATATGTGCAGATTATTTTATACCCGGCAATTGTTCAGGGAGAAGCGGCTGTTTCCAGTATTGTAAACGGCATTCATGCTATGGAACATTTTAAGGTTGATACGATTATTGTCGGAAGAGGCGGCGGCTCTATTGAAGATTTATGGGCATTTAATGAGGAAGCTGTGGCACAGGCTGTTTTTGATTGTCCGATTCCGATTATTTCTGCGGTAGGACATGAAACAGATTTTACGATAGCGGATTTTGTGGCAGATTTACGGGCGCCAACGCCCTCTGCAGCGGCGGAACTTGCCGTATATGACAGAGAGCAGTTACAGGACAAGCTGAGTGAGTATGCTTATACGATGCAGCACCTGTGCAGAAACCATATCAGACAGTATAGAAATCGACTTGAAAATTATCAAATGCAGATTAAATATTTGAGTCCGCTCAATCAGATTCGGGAAAAACGGACTTATATGCTGAATCTGGAAGAATCTTTACAGGAATGTATGGAGCGGAAACTTTCGGAAAAAAGGCATAAATTGGCGATTTATATTGAACAGATGAAAGGTCTGTCACCGCTTGAAAAGTTAAATCAAGGGTATGCTTATGTGTCGGATGCACAAAATAAAACCATAAGCAGTATTGAACAGGTAGAGCCGGAAGAAGAAGTACACATTTATGTCAAAGACGGTATCATTCAGGCAAGAGTGGTGGACAGGCAGGAGTTGTCTATTGGGTAAGAAAGGAGCAGCAATATGGAACAGGAACTTTCTTTGGAAGAGGCTTTTGCCCGGATAGAAGAGACGATAGGACATTTAGAGGAAGAAGAGACTACGTTAGAGGAGTCTTTTCAGGCATATCAGCAGGGTATGAAGCTTTTACAATATTGTAATGAAAAGATTGATAAAGTAGAAAAACAAGTGTTATTAATTAACGAAGATGGTGAGCTGGATGAATTTTGAGGAACAATTAAAAGAAGAAACAACGCAGATGGAGGACGTCCTGAAAGCCTTTCTGCCGAAAGAAGAAGGGTTTCAGAAGACTGTTATCGAAGCGATGAATTATTCGACGTTAGCAGGCGGTAAAAGACTGCGTCCTATGTTGATGGCGGAAACATGGAAAATGTTTGGCGGTTTGGAAGAATCCGAAGGACTCATCGCACCTTTTATGGCAGCAATCGAAATGATACATAACTATTCTCTTGTGCATGATGATTTGCCCGCCATGGATAATGATGAGTACAGACGAGGCAGAAAGACCACCCATGTCGTATACGGCGAGGGAATGGCGGTATTGGCAGGAGACGGACTGCTTAATTATGCTTTTGAAACGGCATGTACTGCTTTTGAAAAAGCCGGGACGCCGGATGAATACAAAAAAGTGGCACTTGCACTTACCATACTCGCTAAGAAAGCCGGAATATACGGCATGATTGGCGGGCAGTGTGCGGATATTGAAGCGGAGGAAAGGAAAGAAAGCATGACCGAAGAAGTGCTTCTTTTCATTCATGAGCATAAAACGGCAGCATTAATACAGGCAGCCATGATGATAGGAGCGGTTCTTGCGGGAGCGGATAAGGAGCAGACAGCCGCGATAGAGAAATGTGCTTATAATATCGGTATTGCTTTTCAAATTCAGGATGATATTCTGGATGTTACGGGCAGTCAGGAAGTGCTTGGAAAGCCTATTGGCAGCGATGAAAAAAACAATAAAACAACATATGTTACGATACATGGATTACAGCAGTCAGCGGATATGGTCGAATCTTTATCCAATGAAGCAATCCGTATTCTGACTTCTTTTTCGGGAAGGAATCTGTTTTTGGAGAAATTAGTAGAACAGTTGATATACAGAGAAAAATAAAGAGGTATACTATGTTTCTGGAGAAAATAGAAAAGACGAATGATATCAAGCAAATTGCGGCGGAGAATTATAATGCGCTGGCAGAAGAAATCAGGGAGTTTTTAATTCACACAATCAGTGTGACGGGGGGACATCTTGGTTCTAATCTGGGTGCAGTGGAATTGACGATGGCGCTGCATTTGTCACTCAATCTGCCGGAGGATAAAATTATATGGGATGTCGGACATCAATCTTATACTCATAAAATATTGACCGGAAGAAGAGACGGTTTTGTCAATTTACGTAAATATGGCGGCATCAGCGGATTCCCCAAGCGCAAAGAAAGTGATTGTGACAGTTTTGATACGGGGCACAGTTCGACTTCGATTTCCGCCGGACTTGGTATGGTCAAGGCAAGAGATTTGGCGGGAGAAAAAAATACGATTGTCTCTGTTATAGGAGACGGATCCCTGACGGGCGGCATGGCATATGAGGCGCTTAATAATGCATCCCGGTTAGAGACGAATTTCATCATTATTCTGAATGATAATAATATGTCTATTTCTGAAAATGTAGGCGGTGTCTCCAAATATCTGAACAATATCAGAACAGCTGATATGTATTTGGATTTAAAGGAGGGCGTTTATAATTCCCTGCATGGAAAATCAAAATACGGTGACAAGGTAGTATCGCAGATACGGCGTGCCAAGAGCAGTTTTAAGCAGTTGGTTGTACCGGGAATGTTCTTTGAAGATATGGGAATTACTTATCTGGGACCGGTAGACGGACATGACATAACGGCAATGATGCGTATGCTTCGGGAAGCGAGAAAAATCCGAGGAGCGGTGCTGATACATGCCATTACCCAGAAAGGCAGAGGATACACGCCTGCGGAAAGACATCCGGCGAGATTCCACGGTGCCGAACCATTTGATATTGAGACCGGTATTCCGAGTACGCCGAGAACGAAAGCAAACTATACGGATATTTTTTCCACAGTGATGTGTAAGCTGGGGCAGCGGGATGAAAAAGTGGTTGCCATTACGGCTGCCATGCCGGACGGAACCGGTTTAAAACGTTTCCGGAATATGTATCCGGACAGATTTTTTGATGTAGGTATTGCGGAAGAGCATGCGGTTACGTTTGCGGCAGGCTTGGCGGCGGGAGGCCTGAAACCGATTGTGGCAGTTTATTCCTCTTTTTTACAAAGGGCTTATGACCAGATACTGCATGATGTTTGTATTCAGAATCTTCCTGTTGTTTTTGCAATTGACAGAGCCGGTTTGGTGGGAAGCGACGGCGAGACACATCAGGGTATTTTTGATTTGTCCTATTTATCCTCGATTCCGAATATGCACATTATGGCGCCTAAGAATAAATGGGAACTGTCCGATATGATTAAGTTTGCTGTTTCTTTTGTAGCGCCGATTGCCATACGATACCCCCGCGGGGAGGCATTTGACGGTCTGGGAGACTATAGAGAGCCGATTGTCTATGGAAAGAGCGAAAAAATATATGAAGAAAAAGATATCATGCTGTTTGCGGTGGGCAGTATGGTGAAAGTGGCATTGGATGTGCGCGCACAATTGAAAGAAATGGGATATGCCTGTTCTTTGACGAACGCGAGATTTGTAAAGCCGATTGATGAAGAAGCGGTAAGAGACGCATGCAAGGGACATAAACTCATTGTAACGATGGAGGAAAATGTTGCAAGCGGCGGGTTCGGTGAGAAAGTGAGAGCCTATACGGATACTTTGCATGAAGAAACGAAAGTGTTGTGCATTGCGCTTCCGGACGAATATGTAGAGCATGGCAATGTGGAACTGCTGAAAAAAGAGGTTGGTATTGATGCGGACTCCATTGTGAAAAAGATTGTAACAGAGCATAGTGGATTGATAAAATGAAAGAACGATTGGATGTACTGCTTGTAAAACAGGGACTTGCGCCGTCTAGAGAAAAGGCGAAAGCAATTATTATGACAGGCAGTGTATATGTGGATGGACAGCGGGAGGATAAGGCCGGCGCCGCTTTTGAAGAGGAAAAAGTGCATATTGAGGTAAGGGGCGGTTCTCAGAAATATGTCAGCAGGGGCGGTTTGAAACTGGAAAAGGCAATGGAGACATTTACGATCAGTTTAGAACATACCGTCTGCATGGATATTGGAGCTTCCACCGGCGGTTTTACGGATTGTATGCTGCAAAACGGAGCGGATAAAGTATATTCCGTAGATGTAGGACATGGGCAGCTTGCATGGAAACTGCGTCAGGATGAGCGGGTTGTTTGTATGGAAAAGACAAATTTCCGGTATATGAAGCCGGAAGATGTAGGTGACAGGCTGGATTTTGCATCTGTTGACGTCTCTTTTATTTCTTTGACAAAGATATTGATTCCGGCAAGGAACTTATTAAAAGAAAAGGGGCATATCGTATGCCTGATTAAACCCCAGTTTGAAGCGGGCAGAGAGAAAGTCGGGAAAAAAGGGGTTGTCAGAGAACCGCAGATTCATGAAGAAGTGATACGGAAAATAGTTGTTTATGCGGATATGGTTGGATTTATCGTAAAAGAACTTACATTTTCCCCGGTCAAGGGACCGGAGGGAAATATTGAATATCTGCTCTTTTTGGAGAAGAAAGAAGAACTCTCCGAAGAAGTTCTTTCCCAGACAGAGACGGAAGCCGAGAAAATGCTTCAGGAGATTCTTTCCGAAACTGAGGGAAAGCATTTGCCTGAATCTGTAGATATGTTGATTGCGGATACGGTAGCGCAGGCGCATCAGGTTTTGGATTAAGCGGGGTTTGATATGAAACATTTTTTTCTAATTACGAATGAAGCAAAAGACCCGGAACATCGTTATACGAGGGAAATTACATCATACTTAGAAGCGCACGACGCCAAAGTGGCAGGAGTGGTAAGCGGTAAAAAAACAGAGCATGTGAAACTTCCGGCAGAAATAGACTGCGTTATTGTGCTGGGCGGGGACGGAACTTTATTAAAAGCGGCAAGGGATATTGTAGAATACGAAATTCCGCTGATCGGTATCAACCTTGGAACTCTCGGATATCTGGCGGAAGTGGAAATCGGCAATATCGAAGGTGCGCTTGATAAGCTGATTCGCGGGGAATATACCAAAGAAGAGCGAATGATGCTTGCCGGAAGCGTGTTTGTGAAAGGCAGGGAAGCGGAAAATAATTTTGCTCTCAATGATATTGTGATTTCGAGGTGCGGTTCTTTGCAGATTCTGCAATTTGATATTTATGTGAATGGCAGATTTTTAAACAGTTATAGCGCAGATGGCATGATTGTGGCAACGCCGACGGGATCTACCGGGTATAATTTGTCTGCGGGCGGTCCGATTGTGGAGCCGGGAGCGCAGCTATTGTTGTTGACACCGATTTGTCCGCATACGCTCAATACCAGAAGCATTGTTTTATCACCGGAAGACGAAGTGACGATAGAGATTCCGCCGGGGAAAGAGCAGGCAGTACAGACGGTAGAGGCGAACTTTGACGGAACACACAAGGTAACATTAAAAACCGGAGATAAAATTATTATTAAGAAAGCCTTGGTAACAACGGGAATATTGAAACTGAACACGGAAAGCTTTCTGGAAATCCTGCATAAGAAGATG
>CAZKOR010000088.1:0-4268 GCA_964554405.1 uncultured Bacteroides sp. | reverse complement strand
AAACAGACATGAAAAAATCATAGAATTGATAGAAAGTAATGAAATCGAAACACAGGAGGAACTGGCTGACAGACTGCGAACCGAGGGTTATCAGGTTACGCAGGCAACGGTTTCAAGAGATATCAGGGAGTTGAAGCTTTCTAAAATCGCAGGAGCGGACGGCAGACAGAAATATGCGGTATTTGACAGGGAAGATGAACAGTTGGGAGATAAATATATTCGTGTTTTAAAAGACGGGTATGTTTCCATGGATATGGCACAGAATATTCTTGTTATGAAAACGGTTTCAGGCATGGCAATGGCGGTTGCGGCGTCGGTAGACGCTATGAAAATGCCGGAAATCGTCGGCTGTATTGCCGGAGACGATACGATTATGATAGCGGTCAGAACAGTAGAAGATACGATACTTGTTATGGATAAAATAGAGAAAATGATAGGTACTTAAAAATTATGTTAGTAAGTTTGTATGTAAAAAATCTTGCATTAATTGATGAAACGGAAGTATATTTCGGGAACGGTCTGAATATACTGACGGGAGAAACGGGAGCCGGAAAGTCAATCATTATCGGTTCGGTGAATCTTGCGCTCGGCGCTAAGGCAGATAAAGAGATGATTCGTACCGGGGCGGATTATGCGCTTATCGAATTGGTCTTTCAGGTAGAAAAAGAAAAGCAGCGTCAGACGATACAGGAATTGGAGCTGCCGATGGAAGAGGATGGAACGGTTATTCTGCAAAGAAGAATTATGCCCACAAAATCCGTGTGTAAAGTCGGCGGTGAGACAGTCAGTGCGAAACAGGTAAGGGAACTTGCGGAGATTTTAATCGATATTCATGGACAGCATGAACATCAATCCCTGTTAAAAACCGGAAAACAGTTGGAAATACTGGATGATTATGCCGGAGAAGAACTGGACGAGCCAAAGCGGAAACTAAAGAAAAGTTATGAGCGCTATAAAGAAGTGACGGGTCAGCTTTCTGAAAATGATATGGATGAAGAAACCAGAAAACGGGATGCTGCTCTTGCGGAATTTGAAGTTCGTGAAATTGAAGAAGCATCGCTTTCTATTGGCGAAGATGAAACACTGGAGAAATCTTACCTGAAGCTCGTAAACGGACAAAAAATACAGGAAGCGGTGACGATTGCCCATCAGATGAGCGGTTATGAGAACGGCGGCGCGGGAGATGTCATTGGCAGGGCGCTTAGAGAAATGCGGGCGGTAGCTTCTTATGATGAAACGCTGCAGGACTTTGAGAGACAATTATTGGATATTGATGCGCTTCTCAATGATTATAACAGAGCAGCAGCGGATTATTTATCCGGTCTGGAGTTTGACGGAGAGTTGTTTGCACAGGTAGAAAAAAGACTGGATCTGGTAAATCATTTAAAATCAAAATACGGAGATACGATAGAAGAAATTCTGGCTTATCAGGAGAAACAGCAGGAAAAACTGGAAAAATATCAAAATTATGATGAGTACAGAGAGAAACTGCAGCAGGAAGAAAGGTCATTAAAAAACGAACTATTAGAGTTATGCGGTGAAATTTCGCAAATCCGCTGCCGCCATGCTGAAAACTTGGCGCAGGCCATAAAAAAGGCATTGGTAGATTTGAATTTTATCGATGTGGCATTTGCAATCGAAGTAGAGCCTGATACGGACAAAATCAGCGCAAACGGCTATGACCAGATAACTTTTATGATATCTGTGAATCCGGGAGAGACGCTAAAGCCGTTGTCACAGATTGCAAGCGGTGGGGAGTTGTCCCGCGTTATGCTTGCCTTAAAGACCGTATCGGCAGACAGGGATGAGATTGACACATTTATTTTCGATGAAATTGATACGGGAATCAGCGGGAAAACAGCTTGGAAAGTATCTGAGAAGATGGGGATTCTTGGTAAAGAACACCAGATTATCTGTATTACGCATCTGCCTCAGATTGCCGCAATGGCGGATACCCATTTCCAGATTGAAAAAAGCGTGATTGAAGAACATACGGCAACGCAGATTCGTGAGCTGACAGAAACGGAAAGCGTAGAAGAACTTGCCAGAATGCTTGGAGGTGCCGCTATAACGGAAAATGTTTTAAATAATGCAAAAGAAATGAAAGATTTGGCAAGAAAATCAAAGCAATATTAAATTAAAATCGAAATTTTTTCACATACTAAAAAGGACATACACATGTATGTTCTTTTTTTCATGTGATAAGAAGTGGAAAGGAACACGAAAATGACAGATTATAGAATAAGAAGATATCGCAGATTTTTATATATACTATTAACTGCCGGACTCGTTGCATTAGTGATAACTGTATATATGGATTATTGGAAAAAGGTGCCTTCTACGATTAAAATCCGCGCAGGAGTCGAACAGGAACTTGATTTTCGTGTGCCGGCATCCGGTGAAATATATCAGGACGAAGCGGTAGAGAGTCTTTCAAGTCAGGTAGAGAGCATTCATGTTAATTTTTCCAAGGGCGTTACGCTGAGGGCGAATCAGATTGACCATTATACGATGGACTTGAAATTATTCGGCATTCTTCCATATAAAAGTGTGGACATTCAGGTAATTCAGGATACCACACTGATTCCGTCGGGTATTCCCATCGGAATTTATGTAAAAACGGATGGAGTGTTGGTGGTAGGTATCGGAGAGTTTGAAAATCCGAGCGGAGAAACGGTTTCTCCGGCGCAATATATTCTGCAAAGCGGTGACTATATTCTGGATGTCAATGGAGAGAAAGTAGAAAATAAAAAGCAATTTGTAAAGATGATAACAGATTCCGAAGGCGAAGAAATGATTATGACATTGCGGCGCGGAGAAGAGATTACCGAGGTTAAAATAAAGCCGGAGTGTAATCAGAACGAGGAATGGAAGCTTGGCATTTGGATCCGGGACAATGCACAGGGTATCGGTACACTGACTTATGTAGATACGGACGACACATTTGGAGCCCTTGGGCATGGTATCAATGATGTGGATACTTCCACACTTATGCGTTTGGACGAGGGTACTTTATATAAAACGGAAATCGTAGGCATTACAAGAGGAACGGATGGCGCTCCCGGAGAACTGACAGGATATATCGCATATGAGAATGAAAATATCATTGGAGAGATTACCGAGAACACGGCGGAGGGTATCTTTGGTACTTTAAAAGATGAAATCGTGCAGCAGACGCCTTATGAGGCAATTCCGATTGCCTTAAAGCAGGAAGTGCAGATTGGACCGGCGCAGATTATCTGTTCAGTCACCGGAGAACCTAAGTATTATGATATTGAAATTACAGAACTGCATTTTGAAGAGGGCAATGTAAACAGAGGGCTGGTAATAAAAATTACGGATGAGGAACTTTTAAGTTTAACGGGAGGTATTATTCAGGGAATGAGTGGAAGCCCCATTATCCAGAACGGTAAACTGGTCGGCGCAGTAACGCATGTGTTGGTACAGGATGCGGCAAGCGGATATGGTATTTTTATTGAAAATATGCTAGTGCAGTAGAGTCATTCTATGATATAATTACCCTGTTTGTGAAATAATTACTAGGCAGAAGAAGAGGGGTAAAATATGTTAGGCGGTTCAGTATCTATAGCATTTATCCGACTTGCTATCAATCTTGTGGGAACAATTCTGATATTTTCTCTGTTGAGCGAATCACGGTTTAGCCGAAATAAGACAATTGTCTGTTACGGGTGTTATGGCATGGTTCTGGCGGCGCTGGCATGTATCTGGTATGTGGCAGACTGGGAAAGCTACACGCGGATGGTAGCATTGGTAATATATATGTGCTTTGCTGTTTTTGCCGCTTTTATGAGTAGGGATTCCTTATATCTGGTTGTTTATAAGCTGGCGCTGACTTTTTATCTGATGGCGGTATTTTTGGTTGGCGGGCTGGAAATCTCAATTCTTTTCTTTGAGCGTAATGTGTGGGCGGATATCATTGCGCGTATTTTTCTGATTGCGCTGATTGTATTTTTGCTCAATACATATGTCAAAGAATCCATAAAGGGTTTTGGAGATTATGTGGAAAAAGAAACGGATAAGGTCAGCGTTGCGGCAATGGTCATCTGTATCCTGTTTGGAATCGGATATATTTTAAATCCGGGACTTAACAACGGAATGACATTACTGCGCATTTATCAGATTTTATTGAATTTCATTTTGATAGGAACGTTACAGCTCCTTGTATTCCGGTTTTATCTGCATATTGGGAAAGAGCGGGAATATGAGAGAGAAAGCCAACTGGTACAGATGAATTACAGGCTTTTGGA
>CAZKOR010000087.1:0-15131 GCA_964554405.1 uncultured Bacteroides sp. | reverse complement strand
CCTGTCTGGTCTCCTGTAACCGGATAATAGAAAGTAACGCCATCTATTTCATAGCTCTGCGTCTCGTAATTATCATAATCTTTTTGGCATATCCAATAATCATTTACATAGGATGTAGAAATTTCCCGTCCGAACATGACTGCCTTATAAGCAAGAAAAAGACAGATGAGTATCATACACACATATTCCGGATATTTCCAATATTTCTTTTTATCTTCCCCATTTTTCAACCTGCACAATTTTTGCCCGCAAAAATGGAAAAACTCTGCCGCTAAATCGCCCCATACAACAGCCGATGTCAAATACACATAGACACAGCCATAACGGATAAGCGGTGAAGAAAACAGCCAGAACAAAAAGCACACGGAAACAACACCTTCAAGCAGCAATCTATCCCACATAACATCTTTCCGCTGCCAGTTCCTCCACAGCATAATTAGCAGCCGCACCGCAAAAACCAAAACCGCCAGTAATGCTGCCAGAACAAAAATTTTATCCATGCCGCCTATACCACGGAACCATTCAGGCAGCCATTTCCAAACCGGCATATCATATTTTGTCACATCATGATATCCTCTACCCCATACTTGAATCTCCCGCGCATCATAGTCTGCAATACCCTTGGGAATTTTCCAGTCCGGCGAAAATAAATCAATTCCGGTGAACGGGTAGACTAACCAGCCCGATAAAATGACATTTCGTATCAGAAACGGCAATACCGTTAAAATTCCTAAGAAAAGATAAAGAACGATTTCTTTCCATCTTTTTTCCCGTAATAATGCTGCCGCGGGCTTTAGCACCAATAAAATGATCAGTGCGGCGGAAAGTTTTATTGTCAGTAAAAATACGCCAAGCACACATAACATCGCATAAGGAAAAACTGCCTGTTCGTTTTCTTCCGACAAATCCATCCAACGGATGATAATATAAAAAGCCGTTAAAACCATGAAATAATCGGACGCCGGCGATACCATTTCATCAAAAATTATCAAAAGATAATAGATTCCCATCACTCTGGCAAAATCCGATGGTTTTAAAGACTTTCTTTTTTTCAGTTCTGTAAGTTCCGAACAAACCACTGCAAGCAGGAAAGCGAAAAATCCCGCCGCCGCATGATAAGAGGGACCGCCTAAAAAAGCAAAGCTGTAAAGTGCTGACAGCGCAAAGGACGCACTGTTATATGCAAGCCTGCAATGTAAATTCCCAAGACCTTTTACGATGCCGTATTCCTCAATCCAGCGAATGCTCTGCGCATGATAGAGTCCTGTATCATAGTGAATAATCCCTCTTGACGCTCCATATGAAAACAAGAGAAACAGCAAGACAAAAAAAGCTGTCTTCCAAATTGTTTTCTTTCTGACAGCTTCCATTTCTTTCAGCAAATCCGCCCGCAGCCTTTTCCTGCACAAACAGGCAATCACAAGGCAGATACCTACAAGAACCACATTTGCGACTAGTCCTACCGGTGCAAAGACACTAAATACCTGCGCATATACCGTGACGCCTGCAAGACCGCACATCGCATAACTATCCCACCGTTTCACCTGATACGGGCATACATATGTCAGACAATTCAAAATCCCGTAGCCCAATAGGAAAGCAGTTGCTAACATATAGAGCCATATCAAAATAACAGACAGCATATCGTTCCCCTAAGTGCACTCCTATTCGGTTTATTTTCCGCTCTTCTTGTTTTTATTCTTATATTCTTTGCAGCTCATTCCTGCAATTTCCTTTAAATCGGCATCCATCATCATGGCAACTAAGCCTTTGAAATCAACGTTTCTTTTCCATCCGAGTTCTTTCTCGGCTTTTTCACAATTTCCCCACAAAAATTCCACTTCCGCAGGACGATAAAATTCCGGATTGACATCCACTAACAGTTTTCCGGTTTCCGCATCATAACCTTTTTCATTGACGCCGATTCCCTCCCATCTGATTTGGATGCCTAATTCACTAAACGCAGCTTCCACAAACTCTCTGACCGTATGTGTTTCATTTGTTGCAAGGACATAATCATCCGGCTTGTTCTGCTGTAACATTAACCACATACCCTGCACATAATCTCCTGCAAATCCCCAGTCACGCTTTGCATTCATATTGCCGAGAGAGAGCTTCTGCTGTTTTCCTGCAATAATATTCGCAATTGCCAGTGTAATTTTTCTGGTAACAAAATTTTCCCCTCTTCGCGGAGATTCATGATTGAATAAAATGCCATTACAGGTGAACATATTATAAGACTCTCTATAATTAACCGTAATCCAGTAGGAATACAATTTCGCAGCGCCATACGGACTCTTAGGATAAAAAGGAGTTTTTTCACTCTGCGGCGCTGTTTCCGGAATACCGCCGAACAATTCTGAAGTGGATGCCTGATAGTATCTGCAGTTTCCACCATTGACGCGAATCGCCTCCAATAATTTTAATGTACTTACGCCTGTCGCTTCCGCCGTATATTCCGGCACTTCAAAGGAAACACCGACATGCGACTGCGCCGCCAGATTATATACTTCCGTTGGACGGATTTCCGCAATCAGACGCATCAGGTTACTGGAATCTGTTGTGTCTGCAAAGTGCAGGAAAAATTTTATTTTATTGTAATCAGACTGTATGATATGGTCGATTCTTGCCGTGTTTGTAATACTGTGTCTGCGGATAAGACCGTGCACCTCATATCCTTTTTCTAATAAAAATTCTGCCAGATAAGAACCGTCCTGACCTGTAATACCTGTTATTAATGCTACTTTCTGCATAGTAATCCTCCATTTCATCTATTCCATCATTATCCTGGTAACATTTTGCTATTCCATAAGGGAGTATACTATTGTATAATATTTGTATCAACATAAAATATTGCGACATAATAGTAAAATATTGCTATTTGAGAAAGGATTAAAAAAATGGCTAAATCCACCTCTAACCGCATCATTGCAACACCATCTTCCTATGCCAAAGAACATTATCTATATGTGCAGGAAGTAGGCACTCTGCAAAGTCTGGAACCGCACATCAGTCAAAGACAGAATCTGAGCTCATATCTTTTTTTTATTGTGCTGGAGGGCAGCGGGTATGTTTCGTATTGTGATAACCGCTTCCACATTACGACAGGCGACTGCATCTGGTTAGACTGTACAAAACCATATTCCCACGAAAGCAGCGCTGCAGACCCGTGGAGCCTTATGTGGGTGCATTTTTACGGAAAAGAAACTGCTCCTTTTTATGAAAACTTTTTAAAGCATTCCTGCTCTTTTTTATTTCATCCGCAGAATACGATGGTTTTTACGGATATTTTGCAGCATTTATATCAGGTTCATTCCACAAAATCCTCCTTAATGGAACTGTATGCTAACCGCTATCTCACGGACCTTATTACTTTATGCTTTACCGAAAATATTATGGAAAATCAGGAAAAATCTTCCATTCCCTCCAAACTGGAACAGGTACATAACTACCTCGATGAACATTATGCGGAAAAAATAAATCTGGAAGACTTATCTTCCAGATTCTTTATCAGTAAATTTCATCTGTCCAGAGAATATAAAAAAATATACGGCATCACGCTCGGAAATGATTTGACGTCCAAGCGCATTTCCCATGCCAAATCCATGCTGCGCTTTTCCGATGCATCTGTAGAGAGTATTGCGCTGGACTGCGGTTTTCAGGAAGCGGGATACTTCATTAAAGTATTTAAAAAAGCGGAAAGCATGACGCCGCTCGAATACCGCAAAAAATGGTAGTGCCGGATACTACTCACAGTCGGCAAAAGTATGTCAAATCAACATAACCTGACAGGTCAGAAAACCAATAATAATGCCCAGCAATGCGCCTATCCATACTTGCAGCGGTGTATGTCCGACAAACTCTTTTAGTTTGTCCTCAACCGACATTTTCGTTCCCATTTCACGAAACAATGTCATCATCTCGTTTAAAACTCTTGCCTGAATCCCTGTCTCTCTTCTGACGCCCATAGCGTCGTGCATCACAATAATTGCCATAATAACAGATATTGCAAAAGCAAAACTCTCACTGCCATACTGCATACCTGCCGCGGTTGCCAAAGCACATACGGTTGCGGAGTGAGAACTCGGCATACCGCCGCTTCCTACCATCCGTTCCCATACCATTTTCTTCGTAATCAGAAGATGTATCACTGTTTTTGCTACCTGCGCCACAAACCATCCCATGACGCCTGCCACAAGTACAGGATTGTGAATAAGTCCCTGTAAAAATGCCATAGTATTTTAAATCCTTTTCTATTGTTCTTCCATATACTTTGCAATTGCATCATGCCAGTCTGCAAACATAAAATCCGATGTCAGCTTAAACATATAGTTTTCCAAAATAGAATACGCCGGACGGGGAGCCTTCGCACCAAATTCCTCTGTAGTAATTGGTTCCACCACTGTCTTTTTGCCTGCCAGACGAAAGATTTCTTCCGTAAACTCTGCCCAACTGCAATCGCCTTCGCAGGTACCATGGAAAAGACCATAATTTTCTGTCGGTAATAAAAATGCTATCGCCTTTGCCAATTCTTCCGCGCTTGTAGGAGAACCTACCTGGTCTTTTACAACACGGACTTTATCATTGGTCTCGGATAAACGCAGCATCGTTTTGACGAAATTTTTCCCGTCTCCATAAAGCCATGCTGTCCGGATAATGAAAAATCTGTCTGCAAATTCCCTGACAAAATTTTCACCTGCTAATTTTGTCCTGCCATACATTCCCTGCGGTCCTACCGCATCAAACTCCGTGTAAGGTCTTGTTCCTTTTCCGTCAAACACATAATCCGTAGAAATATGAATCAGCTTTGCGTCTGTCTCCGTTGCTGCAATACTTAAATTTCTTGGACCTATCGCATTAATTCTGTATGCTTTGTCCGCCTCTGTTTCACATGCGTCTACCCCCGTATGCGCTGCACAGTTGATAATGGCATACGGTTTTACCTCTCTTACGAATGACATGACTTCATCAATGCTCGTAATATCCAGTTCCCCTACATCCGTATTCACCAGTTCGTAACGCCCGTCATTTGCATACAGTTTATTTACAGCTCTTCCTAACTGCCCGTTACATCCCGTCACAATAATTTTTTCCATTACCTTTATCCTCCATCTATTTTCTTTTCATAAAACCAGTTTATCATATCTTTAATCATACATCTAAATGGGTATATTTGTAAAGAATGCAGAAAAGCAGATATTTTTTCGAGTATTTTCTAGTGACGTGTCCTTTCTCTTGTGCTATAATAACAAATGTAGTTTTTTACAAAACTGCATTGATAGAACAACAGGGTTATTCCCCGAAGAGAAAGAGAGGATTTCAGATGAAAAGATTGCAAGCGCTTCTTCTTGTAGCCTTATCTTCTACTCTTTTATTATTTGGTTGTGGCAAAGAACAGGAAAGAGAAGAGGTTATTGAACCTATTGTCGAACAAGTGGTCATTAACGAACCTGAAACTGTAGAAGACAACAAAGAAGAACAAGAAGAGACAGCAGATGAAGATGTTCCACCGCAGGAGGGCATGGTTCGCAGCCGTATTACAAATGAATGGGTAACCGAAGAAGTAAATAATACGCGTCCTGTTACCGTTATGATGCCCAATACAAAAACTGCTGCACAATATGGTATTTCCCGAGCAGATGTTTTATATGAATGTAATGTTGAAGGCAGTATCACGCGTCTGATGGCGTTATTCCAGGACTGGAGTGACTTTGACAGACTCGGCAATGTCAGAAGCTGCCGTGACTACTATGTATATTGGTCTTTTGAATGGGACGCTTTTTACATACATTTCGGCGGTCCATTCTACATTAATGAAGTTATCAATCGTCCGGATACAGATGATATCGACGGATTGTCCAGCAGTAATTTCTGGCGTGCCAGCGATACCGGTAATTCAACCGATAATGCTTATGTAGACACAAAAGGCATTACGGCAGACATTAATAAACATAACTACAGTATGACATACCGCGACGGTTACGCCGATGAACAGCATTACCAATTTGCTTCCGAAAATGCTCCTAATACCTTGGAACAATACAGTGATGCTATTACAGCAAATAAAGTTGATATGTCTCCTACATATCCGGTAACAAATTGCTACTTCGTATATAACGAAGCTACAGGATTATACGACAGATACCAGCATTTATCCGGCGCTGCCGATGGACCGCATGTTGATAAAGCAAACGGTCAGCAGCTTGCCTTTAAGAATATTTTAATTCAAAACACTTATTACGAAGTACGTGACCAAAAAGGATATCTTGCATTCCAGTGTATCGACTCCACGAGAGACGGCTGGTTCTTCACAAACGGCAGAGGAATCCACGTTACTTGGAAAAAGGCTTCCGACTATGGCGCAACAAGATATTATGATGACAACGGTAATGAAATCGAATTGAATACCGGTAAGACTATGATTTGTATCGTAGAAGACGGTGACACGTTCCTTGTAGATGATGTGAAAATAAACTAAAAAAAGTTTAACAGAAAGAAAAGGTGCTTTTCAACACCTTTTCTTTTTTAATCTTTTATGTTCTCTTCTAAAAAAGATTTTATCGTCTCATAATATGTCTCCGGATCTTTATCCTGTGCCTGCGCATGTCCTGCTCCCTCTATTATCAGAATTCCTTTCGGACAACTTGCTGCCTCGTATAAATCTTTCGTCATTTGGACAGGTATCATTGCATCTTTATCCCCATGGATAAATAGAGTCGGCGTACTGCTTTTTTGTACGGCATTGATAGCGGAAGCATCTTTCAAATTGTAGCCGCCGCGTAACTTAAGAACTACACAGGCAGAATCTACTAACGGAAATGCCGGTAAATAAAACCATTCTTTTATCTTTTCTCCAAACATGGAATAAGCATCCGTATAAGCACAATCCGAAATCACTGCAGCGATATTTCCGGACACGTTATCTTCTCCTGTCATCATAAGAGCGGTAGCAGCCCCCATCGACTGCCCGTGAAGCACGATTTTAGCATCAGGGTCTTGCCATAAAATATAATCAATCCACAGATTACAGTCATAGTGATCCGTCCATCCCATACCGATAAAGTCGCCCTCACTTTCTCCCTGGCAACGCAAATCGGGCACGACAACACGATATCCTTCTTCATGATACCAATAGGCGAACGGATACATCTCTTCTTTCCATCCTGTATAGCCATGTAAAATCAATGCCCATTTATGACTATCCTCATCCGCCGGAAATTCCTCTGCAACCAATATATAGCCATCATCCGTCTTTGCCGAAAGTTTCCTGCACTCCGCATGCTCCAACCAAGCTTTCGTCTCATTTAAATTTAACTGACGATTGACTTTAATATCCGATGTCTGTACCTGTGCCGCATAACTTTCATCCGTAATTCTTTCAAACGCTTCCAGCTTCTCCATAAAAGATGGAACAAGCGCCGCGCTTACAAGAAAATTAACGAGCAGAAAATACAAAATACACAGCAGCAATACAATGGAACATATCACAATAAAGATTCGTTTTCTTTTTCTCATAAGTTTCCTTTGCAAAAGATTTTGTCTTATCTATATCATAACATATCGGTATTAATTATGTTCCGGTAAATTTCGGATATTAATCTTTGGCAGGGGAAACACAGCGCACTGCATAGATTCTATTTCCATATTCCGATAATTTTGTCAGCTCGTCTTCCAATGGGTCCATACAATGAAATTCTCCGTTTTCTGCTTTGACAATCAATACATAGTGAAAATTTCCCACGCCATGCATTCGGACTCTGACAATAGGATATCTGCCATCCTTCAGGCATTCTATTAATAATTCCTCTGTTACCTCGCTATACACATCCACCTCATATTCACCCATATTCCGCAGAGCATCCCATAAAATGTTCCCTTCTGCATCAAATACGTTATGAGCAGAAAACTCCTCGTTTAAAGTACCGGGAGTTTTCTCCCCTTTTGTCATCGCAACAGCAGAAGCAATACAGCTTACAAGACATCCTGATTTTTCCATGGTATAACTTGAATCCCCCAATGTCTCATCTGCCCATCTTTCATCATCCTGTCTGTATAAAACAATTTCCGATGCCGATACAACTTCTTCTTTAGCAGATACAACATGGCTGCCGCGAAAACGCAGCACAACAAATCCAAAGCCTATTAGAACTACACACACCACGCATATTATACAAATCGTTATATATCTTTTTTTCATCATGAATACTCCCAAAAAGAAAAACCTCAAAACATTGTTTTGAGGTTTTGAGAGGCGACAATCGGATTTGAACCGATGATAAGGGTGTTGCAGACCCGTGCCTTACCCCTTGGCTATGTCGCCATATTGCTAAATGACTCCGACGGGAATCGAACCCGTGTTACCGCCGTGAAAGGGCGATGTCTTAACCGCTTGACCACGGAGCCGTTCTCTCACAGCTTTGCTGCTTTTAAATAACCTAACGTCAAATATTTTATCACAACCAAACCAATTTAGCAAGGGATTTTTTTATTTTCCCTTGCTAAATTTATTAAATTATTAAAAGTGCTATGATGCCTGCCCTGTCCCCATCATCTTTCCTAACTGCTCTATGATTCCGACGTTTCCATTGACAGAGATTTCACCTACTTTTTCACAGATTTTTTCCAGATACTCAAGTTCCTTTAACTTGTAGAGCGTTCTGTTCTCATCCATCAGTTTCGCCGTATTAAGCAGGGATCTTGTAGACGCTACCTCTTCCCTTCTGGAAATGACATTTGCCTGCGCTGCTTTTTCCGCGACAAGCACAGAATTCATAATCTCCCTGATCTCACCGGGAAGTATAATATCTTTAATTCCGGCGTTCAGGAAAGTTACGCAGAACATCGTCTCGCGTTCCTTAAGCACATCATATATTTCCTTGGAAATCTGCTCTTTTAACTCTAATATCTCATCCAGCTTATAGTTGCCCACAATTTCCCTGATAGCCAACTGTACCGCTGAATAAAGCTGCCCTTTCAAATCGGTGATGGTTGCTGCAAATTCTACCGCATCCCTTATCTTATATATGCAGGCAACATTCATTCTAATACCAATTTTATCTCTGGTAAGAATCTCCTGTCCCACGATATCAAGCTCTTTCTGCTTCATATCAAGCACATTGCAGGTAATGTTGTGCGCATAATTCCAGAAATAATATACGCCCCTTGATAATTGATTTTGCATCACATTATCGTAATAAACAAGACCCGTTTCTCCTTCCCCAACCGATATTTCCGTGTAAAATTTCCCCGGTACCAGAGAAAGCATCTGCTTAGAAACTTCCGCCCCGATAACAGGTTCTTTCATGGATACCACCTTCATATCATACTTATCAAATACATTCCAAAAAGTATATTCTTTTCTGGTGGCAAACATAGTCAGTTTCTCGTTTATATAGATAAACCCTGCACAACCATCCGGTATTTCCATATGTACGGTAGCATCCAGAAATGCCGCGTCCTTGGAGAGCACCTGATAAGGAACTTCCATATAGTTCAGCTCTCCTGTCATCTCTTCCACTTCCACCTCATAACCTAACATTTTAGAAAAATGATAAGTTCCTGCGGTAATCATTTTTCTGAATACACCATTTTTTAATACAAATCCTGCCTGATTATCTTTGATAATATACTTCATTTTACTTTCCTCCTCTATCTTTTTTCAACTTTTTCACCATTTGAAAATACTTTTATCCCTCATTCATCGCCCTGATGCGGGAAGTCAGTTCAGCAGATATCCGGGAAGAAGAACAAGTCGGCATCTGTATATTCCCCCTGTCACCGAAAATATCTTCCGCTGACCGTTGTTCATCCTTTTTACCTGCGGTATCCCCAATCTTCCGGCAGCAAAACGACCTGCTCTCTCATTCCGCCTCCGCTAAGATACGGAATGTGCCGGAAATCGGGATAAAAGTATTTACTTGGAGCGGATTCGAACCGCAAGACTTAACAGGTCTTTGCCATAATATTGTGCACTCTAACCACTGAGCTACCGTTTACACGGGAGGGAGTCGAACCCTCGACAACACATCCTTTATCGCTTTTTCAAGCATGGTGAAATATTTATGGTATACCTGACAGCACGCTGCCGGCACCGCCGGGCAGGAAGTTACTTCCCATACCCGTGCATAATAAATTATTTCCTACCCTTTGACTACACCAACCGTTTTCAGTTTTCTGATTGGTGTAACCATATCCTCCTGCTGTGCCATAACCTGATCAATATCCTTATAGGCAAACCGACACTCTTCTGCTACATCGTTTTTCTTACGTTTGCCAAGCACAACACCCTGTTCCTTCAAATCTACCATAACTTTCTCTACGCTGAACTCCCGCATTGCCCCCGATCTGGAATAGCTTCTGCCTGCGCCGTGTGAAGAAGAGCAAAATGATTCTTTATTGCCTTTTCCTTCCACTACATAGCTGTAAGAGCCCATTGCTCCCGGTATCACCGCAAGCTCCCCTTCCCGTACTCTTGTCGCGCCTTTACGATGTACCCAGACATTCGCATCATAATGATTTTCCAAAGCAGCATAGTTATGATGACAGTTAATTTCCTCCCCGAACTCTACCACCTGCCCCGTATGCTTCTCTATCTGTGCCTTCACGATAGCGCAAGTTTTATCCAACATATGGGCGCGGTTCTCAAAAGCATAATCCAGAGCAAGATTCATCCAGTGAATGTATTGCTGTCCTTCGTCTGATTGTACCGGAAGAAATGACAGACGGTATTCGTCCTTGACCTCGCTGTACCATTTTCGGTTCAGCTCTCTTGCTTTCTCATGAAAGTAATCACAGATTGCCTTCCCAAGATGACGGCTTCCGGAGTGAATCATGATACAAAGATAACCCTCCTGATCTTCCTGCAATTCAATAAAATGATTGCCGCCTCCCAGACTTCCTACCTGATAATATCCATCCTCAATTAAAGGTATCAGCTCCGTATTTTTCTCATATTTCTCTATTTCCTGTTTCGCCCTGTCAAGTGTCTCTGACTGCTGAGGGGTTTTATATCTCTCCGTATTTAACGGAATCTCTCTCATGATATTGCTTATCATCGTCTGAATCAGCGTACCGTTTCCTGTTAGAACATCCCGGATATCATCGACACGGATATTCGTCGGAATAAAATCCATTCCACACCCGATATCCACGCCAACCGCATTGGGAATAATCACATCCTTTGTCGCAATCACTCCGCCAATCGGCATTCCTTTTCCCGCATGGGTATCCGGCATCAAGCAAACCCATTTATGTATGAAAGGAAGCTGTGACAGGTGATATGCCTGTTCCAGACAATTTTCCTCTAATTGTCCTTCATTTTCCAACCATATTTTTACCGGATATTTTGTCTTTTCATTATAAAGTACGAACATATCATCCTCATCCTTTCCATTTC
The DNA here is from genome assembly GCA_964554405.1 of uncultured Bacteroides sp. Classification (GTDB taxonomy): domain Bacteria; phylum Bacillota; class Clostridia; order Lachnospirales; family Lachnospiraceae; genus UBA3282. Next base: position 3,736 of record CAZKOR010000087.1, on the reverse strand, counting down.
ATATTCAGCCTATTTATGAGCTTCGCAATTATCTGTTCTCCTGTAACTGATGAATTTATTATATACAGCATTTTCCAGATTATCATTTCAAAAAAGTTGCGAACTTAATTGCATATAAAAAATCGTGTCTAAAAATTGTATGCGCATTTAAAATTGTGCTATACTAAACGCAAGCCTAAAGGCTTGCGTTACAAGAATTGCGCTGCAATTCTTACCGACAAATAACCTAAAACAGGAGTTAACAAACAATGTCCGATTTTCAGGAGCTGATAAAAAGCTTTCCAAAAACAAGAGAATATGTCCGGGATTTCTTTGTTTATGGCTTTAAAACAAGAGATGAATTTAAGGATAAAAGCCCGCGAACCTACGACAATGAAAGGCGGCGGTTAGAAAGCTGGCTTTCCCCTTATGTACGGAAAGATTATGTGTCTAACGGCTCCAATATTTCCCTTGCCATAGACAGCAATCTTCTGGATACCAATCCTCTTTTTCAGGTATGGAAAACAAAAAGCTTTACTGATAACGATATTGTGCTGCATTTCCTGATACTGGACTTACTGCAGGACGGCAAAAGAATGACAGCAGAGGAAATAGCGGACAGTCTGGTTTCAGATTACGAATCCCTTTTTGACGTCCAAATCGTCCGCCGAAAGTGCAATGCATATGCCAAAGAGGGATTATTGCAAAAAGAAAAGGTTGGAAAAACAATCTTCTTTTCCCTAGACAACACGCTTGCTGTCTGGATAAAATCCAACGAAGCCGTGCTGGATGCCCTTTCCTTTTATCAAATGGCAGGGATTTTCGGTATTATCGGAAACGAGATTTCGGAGCAGTTCGATTATCCGAACCGGAGTTTCCGTGTAAAACACAACTTCTTCGTACATACATTAGAAGATGAAATACTTTTTACACTCTTGGATGCCATGAACAATCAAGCGGCTGTGGAACTCACCATGAAAGGCTCTAAAAGTCAGGTGATGTCCACAACACGCTGTATACCATTACAAATATTTGTCAGCACCAGAAGCGGCAGGCGTTTTCTATGTGCTTACACCCATCGAAACAAACGCTTTACCTGCTTACGCCTTGATTCGATTAAGAGCGTTACTCTCCTTGCACAATCGGAAGAATATGACACCCTGCTAAACCAGTTAAATCAAAACCGCGGAAAACTATGGGGCGTTTCTTTTCAAAATGAAGGAAAGCATTTTCTTGACAAATTGACAATGACGCTGCAGATTTTGGAACCCGCCGAAAATTATATCCTTACCCGCTTAAAACAAGAAGGCAGAAATGGCGTTGTTACCAAAACAGCCCCAAATACTTATCAATACGAAGTTGAAACATTTGATTGTAACGAACTTTTGCCATGGATACGCACATTTACAGGTCGAATCTTATCACTGGAATGCAGCGATAAATCGGTGGAAAAATGTTTCTATAGGGATTTACAGGATATGTACCGCATATATCATATAGACAACGGGATATGAAAAAGGAAACGGTGAAAAGTATGGAATTGTTTTCTGAAATATATAGCTGTTATTATCAGGTATTACGACATTTATTATCCGAACAGGATGCTCTTTCAATGCAGGATATTCGTGCGCGGATCTCCGGCGAAGGTTTTGAAGAGAGCATGCTTTCTATTATCCCAAAACTTGATGATGGCTCATGGAATTTATTCCGCAAAGAAGGAGAGTTATATTTTTCCAAACTTACTTCCTCTTTTATACAGCCGTTATCCGACCTTGAAAAATCCTATTTAAAAGCTATATTATTAGATTCGCGCATAGGGCTCTTTCTTGATTCACACCAACTGGAATACCTGAATGGTATGTTAGATACTGTCACACCGCTCTGGAAGCCGGAACAATTCTTCTACTACGACCAGTTTGCCGACAGAGATCCCTATCAGGACGAAACATACCGCAATAACTTCCGCATACTGCTTCAGGCGCAAAAAAACAGACAATATGTAGATATTGACTACACCTCCCCTAAAGGCCGCCGTGTCCATCATCACTATATTCCGGCGCGTCTGGAATATTCTGTAAAAAATGATAAGTTCCGTCTTCTTGCCCTAAAGCATATGAATGGTCAGAAAATGAGACTCGAGATTTTAAATCTCTCCCGTATGCAAAACGTTGAGCTACTGCCGAAAACCCTTTCTTCGGATATTGACTTAAATACCATTATCCGTAACTCTTACTATAAAGAACCACTTAAACTGCATATCGTCAACAAAAGAAATGCTCTTGAACGCGCTATGCTGCATTTTGCCAATTATGAAAAAAATACTGCCAAAATCGACGAAAATACTTATGAATGCCTGATTTACTATAATCAAACAATGGAAACCGAGCTTTTAATAGAAGTTATGTCTTTCGGTCCTATGCTGACTGTCATTGGGAATGACAGGTTTCTCGGTCTTTTAAAAGCGAGACTTCAAAGACAGATGAAGATTACTCATTTTATCAATGAGTGAATTTCTACGATACTAAGATCATTCAGATTACAGCATATCCAGCCATCGGGTCCCTCTGTATCTGATAAAATGAAATAGCAATTATTATCGTAAACATTAAAATTATTTATAGCGCTGCCCGGCTGTAACTCATAAATTTCCTCTGTTCTATGGTCTTGCAGATTAACCCTCATAATAAATGAAGGCAGCTCATTGTACTCGTCTAACTCCGCTTTCTGCCTAAAATAAACCCATTCGGCATCATAGGTAAGCAGTAATAAATCGTCATCGTCGGGAATTTCATAGAGCACCGTCTCCTGCGAATTATCCAATGAATGCTGCAACAAAGTTTTCCCATCACTATCGCAATAAAAAATTTTGTCTTTACCCACTAAAGGCATCCCGACACATGCAACAATCTCTTCTGCTGATTCTTCATTCTCTTTTCTGATCCATACACTGTTTATGTCCATTACCCCTATGCCTTTTATAAAGCAAACGTAATCAAAATATTTTGTACTAAACCAAGGGTCTATGAGCAAACGCATACCTTCTTCATCATCCGGCAAAACAAACTGCGCATAAACATCCTGCGGTATTTCTGATGTTAGGTTTCCATTGTCATCCAAAGTATACGCTTGATATACTGTTTCAATCCCATAGTCTCCTAATATTTCTTCTGATAAAATAAGCATATTATCAATAATTTTCAAATCATAACTTCCGGAATTAACCTGTGTCACAACCTCCTTAGCTGAATCATCTGTGTTAATCCTAATAAGAGCTACTGTCATGCCATTATCCGTAACAATATACTCAAGTGAAAAAACATAATCTCCATACAATGCGGCTCCTACAATATGTGGAGCAGAATAAACAGTCTGTACCTCCGATTCAGAATCAATTCTATAAATACCACCGACACCGCCAAGATAAACCGATGCTGCATCAGCATCGGAAACAGAATGATAATAATTAGGGGTAATTTCAGTGACTTCCGTATTTACCTCCTCTGCTAATTCCTCTGTGTTTGCATATTCGTCTTCTTCATTCTTTTCTTCGGACATTTCTTCCTCTTGTATATCAGACACCATCCCCGATACATCCTGTTGATTTGATATACTACATCCGGCAAGTAATAACGTACATGCAGTCATTATAATTAAAATCTTTTTCATAATATTTCCTTCCATTAGCTTCCGTCAAAATTTGATAATCGAGTAGGGGAGATTAAATCTCCCCTCTCACACCACCAGTACGTGCCGTTCG
>CAZKOR010000086.1:11678-15140 GCA_964554405.1 uncultured Bacteroides sp. | reverse complement strand
AAGAATGTATAGATTGAAAGATAAGCTTGAAAAATGGCTGAACGATTACAAACTGAAAAGGAAGCTGCAGGTACTGTATCTTTTTTGCGTACTGATTCCTCTTTTTGTGACAGACGGTATCATTCTGTATACCATGATTCATTCCGAGCAGGCAAAGCAGCAATATGAGATGAAAAATGTAGCAAGTGCGGTAGAGTACAATCTTTCCCGTTCGGTGGAATATGTTGCTGCAACGGCGAACAATATTTATTTAAATAAGTATATAGGTGACTTTATGAATACATCTTATCAAACGCCGTTGGATTATGTGGCGGCAAAGCAGAGATTGTTAAAGGATACACTGTTTGAGGGAAGTATTGCAATAGACAATATACAGGTGACAATGTATGCAGATAACGAAACGATTGTAAACGGCGGTGAGTTTTCCAGACTTTCCGAAGTGAAAGATACGGACTGGTATCAGAATCTGCAGAAGAGTGCGCAGAATATGCAGCTTTTGTTTTATTATGATGACTTAAAAAGCCCGGCGGTAAGTGCGAAAAGAAAAATTTTTTTCCTCCGAAAAATGGATTTTTTTCCAAATCCTCCCTGTGAAAAGATAGTCAAGATAGAAATTGATTACAGAAACATTGTAAGAAGTATAGAGGCGATGCATTATGACTGGCCGGTATATATATGCAGAGATGGGAAGATTATGCTGTCAAATGAGGGACATAACAGTTTGTCACAGGAATTTGAAAGCTTTTTGCAGGAAAAACAGATTGGTTATCAGGAAGAGATGTCTCTTTATGGAGAAAAACTACAGATTTATATATTGAAAAAGCCAAGCAGTGTGGCTTTCTGGATGAAAGAGAACAGTTTATCGATTATATTTCTTCTGATGTTAAATATTATACTGCCATGGTTTTTTATGAAGCAGATAGACAGGTCGATTACCGTCAGAATATGGGAGTTAAGCCATGTTTTTGACAGTGTGGATAATGACAGATTGATAGAAATACCGAGTGTGCGCGGAAAAGATGAAATCGGAAGTTTAATGCAGAATTATAACCGTATGGCAGCAAGAATGAACGAGCTGATTCAGACGGTATATAAGGACAAACTGAAGAAACAGGAAATGAATATCGCCAGACAGAATGCAGAACTTTTGGCGCTGCATAGTCAGATTAACCCACATTTCCTTTTTAACGCACTGGAAAGTATACGGATGCACAGTGTGTTAAAAAAAGAATATGAAACTGCGGATATGGTAGCAAAACTTGCCATGATGGAGCGGCAGAATGTGGAATGGGGTACTGACAATGTAGAAATAAGAAAAGAAATGGAATTTGTTGAGGCATATCTGGGTTTACAGAAATATCGTTTTGGAGACAGACTCTCTTATGAACTGAATGTGGAAGATGAGTGCGCCGGTGTGCAGATCCCAAAGCTGACGATTGTAACATTTGTAGAAAATGCCTGCGTTCATGGGATTGAAAGCAAGACGACGCCGGGGTGGATTTTCGTCCGCGTTTATAAGGAAAAAGAAGAAATCTGTATAGAGGTGGAAGATACCGGCGGCGGAATGGAGCAGGAAATGCTGACTGACATTCAGGAAAAAATGCAGAATGTCAATATTGAAATGTTGAAAGAAAAAAGCCATGTAGGCATTTTAAATGCCTGCCTGCGTCTGAAAATGATGACAGAGGAAACGGTTCTTTTTTCTGTTGAAAGTGAAAAAGGCATGGGAACCATGGTTCAGATACGTTTTTTGTATGATATGTCTGTTAAAAGCTGAGTGGGAGGAGAAAAAACATGCTGCAGGTTATGTTGGTAGACGATGAACCTTTTATTGCACAGGGACTGTCCGTATTAATAGATTGGGCAAAAGAAGGATATGAAATTGCCCACATAGCGTCAAACGGACAGGAAGCATTGGAGTATCTGAAAGAGAATGAGGTAGATTTAATTATTGCAGATATCCAAATGCCGGTTATGAGCGGTCTGGAATTGTTGGAGACAATTCGAACGGAAAAAATATCGATGGCCTATTTTGTAATTTTGAGCGGTTACAGTGATTTTTCCTATGCACAGCAGGCAATCCGTCAGGAATGTACTGACTATATTTTAAAACCTGTAGGAAAAGAGGAATTAACGTCTATTTTACATAAAGTAGCAAAAATGTCCGAAAGTACCAGAATAGACGAACAGAATCAGAAAAAGATGGAACGTGCATATCTTGCAAGAAACCTGCTTGCTTTGCTGTTTGGAAAATATGATGAGATGAATCTGGAATACGTCAAAAATCATATGCACTTATCGGAAGGAATCCGTTATATCAATATTGAACTTTGCAATTTGGAAGAATGGCAGGAATGGAAAGACGGTGAACTGCGTCAGATGCAGAGAGAACTCTATCAGGCATGTATGGACTATCTGGGAGAGGATGAAGATCATTGTATTTTTGATGTATCCCAGGATGAAAAAAGCTATGATATCGGATTTTTATATTGTCATTATATTGCAGCTAAGAAAGGGTGCAGCGAGAAGGAATATCTGTGCAATTTTCAGATGCACCTGACAAAAACGCTGCGGCATCCGGTCCGGATGATTGCCGGGAAGATGGTCAATGATATTTCCGCTATAGCAAAATCCTACAGTTCTGCTTATATGTTAAACATACTGGAAGCTTTTCAAGTGAAAAAGGAAATCTACTTTTATGAAGAGGAAGTACAAGTAAACAGCGGCGGTATTGTAATCTGTAAGCAAAGTCTGGACGCACTGCTTGCGGCGATTGAACAGAATAATAAAGTGCAGATACGGAAGAGTGTGGAGCAGTTTTATGAAGAGATGAAGCAAATGGGAGTCATGGGCGATACCTTTAACTTAAATATCAATTATCTGGTGTTTCAGTTAATCCATCTTGCAACAGAACAGGACGACCAAGTGAAGCAGGAGGAAATTCTGCATTATATTAGTGAAAGTTCATTTGAAGAGGGGATTATGCGGGGAAGCAGCATGCATCTGACGAGGTTTGCCTGTGAGTATTCAGACTATCTTACGCAGTTAAGAAAAAAAGTTTCCCACAGTGTTTTGACGGAAATCGAGAGGGAGGTTCGGGAAAATTATGCCCAAAATCTGACGCTTAAGGATTTTTCACGGAAATACTATGTGAACAGCGCTTATCTTGGACAGATTTTCCGCAAACAATATGGACAGTCATTTAAAGATTATCTCAATAACTACCGCATTGAACAGGCGGCGGTAAAGCTTCTTAGGACAAACGATAAAATATATGAAATTGCAGAATCTGTCGGTTATCGGGATCTGGATTATTTTGTCAACCGCTTTATTGCAGTCAAAGGATGTACACCTGCAAAATTTCGGAAGCAGACACATACCCCTCAATAAAAAGACAGGGTAAATTAAAATATTCTATACTTTGTCATGTCTTTTTATATAGTTTCCCCGATTGTTTGGAAG
>CAZKOR010000086.1:0-11578 GCA_964554405.1 uncultured Bacteroides sp. | reverse complement strand
ACAGAACAGCAGTGGGATCAGTTAAGACAGGATGACGGTAAGATTTATTGGATTCCGCAGTTTAGCTGTATTAAGAATCAGGAAAGTGTTTGTACACACAATGATGAAGCATTCTGGATTCAGACAAGAGTATTAAAGTGGGCAGGATATCCGGAAGTTAAGACAATGGATCAGTATTTTGATTTGATTGAGGCATATAATGAAGCTAATCCGACAATGGAAGACGGTACGCCCAATATTCCTTATACGATTTTGTGTGATGACTGGCGTTATTTCTGTCTGGAGAATGCTCCGCAGTTTTTGGATGGATATCCGAACGACGGTTCAGTCATTGTTGATCCTAATACATTAAAGGTTGTAGATTATAACACAACACCTACAGCAAAGAGATATTTCCAGAAACTGAATGAGGAATACAAGAAGGGAATCGTAGACCCTGAATCTTTCACTCAGATTTATGATGAATATATTGCAAAGCTTTCAACAGGCCGTGTACTGGGAATGATCGACCAGTGGTGGGATTTTGCATATACTGCAGGCGATGCGTTAAGACAGCAGGGATTAGATGCGCAGGGTTGTAACTATGTACCGCTTCCGATTACGATTGAAGAGGGTATGCAGAACCAGTGGCATAACTCCGGCGGTGTTTTGAATGTTTCCAGCGGTCTTGCAATCACTGAGAGCTGTAAAGATGTAGAAGGAGCTTTGGCGTTTGTAGATGCTCTGTTATCCCAGGAGATTCATGACTTAAGATTCTGGGGTGTGAAAGATGTTGACTATCAGGTACTCGACAGCGGCGAGTTTACTCGTACAGCTGAACAGGTAGCGAATTGTGCGGATGCAGCATATAAGGCGTCACATTTATGTTCCTATTCTTACTTCCCGCAGTATTCGGGAACCAGTGATGACGGAATCAATGCAAATAAACCGGATGGACAGCCGAACATGTTCTTTGAAACTTTACAGCCGGATGTAAAAGAGTGTTTTGAAGCATATGGCGTACAGACTTACGTTGAAATGATTGGTACAACGGAAGCTCCCGGAGCCTGGTATCCGATGTGGTCATATTCTAATACATTGACAACCAGCACACCCGGCGGAACTGCCTGGAACAGAATGGGTGAGATTAAACATGAATATCTTCCTAAAGTAGTTATGGCGCCGGATTTTGAAACAGGATGGTCTGAGTATATGAGCGCTTATGAAAGCGTTAAACCGCAGGATTTCCTTGATGAGATGCAGACAGAACTGGATAAGAGAATGGCAGAGGCAGCTAAGTATAATTAAGAAATCTTGTACAGGCAGATGCGGCATAAGTTCCATCTGCCTGTATTCGTAAACAGGGGTGAGTTTATGGCAAATAATATGAAAAGAAAAAAGAAAGCGAATGCTATAGAGCCGAAAATAGAGATTTCATGGAAAGAAATCAAACAGCAGAAAGTGCTTTTGATCTGGGCCGCAATTATCGTAGTCTACGGCGTGATCTTTTACTATCTTCCGCTAGTTGGCTGGCTTATGGCATTTCAGCAGTATAAGCCTAAGGATGGACTTTTACATTCTACATTTATCGGAATGGCTAAATTTAAGCAGTTGTTTACAGATATCACATTTCTTCAAACATTGCGAAATACCCTTGCTATGGGCGTGATAAATTTGGTTGTGACCTTTATTACGGCAATAGTATTTGCAATTTTGCTGAATGAAATTGTTTCAAAGGGAGGAAAAAAGGTAGTTCAGACAATTTCTTATCTGCCGCACTTCCTTTCCTGGATTATTGTTACCGGAATTCTTCATGACGCACTATCAGGAAGCGGTATTGTAAACGAGTTGCTGCTTAAATTTCATATCGTTGACCAGTCAATCAACTTTTTTGCACATCCAAAGTATTTCTGGCCCATCGTTGCCTTTGCGAATGTCTGGAAAGAAACAGGATGGAATGCGATTATCTATCTGGCTGCCATCACAGCGATAGACCCGTCTTTGTATGAAGCGGCCGCCATAGACGGTGCAGGCAGGTGGGCAAAAATCAAATATGTAACACTGCCGGGAATCAAACCTACCATTATGATATTGCTGCTCATGAATGTGGGTAATGTTTTGAATGCCGGATTTGAAATCCAGTACCTGCTCGGAAACGGACTTGTGCAGAGTGTTTCCCAGACGATTGACATTTATGTTTTGAAATGGGGTATCAGTCAGAGTGATTATTCTATCGGTACGGCGGCAGGTATCTTTAAGAGTGTTGTAAGTATTGTTCTGATATTAATTGCGAATCAGATTGCAAAACGTAACGGCGAAGAGCGTTTGTTCTAGGAAAGGGGGATAAAAAGATTATGAAGAAAAAGAAATCGCTGGCGGATAGAATATTCGTTATCTGCAATACAATTTTTATGATATTATTTGTGGTTATCACATTATATCCCGTACTAAACACGTTAGCAGTATCGTTTAACGATGGTACTGACGCACTTCGCGGCGGTATTTATTTGTGGCCGAGAAAATGGACGCTGAAAAATTATACGACAGTATTACAAAAAAATAATCTGGTTACAGGCGCATATATTTCGGTGCTAAGAACTGTGATAGGTACGGTTCTTGCATTGGCGGCGAATGCAATACTGGCATTTATCATCAGCCGGAAAAAATTCTTATTTAAAAAGCAGTTATCGTTTTTCTGGGTTGTTACCATGTATGTAAACGGCGGTCTTATCCCTACGTTCCTGTTGTATAAGGGACTGGGCATGATGAACAGCTTTTCGGTATATATTATTCCGGGTATGGTCAGCGCATTCAATATGCTTGTCATCCGTACTTATATGAACGGCATACCGGACAGTTTGGAAGAATCTGCACAGTTGGACGGCGCAGGATACGGAACGATTTTTCTGAAAATCATATCACCGCTCTGTATGCCCGTATATGCAACGGTAGCATTATTTGTCGCAGTAGGGCAGTGGAACTCATGGTTTGATGCAATGCTGTACAACCGGATGGCTTCCAATCTGACAACATTGCAGTATGAGTTGATGAAACTGCTGGCATCCGTTACCAGTCAGGGAACTTCTCTGGAATCCATGAAAAATTCCGGCGGTAACGTAACGCCGACATCAGTACGTGCGGCGGCAACGATTGTTACGATGCTTCCGATTATATGCCTTTATCCGTTCTTACAGAGGTATTTTGTAACGGGAATGACGCTTGGCGGTGTAAAAGAATAAGAGTATTATTCCGCTTGACAGTTTTATTGGCAATGGTTAATATTAATATAAGGTTTTTAATCCCCTGTCAGTATGGTATTTAGAATATTTGTAAACGATAGGGGATTATTTTATATCATATAAGGAGGTATTGTATGCTATACATAGGTGTGGATTTAGGAACTTCGGCGGTAAAATTACTTTTAATGGATAGCGACGGGAAAATACAAAATATCGTTTCCAAAGAGTATCCTCTGTATTTTCCGCATCCGGGCTGGTCGGAACAAAAGCCGGAAGACTGGTATGAACAGACCATGAACGGAATAAAAGAGCTGCTGAAAGATTTTGATAAAAGTCAGGTAGCAGGCATCAGTTTCGGCGGACAGATGCACGGACTGGTGATTCTGGATGAGAACGATGAGGTTATCAGACCCGCGATTTTATGGAATGACGGAAGAACAGCAAAAGAATGCGATTATTTAAATAATGTGATCGGAAAGGACAAACTTTCCGAATATACGGCGAACATATCCTTTACCGGATTTACAGCGCCTAAAATTCTCTGGGTAAAAAATGAAGAGCCTGAAAATTTTGCCAGAATACAGAAAATTATGCTGCCTAAGGATTATATCGCCTATAAACTAACGGGAGTTCATTGTACCGATGTATCGGATGCTTCCGGCATGCTCGTTTTTGACGTGAAAAACCGCTGCTGGTCTAAAGAGATGTGCGATATCTGCGGTATTAAGGAAGAACAGCTTGCAAAGATTTATGAAAGCTACGAAACGGTTGGAACAGTGCTTCCTGACATTGCAAAAGAACTGGGGATTTCCGAAAATGTCAAAGTGGCGGCAGGCGCGGGCGATAATGCGGCAGCAGCAGTAGGAACGGGAACGGTCGGAGACGGTATGTGCAATATCTCTCTTGGAACAAGCGGCACTATTTTCATTTCTTCTAATAAATTCGGTGTGGATAAGTATAATGCGTTACATGCTTTTGCACATGCGGACGGACATTATCATCTGATGGGATGTATGTTAAGCGCGGCTTCCTGTAATAAATGGTGGATGGACGACATTATCGGCACGGATGACTACAGCGCACAGCAGAAAGAAATTACAAAGCTGGGTGAGAACCATGTTTATTTCCTGCCTTATTTAATGGGAGAGCGTTCTCCGCATAACAATCCGAATGCAAGAGGTACGTTTATCGGCATGACAATGGATACGACAAGGGCTGATATGACACAGGCGGTTCTCGAGGGCGTTGCCTTTGCTCTGCGTGATTCTTTTGAGGTGGCAAAATCCCTGGGCATTCAGATTGACAGAACGAAAATCTGCGGCGGCGGCGCAAAGAGTCCCCTCTGGAAGAAGATTATAGCAAATGTCCTGAATTTAAAAGTTGACGTTATAGAAAGCGAAGAAGGGCCTGCGATGGGCGGCGCTATGTTAGCGGCGGTTGCCTGCGGTGAGTACGCGGATGTGGAAGAAGCTGCCGCGAAGATTGTAAAAGTGATTGATACGGTAGAACCCGAAGCGGCGCTTGTCGAGAAGTATGAGGCGCGTTATCAGCAGTTTAAGGAAATATATCCGGCTTGTAAGGCTCTTTTTGATAAGATTCAGTAGATAAGCAGTATATAGTATACGGAAAAAAGGAAGGGAATTTATCAAATGTTAAAATTGATGATTGCCAAAAAGAAGATATTAGTGATAGTTGCGGAATTAATTGTGTTTTTGGCATATGCGCTTTTTTCCGTCGCAACATATGAGCAGACTGAACTGATATTTACTTCAGATGATATGCAGCTGCAGGATATGGAACGCAATTACATTGGGGGGGGATATCTGGACACATCCTATGAGGGTATGAAGGCGGTTGTTACTCCTGCTTTTCAGCTGAAGAAAGGTATTTATTATTTTGATGTGTCTTATGCGAAACATGGAATTGTACAGGCTGGACTTATTTATAATCAGGTAAGAAATGGAAAAGAACTGGTTGATAATAATGAGTTTCCACTGAACTCGAAAGATGACAATGTTTCTTTTCGTGTCAGAATTCATGATAATTCTGCAATACGCTTTAAAATCAGATTGACAGGAGATGCAGCAGAAGGAGATTATATACAGTTGTTGCAGGTGCATGTAGTCTCTTCCAAATTGACATATGTATATCCTATATTCTTTCTGGCAGCTTTTTTATTAATTCTGGATTTATTTATATGGTGGTATTATAAATACTATAAGATATGGGGCACAGAACGCAGAATTGTTTTGATAGCACTTGCTTTTACAGCCTTTTTCGTGGGGCTGCCCCTGTATCAGAATGGTCTGACATATGGCGTGGATTTGGATTTTCATTTACAACGGTTGGAAGGGGTATACAAAGGACTGCTGACCAGGCAGTTTCCTGTCAGGATTCAGCCAGGATGGCTTGATGGATATGGTTATGCATCGTCCATTTTCTATGGAGATATTTTCTTATATTTTCCGGCGATATTGCGGATGATAGGTTTTACCTTGCAGGATGCTTTTAAATATTATGCGGAAACTGTTAATATTGTTACTGTCCTTATTTCTTTTTATGCCTTTAGAAAAATGTGCAAAGATGATATTGCGGCTATGGTGGGAAGTATTTTATATACTTGTAGCGCAGCAAGACTGGTCTTGTGGTATACGGCGATGATTGGTAACTATAGCGCTATGATGTTTTATCCGCTTGTACTGGAAGGATTTTATCTTCTTTTAACAGAGGATGAGAAAAGTAAGGAGTATAAAAAGTTATGGATTCCTTTGACATTAGGTTTTACAGGATTACTGATGACGCATATGATCAGTTGTTTAATGATTGGCGCTTTTTCTATTCTGTGTTGTCTGGTCATGATAAGGAAAATATTTAGAAAAAATACTTTATTAGAGCTTGTAAAGGCAGTCGCTGTGTCCGTTTTATTGAATTTATGGTTCTTAGTTCCTTTTTTGCAGTATATGATAGGCGAAAGACTTCATATTAATACCAAACTTGGGCAGAACGTGGAAATTGAGGATTATTATGCATATTTGGAAAACTTTGCACAGGATGGAAAAAATCTGTATCAGCTTTTTGTTGAGCCTTATTGTATTGGATTTGCAATTCTATTTGTTTTATTGCTTTATATTATAACAATTCCGATGCATAAAAAGAATGTCTTAACAAAATGCAGTCGAGGGGTTTTGGGTTTTACTGTTTTTGCGCTTTGGGTATGCACTGATTTATTTCCAGTGGTTGGAATTGCGAAAATCAGTTTTGTCTTTCCCAAATTTTTTACTACAATACAATATCAGGATCGTTTTATCAGTGTAATGGTTGCTTTTGCTGCCAGCCTTGGCGCATTCTTTTTTGTTGTAAATAGTCTTGATAAAAGAATGTTGTATATGATAGCCGGGTTACTGTGCTGTGTCGCATTATATCAGGATATCCGATATTTTGAAACGATTAAAACTGATGAGGTCTATTTGGACAGTGTGGAAATAGATTCTCATAATATTGGAAATGCGGAGTATCTTCCTATAGTAACAAATACGGGCAATCTAACCAAAGAAATTGAGAAAGACGAAGCATTACAGATTCATGATATAGAACACAAGTATCTGACATTCGATATTTCCGTTACCAATCCGACCGAACAGGAACAGCAGATTCTTCTGCCGGTTCTTTATTATAGTGGTTACAAAGCGTATGACAGTCAGGGTAAAGCGGAACTGGAAACGTTCCAGGGAGATAATGGACGCGTGGCAGTTTCCGTTCCGGCAGATTATAACGGCACATTTCATATGGCATATTATGAGCCTTGGTATTGGCGCGTGTCAGAAATTGTTTCTTTAGTGACATTATTATTTATTTTATATTATACTTTTAAAGGAAAGGAGCATACAATTGTATGGAAATTAAAAAGATTACAGACCCTGCATTCAGAAAATACGGCAGGGTAGTACAGGGCATTGACTTTTCCGATTTAGTGGAAGCCATTAAGAGAGAGACTCCGCTGCCGGATGGCGTGGCATATGAACCGTCTATTGCAGCGTTAGAGGCAACAACAGCCGCAAAAGAATTGCAGAAGAGGACTTACGGAGAACTCCCTATAGAAATCGGATACTGTAATGGACATAACTATAAGTTAAATGCCATTGAATATCATAGAAGTTCTGAAATCAATGTAGCAGCGACGGATGCCGTACTGATTGTCGGCATGCAGCAGGATATTACAGATGATTTTACCTATGATACTGCCAAAATGGAAGCGTTTTTAGTACCGGCAGGTACGGCGGTGGAACTTTATGCGACAACGCTTCACTATGCACCGTGCAGTGCGGATGAAAACGGCTTTAAAGTGGGTATTGTTTTACCGGCAAGAACCAATTATCCTTTGGAAGAAAAGCATGAGGGATGGGAGGATGCACTGATAACGGCACAGAATAAGTGGCTGATAGGTCATCCGGAAGGCGGTTTGGACGCTGGAGCGCATATCGGTCTGACAGGAAAAAATCTGGACATCAGAGAGTAGTAATTAATACCGGTAGACCCGGTTAAAGGAGGATAATATATGAACAACATACCAAAAGTAAAAATCGGCATTGTAGCAGTAAGCCGTGACTGCTTCCCGGCATCTTTGGCAGTCAACAGGAGAAAGGCTTTAGTGGAAGCCTATAACAAGGCATATGATGCAGCGGATATTTATGAATGTCCGGTTTGTATCATTGAAAGTGAAATTGATATGGTCAATGCTTTAAAAGATATCAAAGAGCATGGCTGTAATGCGCTTTGCGTATATCTTGGAAACTTCGGACCGGAGATTTCCGAAACACTGCTTGCAAAACATTTCGAAGGACCGAAGATGTTCGTAGCGGCAGCAGAGGAATCCCAGAATGATTTAATCCAGGGACGCGGCGATGCTTATTGCGGTATGCTGAATGCAAGCTATAACTTAAAACTTCGTAATGTAAAAGCTTATATTCCGGAATATCCGGTAGGTGATGCGGATGACTGCGCACAGATGATTCATGAGTTTATTCCGATTGCACGCGCAATTGTTGGACTTTCCAGCTTAAAGATTATTTCTTTCGGACCTCGTCCGCTGAATTTCTTAGCTTGTAATGCACCGATTAAACAGCTTTACAACTTAGGCGTTGAGATCGAAGAAAATTCAGAACTGGATTTATTTGAAGCATTCAATAAGCATGAGGGTGATGCACGTATTCCGGATATTGTAAAAGATATGGAAGCAGAACTTGGCGCCGGCAACAACAAACCGGAAATTCTGCCGAAACTGGCACAGTATGAGCTGACACTGCTTGACTGGATTGAAGATCACAAAGGTTACAGAGAATATGTTGCCATTGCAGGAAAATGCTGGCCGGCATTCCAGACACAGTTTGGGTTTGTTCCCTGCTATGTCAACAGCCGTCTGACAGGAAGAGGCATTCCGGTATCCTGTGAAGTTGATATTTATGGATGCTTAAGCGAATTCATCGGCACGGCAGTCAGCGATGATATCGTAACTTTATTGGATATCAACAACTCCGTACCAAAAGATATGTTTAAAGAGTCAATTGAAAACAAATTTGACTATCAGTTTACAGATACATTCATGGGCTTCCATTGCGGTAATACATGCTCTAAGAAACTTACAAAGAGCAGCATGGAGTATCAGATGATTATGGCAAGAAGCCTTCCGGAGGAAGTAACGCAGGGTACTTTGGAGGGAGATATCGTTCCCGGAGATATCACATTCTATCGTTTACAGAGTACGGCGGACAACATTCTGCGCGCTTATGTGGCAGAGGGCGAAATCCTTCCGGTAGCAACCAAATCCTTTGGAGGAATCGGCGTATTCGCTATTCATGAGATGGGAAGATTCTACCGTCATGTATTGATTGAGAAAAATTATCCGCACCACGGCGCTGTTGCTTTTGGACACTACGGAAAAGCACTCTATGAAGTATTTAAGTATATCGGCGTGGATGTCAGCGAAATCGGCTATAATCAGCCTAAGAATATTCCTTATCCAACAGAGAATCCGTTCAAATAAAAAGGCGAAAAGAAAAGCCCCGAAATTCGGGGCTTTTCTTAGGTTAAAAAATTATGCCACAATAAGAATGCGAAGCATTCTTATAGCACAAGGCGTCAGCCTTGTGGTTTTATACTGTACTATCCAACATAGACCCTGTACCTGCAGCACTGTAGCCGCCCTGGCTGTTATATGTCTGACCGTTCAGAGAGTCGCCCTGTGTAGCATAGCGGTAAATCTGATTGATTCTGTCAGTCATCTTTTCTGCAAAAGAGTATGAACCGGTAAAGAGTTTCTTTACATCACTCATGTCAGCAGCTTTGAACTTACTTTCGTCAATAGACAGTGATTTGTCAGACTTTACAGTTATGCCTATTTTTTCAAAAGCGCTCTTATTGCTGTTGATGAGATCTTTCAAATAATCTGTCTGTTTAATAACATTAGAGTTCTCGCTTTCCGAGGACTTCTTGATAAGCGCATTGTAATCCGAAATCAAAGAAGAAAATGCATTGTATACACTGGTTGTATTGCTGTTATCGATTGTCATAGCGCCCAGCTTCTCAACGGATTTATAAAGTGCGCTTGCCAAATCAGCCGATTTGGAATCTTTTGCGGTTTTGGATGTTCCTTTTTTGGAAGATGTACTGTCCGTATCGCTTGCGGAAACGCTGCCTGTCGTGCCGGCATATTTAGCCTTAGCAGAAGTAACGGAATCACCTTCGCTTGCAAGACGATAAATTTTGCTCGCTCTGTCAGAAGCCTTGTCTGCAAAGGAACCATATCCCTTAAACAGCGTAGTCATAGTCGGAACATTGGTTGCGCCGGTTTTCTCATTTACTTTCTTAAAAGTATCTTCATCAATCGATAAAGTACGGTCAGAATTCATTGTAACACCGATTTTGGCAAATAATTTGTAATTCTGATATACATAATCATTCAAAGAATCCGCCTGTGCCTGAACAGCAGAGTTCTTGCTCTTGGAAGCGCTGGTCATCATGGAATTGTAATCTTTGATAAATGCAGATATCTCATCATACAATTTATCGATGTTACCCGCACTGTAATCCAAACTGCTCATCTTGGATGCAGTGTCATAAAATTTTTTTGCCGCACTTGCAGATGAAGCGTCCTTTATCGTCTTTGAATTTTTCTTAGCAGTTGCTTCATCTTCCTCTGCTTCAGCTGCTTTCTGTTTTGCATAATATGCTTTCATCATTTTGCCGTAACTGCCGTTTTTAATGGAAGCGTAGTCTGCTAACAGCGTGGAAGCGCCTGTTCCGTCTGAAGAACTTCCACCTAATAAACTTGAGTAAATGTTTGATGCGCCGGAATCAAAACCGGAAATGCTAGTTCCCATAAGTATCACTCCTTTGATATGAAATTATTGTTTTCGGCATCCGTGCCTGAACCTTGTTAATACATCTTATGTATATTATTTCGGCATTTGTTAATATTTGTTAAGAGGTAAATTGAATTTTTTTAATCTTTTTATGATATTTTTTATCCCATTCACAACATTTATATCAGGAAACTCATTTTCATAAATTGTTTTCAAAGATTGGAATACATCGGCATATACTGTACAAATAACAGTATAGGGTGACATTTTTATGAACAAAAATAAAAGAACCTGGGATGAAAAAATCAAGCTGATTCTCAATGAGCTGGAGAGAAAAATGAGTGAGGAAAAAAGCAGTTCTCAGAAAAACGACAGCAAAAAGCATGAGGTGAAAAAGAAATATCAGACAAAAAAGGAGTGGAAAAAAGCAGAGTTTCGGAAGGAGATTTTATCCCATGCCGTTATGTCGGCAGCTTTTATATTGGCAACGGTTGCGCTTATTCAGGGAATTGTCAAAGTGTTGCCGGATTCCATTACCGTCAGCAATACCGTAAATGGAAGAGAGCTTCCTATCTATTGCGTACAGACGGAAAAACCGCAGATTGCCTTAAGCTTTGATGCGGCTTGGGGAAATGAAGACACCGCTAAAATACTGGAAATTTTAAAAAAACATAATGTAAAAGTAACATTTTTTATGACCGGCGGATGGGTGGAGGCTTATCCTGATGATGTAAAGGCAATTCTTGCAGACGGACACGATTTGGGAAACCACAGTGAAAATCATAAAAATATGTCACAGCTGTCCGACAGCGAATGTGAGGAAGAACTTATGGCAGTACATAGAAAAGTGCAGGAGTTGACCGGATATGAAATGTTTTTGTTCCGCCCACCCTATGGAGATTATGACAATGATGTCATAAAAGTGGCAAAGAAATGCGGCTACTATCCGATTCAGTGGGATGTGGATATACTAGACATAGAGGTAATGATATTGTAATATAA
>CAZKOR010000085.1:9750-15267 GCA_964554405.1 uncultured Bacteroides sp. | reverse complement strand
CAGATTGATTGAAAGAAATACAACCATTCCGACAAAGAAGAGCCAGATATTCTCTACGGCAGCAGATAATCAGACGGCAGTGGATATTAATGTCGTACAGGGTGAAAGACAGTTTGCGAAAGATAATAAATCTCTCGGACAGTTCAGACTGGATGGTATTCCGCCGGCAATGCGTGGCGTTCCGCAGATTGAAGTTACATTTGATATTGATGCAAACGGTATCGTAAATGTATCCGCAAAAGATTTGGGAACAGGAAAAGAGCAGCATATCACAATTACGGCAGGCTCTAATATGTCTGATGATGAAATCGATAAGGCAGTAAAAGAAGCGGCTGAATACGAAGCACAGGATAAGAAGAGAAAAGAAGCTATTGATACGAGAAATGACGCAGACTCTTTCGTATTCCAGACAGAGAAAGCACTCGGCGAAGTAGGAGATAAGATTGACGCATCCGAAAAAGCGGGTGTAGAAGCTGATTTACAGGCAGTTAAGGATATTCTGGAAAAGACGAAAGACCAGGAAATGACTGACAGCCAGATAGATGAGCTGAAAGCGGCAAAAGAAAAACTGACAAATTCCGCTCAGTCCTTATTTACAAAGATGTATGAGAATATGCAGCAGGCACAGGGCGGTCCGGACATGGGAGCAGCAGGTGCACAGGGCGAACCTGATATGGGCGCAGCAGAAGCGGCAGATGATGTTGTAGACGGAGATTATAGAGAGGTTTAATTCCGGACTGAAATAGGCGTGGAGGATTAGGAACATGGCAGAACAAAAAAGAGATTATTATGAGGTTCTCGGCGTGGATAAGAGCGCTGACGACGCAGCACTCAAAAAAGCGTATAGAGTTCTGGCTAAAAAATATCATCCTGATATGAATCCGGGAGACGCGGAAGCTGAGAAGAAATTTAAGGAAGCATCGGAAGCTTATGCAGTCCTTAGTGACCCTGAAAAAAGGCGGCAGTATGACCAGTACGGCCATGCGGCATTTGAACCGGGTGCAGGCGGCGGTTTTGGTGGTTTCGATTTCAACAGCATGGATTTTGGTGATATCTTTGGCGATATCTTTGGTGACTTCTTTGGCGGAGGCAGACGCAGCGGCAGAAGCAATGGTCCGATGAAAGGAGCCAATATTCGCACCAGTGTGCGGATTACTTTTGAAGAAGCTATTTTCGGCGTTGAGAAAGAAATCGAGCTGACATTAAAAGATGAGTGTACGACCTGCCACGGCAGCGGAGCCAAACCCGGAACAAGCCCGGAGACTTGTACTAAGTGCGGCGGAAAAGGGCAGGTAGTGTTTACGCAGCAGTCTTTCTTCGGTACGGTCAGAAACGTTCAGACATGTCCGGATTGTCACGGAACAGGAAAAGTGATTAAAGAGAAATGCCCGGACTGTCGGGGAACAGGATATATTGCGAATAAAAAGAAAATTCAAGTATCTATTCCGGCAGGTATCGATAACGGACAGAGCGTAAGAATCAGAGATAAAGGTGAACCGGGAACGAACGGGGGACCGAGAGGAGATTTGCTGGTAGAAGTAATCGTAGGACGCCATCCGATTTTCCAGAGACAGGAATATAATATTTATTCCACGGTTCCGATGTCCTTTGCAGTAGCGGCACTAGGCGGCGAAATTATGATTGATACGGTAGACGGTAAAGTGATTTATGATGTCAAGCCGGGTACGCAGACAGATACGAAAGTACGTTTGAAAGGAAAGGGCGTACCGTCGTTACGGAATAAAGATGTGCGAGGCGATCATTATGTGACACTGGTAGTACAGGTACCCGATAAATTATCTCGTGAAGCGAAAGACCTTTTAAAGCAGTTTGACGAGCAGAGCGGGGATACCTTAAATGCCACGAAACAGCAGACATCTTCCGGAGCAGAAGAACCGAAAGGGAAGAAGAGATTTCGGAAATAATATGAAAAATCGTGAAGCAGACCTATTTAGAAAAAAATCTAAATAGGTCTTGTTTTTTACAGAGAATGTGATAAAATGTATTTAGAAATATTTCTAAATAGGTTATACACATGCTAAAGAATGAGGAGGAAAAGATATGGCTTTCGCAGATACTTTTAAGGCTTTGTCTGACCCTGCCAGACGGGAAACACTGATGTTATTACGTGCCGGGAAAATGTCTGCAGGAGACATTGCAGCACACTTTGATATGACAGGAGCTACCATGTCTTATCATTTATCTCAGTTAGAGAAGGCGGATTTGATTTTTAAGACAAAATATAAGAATTATATTTATTATGAACTGAATACTTCTGTTTTTGAAGAAATTATGATGTGGTTTTCCCAGTTCCTGCCACCGGAAGAGGCGGTAGGGAAAGTGGCAGCAAATAAGGTATCGGACACACTTTTGCAGGAGGGAGAAGCGTATGAGTAATGAGAATGTAAAGATTTATAAATCGGAGATAGTTATTACGTCAATGATTACATTATGCCCAATCGTAATCGGACTGCTTTTGTGGAATCAACTGCCGGATACGGTAGCAGTTCACTTTGATTCACAGAGTATACCGAATGGATGGAGCAGCAAAGGATTTGCAGTGATAGGGATTCCTCTGTTCTGTTTTGCAGCACACCTGATGAGTATCATTATGTTTGCAACGGACCCGAAGAACCGGAATATTACCCGAAAGCTTGTAGTGCCTGTCGTATGGATTGTACCGATATGCTCGCTTTTTGCAAATGGTGCAATGTATTTATATGCGCTGGAAAAAAATATAAATATGACTCTTGCCGTTAATATGCTCGTTGCTATTCTGTTTTTGATAATCGGTAATTATCTGCCTAAATGCAGACAGAATTACACGATAGGGATAAAAACGCCGTGGACTCTGGATAATGAGGAAAACTGGAATAAGACTCATCGCTTTGCCGGATGGTGCTTTTTATTAGGAGGCGTTGGTTTCATCATTAACAGCGTGTTGCAGTGGAAAGGATTTTTTGTACTTGTGCTTGTGCTGTGTCTGTTGCCGATAGTGTATTCTTTTGTCCTTTATTGGCGAGGACAGCAAGCGGGGTGAATAGCGGTTAAATCTAAAACAGCGGCAGGGCAATGTGCCTATACCGCTGTTTTGTAAAAGTCGTCACTGTCAGGCGGCGATTTTTATTTCCATTCTGCATATTCCCCATATTCATCCCAGATATTGCATATCCAGGTTTTACCCTGATTTAAGACGATTTCATCACCGTTTTCATCTAAATATTTCGCCGGTGTAAAATCACCGCCATAACGCTCCCAGGTTCCTTTGATGACCTTGCCGTTTGTAAAAACAACAGCATCACCTTCTCCATGAACTCCGAAAGCGAGATAGTCGTGGCTGTCTCTGACTTCACCGTGACAATACTGAAAAACGATATTGGTGACAGCAAGCTGTTCATTGTTATATTCGTCTATCTGCTTTTTGCCGTCCTGATAACGGTAGTAAAGATTGTCGTCTTCGTGGTATTCAAAGTAAGGATGATAAGTGCCGTAACCGCCTGTATTATTGCCGGATTCCCCGCCGGGATAAATCAGGACGGCATCTTCATTATCAGCATAATCAGCAATGACACCGTCAGCGGCAAATAAAAACGGACGGACGTAAGCATCGTCATAATTCCAGTCATATCCAAGACGGTCTACTGCTTTCATTAAGCCGTCAATCATCAGATATCCGGTAAATTCCTTTGCATAACCCGGACGGCTGATTCGGTCGAACGCTTCGTCCGCAGGCTTATGAATTCCTACTACGGCAGCGCTGACATTATAAACCGTATCGCGGTTAATCAGTTCTTCTACATAAGGCACGGCAAGCCCCCAGTTACAGTAAATGGCTTCATAGCCGGTTGCCATATAAACAAAATAGTCTCTGGAGCTTCTGATGGGTCCGATTCTTTTCAAATCATCAAAATTTTCAAAAACAGCCATCAGTCTTGTAATACGTCCCTCAACGGGAGCCTCATATATAATGCCTGCCTGAGAAATCCCATATTGCGGCATAGCCGGTCTGTTATTGGGAATCATGACAGCGATTGGTCTTCTTGTAGCAATTTCTTCATCTGTCCACTCACCGGTCAAATAGCTTTGTATCTGCCCGTTAACGGATTCTCTTTCTTCTATGACTGAAGCGTCATTGTCCAAAGTGATTGGTTCAGGTTCTTCTACTTCCTCCGGTTCATCCTTTTCCTCCGGAACTGCTTCTGTGATTTCCGGTTCTTTTATTTCCGGAGCAGGTTTGGCACCGCATCCGGACAGACAGGAAAAGATGACCAGGAAAGAGGTAATTAATAAAGCAATTTTCTTCTGCATCCGTTTCCTCTCCATTCTATAAAATTTTTTAAAATTTATTCTTTTGTTCAAGATAATCGCGAAGCGATTTTCTTATTTTCCATTATGCCCGAAAAATGAAAACCGGTATACTGACGAAAACGCTGAAATACTTTCCAGATGAATCAAAAGAAAGAGAAAGGTTTTATGTAACGAAGATATGTGTTACAATCATAACGTGGGAAAAATTTCCGGTTTCATATGGTAAAAGAAGGAGACGAGAAAAATGTATATTTCAAACGAAAACAGATATGATAAGATGATTTATAACAGATGTGGACATAGCGGTTTAAAACTGCCGGCATTATCACTGGGTATGTGGCATAACTTTGGTTCTGTCAACAATCTGGAGAATATGAAAAAAATTTTATTTACCGCATTTGACAATGGTATTACACATTTTGATTTGGCCAATAATTACGGCCCTGTCTATGGCAGTGCGGAAAGCAGCATGGGACAGATTTTGAAATCGGATTTGATGCCTTACCGTGATGAAATGATTATTTCTACTAAAGCAGGTTATGATATGTGGAAAGGTCCATACGGAGACGGAGGTTCTAAAAAGTATCTGATTGCAAGTCTGGACCAGTCATTAAAAAGACTTGGACTGGATTATGTGGATATTTTTTATCATCACCGTCCTGATGCCGGGACGCCGATAGAAGAGACGATGCTTGCATTAGACCAGATTGTGCGTTCCGGTAAGGCGCTCTATGTAGGTCTTTCCAATTATAAAAAAGAACAGGCAGAAAAAGCATATCAAATTTTGAAAGAATTGAAGACACCGTTTATTATACACCAGCCGTCATATTCTATTCTGAACAGATGGATAGAAGAGGATGGATTGAAAGATTTTCTGTATGAAAATGGAATCGGCTGTATTGCATTCAGTCCGTTGCAGCAGGGTATTCTGACCGGAAAATATTTAAACGGTATTCCGGCGGATTCCCGTATCGGGGCAGGAAAGAGTCCTTATCTGCATGAAGATGCACTGAAACCGGAACTGTTAGAGAAAGTAAGAAAATTGAATGAGATTGCAGAAAATAGAGGTCAGACACTGGCACAGATGGCACTTGCATGGATTTTAAAAGACGGAAAAGTCACTTCCGTTTTAATTGGCGCAAGCAGACCGGAACAGATTCTGGATAATATAAAAGCACTGGATAATATTGTTTTCAGTGAAGAGGAACT
>CAZKOR010000085.1:0-9650 GCA_964554405.1 uncultured Bacteroides sp. | reverse complement strand
ATGAAGTGGATGAAGTTTAAAATAAAAACAGTAACAGAGGCGGAGGATATCATTATCAGTACGTTATATGATATCGGATTGGAGGGCGCGCAAATCGAAGACAAAGTACCGCTTACCGCATGGGAGAAAGAGCAGATGTTTGTAGATATTCTGCCTGTCAGTATGGAAGATGACGGCGTGGCATATCTCAGTTTTTTCGTAGAGGAAAAAGAAGACGGCAGTCTCGAAATGAACGGAGAGATTACGGATAAAGAAAGCATTTTGCAGCAGGTAAAACAGGAACTGGACGAGCTGCGCACCTTTATGGATATCGGAGAGGGAACGATTACTGTAGAGGAAACAGAGGATATCGACTGGATTAACAATTGGAAAGAGTTTTTCCATCAGTTTTATATTGATGATTTATTAGTTATCCCATCTTGGGAGGATGTGAAAGAAGAGGACAGAAACAAAAAAATTCTGCACATTGACCCCGGTACGGCGTTTGGAACAGGCATGCACGAGACGACGCAGCTTTGTATCCGCCAGATTAAAAAATTTGTAACGCCCGATACAATGCTCTTGGATGTCGGAAGCGGAAGCGGTATTCTCGCCATCATCGCGTTGATGTACGGCGCCAAAAAGGCAGTCGGCACAGACCTTGACCCTTGTGCTTTGGAAGCGGTAAAAGAAAACATGGAAGCAAACGGCATTCGTGAAGAAGATTTTACGATGATGATTGGAAATATTATTACGGAAAAAGAAGTACAGGACAAAGTCGGTTATATGTGCTATGATATCGTAGTGGCAAATATTCTGGCGGATGTACTGGTAATGCTCACGCCTGTCATTGTTGCACAGATGAAAAAAGGCGGCATCTATATTACATCCGGTATTATTAATGAGAAAGAAGAGACGGTCGTAAAAGCAGTCGAAGAAGCGGGACTGGAAGTAGTGGAAATTACTTATCAGGGCGAGTGGGTGTCAGTAACGGCCCGTAAAGTATGATGGAGAAGATTAGAACAATTGCAGGAATACTTGCTGTGCTTTGGATGTGTATTATTTTTGCTTTTTCTGCACAGGAGGAAGAGGAGTCCAGTGAGGTAAGCGAAGCATTCAGCTATCGAATCGTAAGTTCTACCGGTTTGTTTTTTCATCTGCATCTGGATGAAGAGGAATTGCAGAAGATAGCCAATGCGATTGAAAGTACGGTCAGAAAAGCGGCGCATATGACGGAATTTGGCATTTTATCTGTTTTGGTTTATGTATGGCTGGGAAAATGGCAGATAGCGGTAGGTAAGAAGATGTCGATTGCTGCGATCTTTGCCATACTTTATGCGGCAAGTGATGAATTTCATCAACTCTTTGTGCCGGGACGCGCAGGAAGTATCAGAGACGTTATCATAGACGGCACGGGAGCAATACTCGGCGTATGTATTTTTGTAGGAGTAAAAAAATGTATCAGTTTTTTGTGGAACCGTCGCAAATCCAGGGAAATGAAATTATAATAACGGGCAGCGACGTAAATCATATTAAAAATGTGCTGCGGATGAAAGCCGGCGAGGAAATTGCCGTCAGTAACGGCATAGACAATAAAGAGTACCGCTGCGGTATTACAGAGTTTCTGGAGGAGGAAATTCTATGTACACTGCGTTTCGTCAAAGAAGACGGCGTGGAATTACCCTCTAAAATTTATTTGTTTCAGGGACTGCCTAAGGCTGATAAAATGGAGCTTATTATACAGAAAGCAGTGGAACTCGGCGTATATGAAGTAATTCCTGTTTCCGTAAAAAGAGCTGTCGTGAAACTGGATGAGAAAAAGGCAAGAGCAAAACAGGAGAGATGGCAGGGCATTGCGGAAGCGGCGGCGAAACAGAGCAAAAGAGGAATCATACCAAAAGTAAAACACGTTATGAGCATAAAAGAAGCAATTACATATGCAGAATCGATGGATATCAAATTGATTCCTTATGAACTTGCGGGTGATATGGCTAAGACAAAAGAAATTATAAACGCTATAGAGCCGGGGAAATCCATAGCTGTTTTTATCGGTCCGGAGGGCGGGTTTGAAGAAAGTGAAGTCAGTCAGGCAATGGAGAAGGGCATTCTTCCGATTACGCTTGGGAAAAGGATTTTACGGACGGAAACAGCGGGTCTGACTGTATTGGCGTGGTTAATGTATCATCTGGAAGATGACGAAAAAAAAGACTGATACTGTCAAAGGGCATAAAAATATCATATACTACATTATGAGATACAAAGAGAAAATATGATAAAAATAGGAGCTGTTTATGGAAGTATATTTGGATAATTCGGCTACAACCAGATGCTTTGATGAAGCAGCGCAGCTTATGATGAACATTATGTGCAAAGACTACGGGAACCCATCCAGTCTGCATCATAAGGGCGTCGAGGCGGAGCATTATTTACGATATGCGCGGGAAACCCTTGCAAAAATACTAAAGGTCAATGAAAATGAAATTGTGTTTACTTCCGGTGGAACAGAGGCGGATAATATTGCATTAATCGGAACGGCAATGGCGAACCACCGTATGGGACGGCATTTGATAACGACACGGATAGAGCATCCGGCGATTATACAGACTATGAAATATCTGGAGGAGCAGGGATTTCGTGTAACATATCTGCCGGTAGATAAACAGGGTAAAATCCATTTGGAGGATTTACAGAGAGCTATTTCAAAAGATACGATTTTGGTATCGATTATGCACACGAACAATGAAATCGGAACATTGGAGCCGATTGCTGAAGCGGGAGAACTGATTAAGAGAATTAATCCCAGAACCGTTTTTCATGTGGATGCGGTACAGGGATTTGGTAAATTCAGGATTTATCCGTCCAGAATGAAAATAGATTTGCTTTCCGTCAGTGCGCATAAGATTCACGGTCCCAAAGGCGTGGGATTTTTATACAAAAGTGATAAAGTGAAAGTCAGTCCGATTATTTATGGCGGAGGACAGCAGAAAGGGATGCGTTCAGGTACGGAAAATGTTCCCGGCATTGCAGGGCTTGCTAAAGCGGCGGAACTGGTGTATGAGAATCTGGATGCGGACATGGAACGCCTTTATTATTTAAGGGAACAATTTATAAAGGGCGTTTCGCAGATACAGGATGTCAGAATAAACGGTTGTATGGGTTATGAGAGTGCAGCGCATATTGTGAGTGTGTCGGTGAGAGGCGTACGGAGCGAAGTGTTATTACATGCACTCGAAGACAGAGGCATTTATGTATCGGCAGGCAGCGCCTGCTCATCCCACAAACCACAGCCGTCAGAGACACTGAAAGCAATCGGCGTGGAAAGAGAATTATTAGATTCGACGATACGATTCAGCTTCTCTGTTTTTACAACGGAGGAGGAAATTCACTATACGGTACAGACATTACATGATATGATACCGGAACTTAGAAAATATACGAGACGCTAAGAAAGAAAATGAGTGAAATGAGCAAAATACGGGGCATGGAACGTAAGCCCTGTTTTGTTCATTTCCTGAAAGAGCAGACGGGGAGAAGATATGTTTACATCATTTTTAATTAAATATGCGGAAATAGGCGTAAAAGGAAAAAACAGATATCTTTTTGAAGATGCGTTGGTAAGGCAGATTAAGCATGCCTTAAAAAAGTGCGACGGAGATTTTAAGGTGCGGAAAACCGACGGAAGAATTTATGTGGATGCGGTGTCGGAATTTGACTATGAGGAAACAGTTGCTTTTTTGCAAAAAGTATTCGGCATATCCGGTATTTGTCCGGTTGTTTCCGTAGAAGATGAAGGCTTTGAAAAACTGGGGGAAAGAGTTGTCAAATATCTGGACGAGGTATATCCGGACAAGCATAAAACATTTAAGGTAGCGGCAAGAAGAGCAAGGAAAAATTATCCTCTGAACTCTATGGAAATCAATATGGAGATGGGAGGTATTATTCTGGACGCTTATCCGGAAATGTCTGTTGATGTACATGAACCGGATATTATGCTGCACATTGAAATCCGGGATAAAATATATCTCTATTCTGAAATTATTCCGGGACCGGGCGGTATGCCGGTTGGTACAGGCGGCAAGGCAATGCTGTTATTATCCGGCGGTATTGATTCTCCCGTGGCAGGGTATATGATTGCAAAGCGCGGCGTGAAAATTGATGCGGTTTATTTTCATGCACCGCCGTATACAAGTGAACGTGCAAAACAGAAAGTGATAGATTTGGCAAAGAAAGTTGCTCAGTATACCGGACCGATTTATCTGCATGTCATTAATTTTACGGATATTCAAATGTATATTTATGATAAATGTCCGCATGATGAATTAACAATTATCATGCGCCGTTATATGATGCGGATTGCAGAGCATATTGCCAAAGAGTCGGAGTGCCTTGGTCTGATTACCGGAGAAAGCATCGGACAGGTGGCTTCTCAGACGATGAACAGCCTGCTTGTGACGAATGAAGTATGTGAACTGCCGGTGTACAGACCGTTAATCGGGTTTGATAAAATGGAAATTGTTGATATATCCGAGAAAATTGATACTTACGAAACATCCATTTTACCCTATGAAGATTGCTGTACCATATTTGTAGCAAAGCATCCTGTTACAAAACCGAACCTGAAAATTATTAAAAGACATGAAGAAAATTTGAAAGAAAAGATTGATGAACTTGTACAAACAGCATTGGAGACTGATGAGCTGATTATTGTTTCCTAATAGAAGTGTCAGCAAAGGCTGACACTTCTAAATACTATGTTGTTTTACCTACATCAGATAAGGCTTTAAAGTTTCCATGATTTCGTCAGCGCCATCTTCCGTATGGATGTTTAAATCAATCGGTTTGGATAAATCCAGGCTGAAAATACCCATAATGGATTTGGCATCAATAACGTATCTGCCGGATACTAAGTCAAAATCATAATCAAACTTTGTAATATCATTTACAAAAGATTTAACCTTATCAATAGAGTTTAAAGATATTTGAACTGTTTTCATAAAGAATTACCTCCTTCAACTTTATTTAGTGCTATTGCTATAATACTATATGTTGATTGGATAAAAGTCAATGATAAAACATTACAAAAAATGCGGGGATTACTATGAAAAGTATAGCATTACATAATCTTGGCTGTAAAGTAAACGGTTATGAAATGGACGTTATGCAACAAATATTAAAAGAAAACGGCTATAAAATTGTACCTTTTGATGAGACCGCCGACATTTATATTATCAATACCTGTACGGTAACTAATATTGCGGACCAAAAAAGCAGGCAGATGCTCCACCGTGCCAAAAAGAAGAATCCGGATGCGGTAGTGGTGGCAGTAGGCTGCTATGTACAGACCGGAGAGGATAAAATAGCCATGGATCCAGCAATTGATTTGGCAGTCGGCAACAACCGCAAAAAAGATATCGCAGTGATTTTGGAGAAATATCTGGAGGAAAGAGAAAAAGATAAAACACTGCAAAAGACAGCAGTGATAGATATTAATCAAACTAAAGAATATGAAGAAATGACACTGCCGGTAGAAGCATCGGCATGGACAAGAGAGCATACAAGAGCTTATGTGAAAATTCAGGATGGTTGTAATCAATTCTGTTCTTATTGCATTATTCCTTATGCAAGAGGGCGGGTAAGAAGCCGTATGGAAGAGGATATCCTGACGGAGGTTTCAGGCATCGTAAAAATGGGATGTCAGGAAATTGTTTTAACGGGCATTCATATTAGTTCTTACGGTGTAGACAGAGGAAAAGCGGAATTATTGCAGTTACTTTATAAGCTGAATGAAGTGGAAGGATTGCATCGGATTCGGCTGGGTTCTCTGGAACCGGCGATTATCACAGAAGAATTTGTACAAAAAATCAGCACGTTTCAGAAATTATGCCCTCATTTCCATATGTCTTTACAGAGCGGCTGTGATGAGACGCTGCGGCGGATGAATAGGCACTATACGACAAGGGAATACTTGGAAAAAGTAGAAATGCTAAGGAAGTATTTTGACAGGCCCGCCATTACAACCGATGTGATTGTCGGCTTTCCGGGAGAAACGGAAGAAGAATTTTTGTGTACGGAAGCTTTTTTGGAAAAAGTTCGTTTTTATGAAATGCACATTTTTAAATATTCCAAAAGACAGGGGACAAGAGCGGCAGTTATGGAACAGCAGGTTCCTGATTCCGTAAAAACGCAGCGCAGCAACAGACTGATACGGTTGGAACAATGGATGTCCAAAGAGTACAGGCAGTCTTTTATGGGAGAAGATATTGAGGTACTGCTGGAAGAACAAAAAGAAATAGACGGGAATTTCTATCAAATCGGACATACGAAACAGTATATTAAAGCAGCGCTAAAAACACAGGAAGATATGCGTAATCACATGGTGACGGGAGTGCTTACGGAATTTTTAAAAGATGATATCATGGTATTGGAACGCTAAAATTTGTGGAGATTGATTGAATTTTATTTCCAGATAGAGTATGATAATAAGAACATAAGAAAGAAGCAGGGGTGCAAAAATGCAGGATTTGGGGAATACACAATATTTTAGGGTAGAAACGGAACCGGAAACAGGCGTAAAACTCGTTCTTGCGACGGTTTATGAAGCATTGACGGAGAAAGGATATAATCCTGTTAATCAAATTGTGGGTTATATTATGTCAGGAGACCCTACGTATATTACCAGTCACAAAAGCGCAAGAAGTCTGATTATGAAAGTGGAGCGGGATGAACTGGTAGAGGAAATGCTGAAAGAGTACATTAAAAATTCATTGCGGAAATAGGAACTGCTTATGAGAATCATGGGTTTGGATTTTGGGTCTAAAACGGTAGGAGTGGCAATCAGTGACCCGCTTCTTATTACTGCACAGGGAATTGAGATTATCAGAAGACAGGATGAAAATAAGTTACGGAAGACATTGGCGCGCATTGAAGAACTGATTGTTCAGTATGAAGTTGGTGAAATCGTTCTGGGATTTCCCAAGAATATGAATGATACCATCGGGGAAAGAGCGGAGCTTTCTTTAGAGTTCAAAGAAAAACTGGAGCGGAGAAGCGGACTGCCTGTTACCATGTGGGATGAAAGGCTGACGACAGTAGCGGCAGACAAGGCGATGATGGAAGCCGGTATCAGGCGGGAACATCGAAAAGAATATGTAGATAAGATTGCGGCAGTCTTTATATTACAGGGTTATCTGGATTATTTAAAGAATGAAAAAGAGTCTTAAACTGCCGAAATGAGAGGAATATAGTTGTTTATGGAGAAAATTGTTTTTCAGACAGAAACAGAAGAATCCGTGGAATTTTATGTTTTAGAACAGACAAGAATTGGCGGTATAGATTATATTCTGGTAACAGATTCGACAGAGGATGACGCAGAAGCGTTAATTTTACGGGATATGTCACAACCCGGAGAAGAGCAGGCGCTTTATGAGATTGTGACAGATGATGAGGAACTGAACGCAGTTGCATCTGTGTTTGAGAATATGTTGGACGATATTGAATTATCATAAAAATATGCAATACATATAGCGTGACGTGCGCATGTTTTTAGCATCGGAGGCGGGATGATAAATAGAAGTGGTGCGAAAGATGCGGAGTGCATGGATACCCGAAAACCTGCCCGGACTATAAACATTCGGCGGAACACTATTTCGATTGCAGAGAAAATGGAGGAAAATTTTTTGAAAAAAAATGAACAGGAACGGGCTTCCGGACTGAAGGTTATACCTCTGGGCGGTCTGGAGCAGATTGGGCTTAACATTACTGCCTTTGAGTACGAGGACAGTATTATTGTCGTGGACTGCGGTTTGTCATTTCCGGAGGATGAGATGCTCGGCATAGATCTGGTGATTCCGGATATCACTTATTTGCGGGACAACATTGACAAAGTAAAAGGATTTATGATTACGCATGGGCATGAGGATCATATCGGAGCGCTGCCTTATGTATTAAAGGAAATCAATGTACCTGTCTATGCAACGAAGCTGACAATGGGCATTATTGAGAACAAACTGAAAGAACATGAATTGATGAATACGACCAAACGTAAGGTTGTAAAGTTCGGACAGTCTATTAATTTGGGAAAATTCAGGATAGAATTTATCAAGACAAACCACAGCATTGTGGATGCGGCAGCGCTTGCGATTTATTCTCCGGCAGGTGTCATTGTGCATACGGGAGATTTTAAGGTGGATTATACGCCGGTGTTCGGAGATGCGATTGATTTGCAGCGTTTTGCGGAAATCGGGAAGAAGGGTGTTCTTGCCCTGATGTGCGACAGTACGAATGCAGAGCGTCACGGGTTTACGCCGTCTGAAAAAACTGTGGGTAAAACATTTGATTCTCTTTTCTCGGAACATAAAGATACCAGAATTATTATTGCAACGTTTGCATCCAATGTAGACAGGGTACAGCAGATTATCAATTCAGCGGACAAGTTTGGAAGAAAGGTTGTGGTAGAAGGCCGTAGTATGGTTAATATTATTGAGACGGCTTCTACGCTGGGGTATTTGAATATTCCGGATAATACGCTGATTGATATAGAACAGCTGAAAAATTATCCGAATGAAAAGACTGTTATTATTACAACAGGAAGCCAGGGCGAGAGCATGGCGGCTTTAAGCCGTATGGCGAGCAGTACGCACCGCAAAATTTCTATTGTGCCGGGGGATACTGTTATTTTCTCATCCAATCCGATACCGGGAAATGAGAAAGCAGTTACCAATGTTATTAATGAACTTTTGCTGAAAGGCGCAGATGTTATTTTCCAGGATGTTCATGTATCCGGGCATGCCTGTCAGGAGGAAATCAAGCTGATTTATACGCTGCTGCATCCTAAGTATGCAATACCTGTGCACGGCGAATATAAACATTTAAAAGCACAGGCTAAAATTGCGCGGGAACTTGGTATTGAAAAGGAAAATATTTTTATCCTGCATTCAGGAGATGTTCTGGAGTTTCGCGACGAACATGCCGCAGTGACCGGAAAAGTACCCGTAGGCGCGATTCTGGTAGACGGGCTCGGCGTAGGTGATGTGGGAAATGTTGTGTTAAGAGACAGACAGCATCTTGCGGAAGACGGTATCCTGATTGTGGTGCTGGCGTTGGATTCCTATACAAGCCAGCTTGTGTCAGGACCGGATATTGTGTCCCGTGGTTTTGTGTATGTCAGAGAGTCGGATGAACTGTTAGAAGAAGCAAGACTTTTGGTAGACAGTGCAGTGATGGGGTGTCTGGACAAAGGGCAGACTGACTGGGGAAAATTGAAATCTACCATTAGAGATGTACTGAGCGATTATGTATGGAAAAAAACGAAGAGACGTCCTATGATACTTCCAATTATCATGGAAGTCTAAGGTTGAGAAAGAGTATACTTATAAAAGGGAGAAACGTATGATGGACAGCATTGTAAGGAAAGCGACAGACTATTTTGTAGAGGAAATCAGAAAATCGGATATTTTCAAAGAATATAATCTGCAAAAGGAAAAGCTGAAAAAGCAGCCGGAGTTATTTGCAAAAGTAGGTGAATTCCGGCAGAAGAATTTTGCGTTACAGACAAGCGCGCAGGGCGATGACCTGTTAGAAAAATTGGATGCTTTTGAAAAAGAGTATGAGGAATTTCGTGCAGATCCTTTAGTGGACGACTTTTTAAGAGCGGAACTTGCTTTCTGCCGTAT
>CAZKOR010000084.1:8552-15282 GCA_964554405.1 uncultured Bacteroides sp. | reverse complement strand
AGTGAACGGGCAATCTCACTCAGGTGCACTTTGTTCCCTGCAAGAATGCCGTAGATCATCTGGTGGATGAACTTCTCATGCAAAAACACTCCTTTGTTTGGTTGTTTGTGGTGATTCAATTATAACAAAGATCCAGTGTTTTTGCATTTTCTATTTACGTGAAAAATGGGGAAACTCAAATTTATTTTATCTGTTCCTCCAGCACCTTCGCCGCCTCTTCCATAGCCGCATCCATACCTGCCGGATTTTTACCGCCTGCCTGCGCCATATTCGGACGTCCGCCGCCACCGCCGCCGACAAGTCCTGCAATGCCTTTAATCAGATTACCGGCATGAGCGCCCATTTTCATTGCGCCGTCTGTCGCCATCGAAATCAGATTGACTTTACCGTCCTTATCAGATGCCAGTACAACAACGCTTTCGCCCAACTTTTCTTTTAACTGGTCGCCTAAGTCGCGCAGACCGTTCATATCCACGCCGGATACTTTTGCCGCAAGAAGTTTTACGCCTTTTACTTCTTTTACTTTATCCATGACATCGCCGAGCGCATCTTTCGCAGCTTTGCTCTTTAACGACTCATTTTCGCTTTGCAGCGCTTTTACTTCCGCCATTAAATGATTACAGCGGTCAAGGAGATTTACAGGAGTCGTTTTTAAAATTTTAGCTGCTTCCTCCAGTTTTTCCTCCAGTTCCGCATAATATTTTACAACGCCGTTTCCGGTCAATGCTTCGATTCTTCTGACGCCTGCTGCAACGCCGCTTTCGGAAACAATTTTAAAAGATGAAATAACACCTGTATTTGCAACATGCGTACCACCGCAGAACTCTTTGGAGAAATCACCCATTTCCACAACACGCACCATTTCGCCGTATTTTTCGCCGAAAAGAGCCATCGCGCCTGTCTTTTTCGCTTCCTCCATTGTCAGAACTTCCGTGACAACCGGAAGATTCTCCGCAATCTTTTCATTGACAATCTGCTCTACTTTCTGCAGTTCCTCTGCTGTCATAGCAGAAAAGTGAGAAAAGTCAAAACGAAGTCTTTCTCCGTCATTATAGGAACCCGCCTGCTCGACATGAGTGCCAAGCACCATACGGAGCGCTTTCTGTAAAAGATGCGTTGCACTGTGGTTTTTACAGGTTGCAGTTCTTCTTTCCGCATCCACTTCTAATGTCACGGTATCTCCTGTCTTAAACATACCGGAAACCACGCGTCCGATATGCGCCACTTTGCCGCCTAATAGCGGTACGGTCTCTTCCACTTTGAACTCGCCGTCTGCGCTGCGGATGATGCCAATATCACCGGACTGTCCGCCCATTGTTGCATAAAACGGTGTTTCACTGACAAAAATCGTTCCGACTTCACCGTCCGTCAATGCCTCCACCAGTTCGGTTTCTGTCGTTAATACCGAAATTTTGGAATCATTCACTAACTTATCATATCCTACAAATGTAGAAGTTACCGCAGGGTCGATGGATTCATATACGGTCACGTCAGCTCCCATATAATTTGTTACTTTTCGTGCCTTACGAGCTTTTACTTTCTGCTCTTCCATCGCTTTTGCAAAGCCTTCTTCATCTACGCCGAAATTCTTTTCTTCCAGAATTTCTTTTGTCAGGTCAATCGGGAAGCCATACGTATCATATAATTTAAACGCATCTTCGCCGGAAAGTTCCTTTGCGTTTTCTTTCGCCAGTTTTTCTTCCATTTCCAACAGAATATTAAGTCCCTGGTCGATTGTCTTATTAAATTTATTCTCTTCCTGTGTCAATACATTGAAAATAAATTCTTTCTTTTCATCCAGTTCCGGATAACCGTCTTTAGAACCCTCTATAACCGTATTGCTCAAATCGGCAAGGAAAGTTCCCTGAATGCCGAGTTTACGTCCCTGACGCGCCGCTCTTCTGATAATACGGCGGAGCACATAGCCGCGTCCCTCATTTGAAGGCATAATACCATCGGAAATCATAAAGGTAGCGGAACGAATATGGTCCGTAATAATACGAATGGAAACGTCCGTCTCCTCTTTTTCCTTATAAGTAACACCTGCAATTTCACAGACTTTTGTACGAAGCGCAAGAATGGTATCAACATCAAAAATAGAATCCACATCCTGTACGACAGATGCAAGTCTTTCCAGTCCCATACCGGTATCTATGTTTTTCTGTGACAGTTCGGTATAATTTCCCTTACCGTCATTGTCAAACTGGGTAAATACGTTATTCCAGATTTCCATATATCGGTCGCAGTCACAGCCTACCGTACAATCCGGCTTTCCGCAGCCGTATTTTTCACCTCGGTCATAATACACTTCAGAACAGGGACCGCAGGGACCAGAGCCATGCTCCCAGAAATTATCCTCTTTTCCGAAACGGTAAATACGCTCCGGTGCAATGCCGATTTCTTTTGTCCAGATTTCAAATGCCTCTTCATCCTCTTCATAAATAGACGGATAAAGTCTGTTTTCGTCCAGACCGACTACCTCTGTCAGAAATTCCCAACACCATGCAATTGCTTCGTGCTTAAAATAATCCCCGAAAGAGAAATTGCCGAGCATTTCAAAGAACGTGCCGTGTCTCGCCGTCTTTCCTACATTTTCCAAATCACCCGTCCGTATACACTTCTGACATGTCGTCACACGGCGTCTCGGCGGTATCTCCTGTCCTGTAAAATAAGGCTTTAACGGCGCCATACCGGAATTGATCAACAACAGACTGTTATCATTGTGCGGCACCAAAGAAAAACTCTTCATTTTCAAATGTTCCTTACTTTCGAAAAATTCAAGGAACATGCGTCGTAACTCGTTCACACCATATTTTTTCATCTTCTTATCCTCTTTCTGTCTTAGATGTCTTTAGAAATCAAACTTATCCGCAAAATACTCGTCCAGTTTGTCAATCTGTATACGCTCCTGTTCCATGGAATCTCTGAATCTTACAGTCACGCACTGATCTGTTTCGGAGTCAAAATCATAAGTAACACAAAACGGCGTTCCGATTTCATCCTGTCTTCTGTAACGCTTACCGATATTTCCTCTGTCATCAAATTCACAATTATATTTTTTGGATAACTGTGTAAAAATTTTCTCGGCGCCCTCATTCAGTTTCTTGGATAACGGCAGTACGCCAATCTTAACAGGGGCAATCGCAGGATGAAAATGCAGTACGGTACGCACATCCCCTTCCCCGATCTCCTCTTCGTCATAGGCGGCGCAAAGGAATGCTAAAACCACACGGTCAGCGCCTAATGACGGTTCAATAACATATGGTATGTATTTCTCATTTTTCGTATCATCAAAATAAGACATATCCTCTCCGGATGTGTTCTGATGCTGTGTCAAATCATAATCGGTTCTGTCTGCAATTCCCCACAGTTCTCCCCATCCGAACGGGAATAAGAATTCAATATCCGTTGTTCCTTTTGAGTAAAAGCATAATTCTTCCGGTGAATGGTCTCTTAAACGCATTTCATCTTCTTTGATACCAAGAGACAACAGCCAGTCACGGCAGAATCCTCTCCAATACTGAAACCACTCCAAATCGGTGCCCGGCTCACAGAAAAATTCCAGCTCCATCTGCTCAAATTCTCTTGTGCGGAACGTAAAGTTACCCGGCGTAATTTCATTCCGGAAAGATTTTCCGATCTGTCCGATACCGAACGGAATTTTCTTACGGGAAGTTCTCTGTACATTTTTAAAGTTTACAAAAATACCCTGCGCTGTTTCCGGTCTTAAATATACCGTGTTTTTCGCATCTTCCGTAACGCCCTGAAATGTCTTAAACATCAGGTTAAACTGTCTGATATCCGTAAAATTATGTTTGCCGCAGGACGGACAGGGAATATTATGTTCTTCTACAAAATCTTTCATCTGCTGCTGTGTCCACGCATCTATAGACTCTTTTAACGTAATGTTGTTTTCTTTCGCAAATTCCTCTATCATCTGATCGGCACGAAAACGTTCATGACACTCTTTACAGTCCATAAGCGGGTCTGAAAATCCCCCTAAATGTCCGGATGCCACCCATGTCTGCGGGTTCATCAAAATAGCACAGTCCACACCTACATTATAAGGATTCTCCATCACAAATTTCTGCCACCATGCTTTTTTTACATTATTCTTTAATTCCACGCCAAGATTGCCGTAATCCCACGTATTCGCAAGACCGCCGTAAATCTCCGAACCGGGATACACAAACCCTCTGGCTTTTGCCAAAGCTACTATTTTCTCCATTGTTTTTTCCATAATTTATTTACTCCTTTCCTCTTCTTATCAATATGCACATTTAAAATACAATATAAGAAAGTACATCCTCTTTTTCCTGTGTTACAATAACCGCATCTTTTTTCCCCGACAGCGTAATATTGTCGCTGGTATATAAAATGTTTCCATATACATTCACATCCATCTTCTCGCCATCTTTTACCTGTATGATGACAACATTTTTCTCCCTGATGGAAGACAATTCCTCGTCACTGATAACATTTCCATCCTTTCCTACCAGGTCCCTTAACGAATATCCTTCTTCAATTGCCTGTCCGACAGTTCCGCAAAAAAGTTCCCGCCTAATATATCTCACGTAATCTTCAGCCGTCTGATAATGCATCTTTACGATAAAATTCCCATCTACTACTTCCACAGACTCACAGGTAATAGCTCCCTCATTAACATTCCGCTGCTCGATTCTCTGCTGCACGAGCGCTTCCACGCCTGCTTCATCATAATAATCGCGATCGATTTCACCAACCATAGTATGTTCAATCGTACTGTCTTTCTGCAAAGAAAAAACATCCATCTCGGGAGCGCCCGCACTGCCGCATCCGGCAAGACAAAATGCTGCTGCCATAACAAATAAAGTCTTTTTCCATTTTCTCATAATTTTTCCTCCGGAGTTTTATGAGTATCTCCGACGAGAGACACTTCTGTTATTATATCCGACTTAAGTTTGTTTTTCAACACATCTTTTGATTTAGAGATTGTCTACAATTTCAAGACTCTTAAAAGTCTTATCCACATATCGCATTCTATAATCATCCGCAATCTCTTTTATTTGCATAAATACACTGTCTGTCACTGTAAAAGTATAAAGTTTTTCTATGGAAGAAGTCATAATATAATGTACCGCATAGCAAGTGGACTCTTCATAATCCCCATTTTCCGGCACACCGGGAAATTCACCGTTTATAACCATTGCTTTCATCTCGAATATGTACCGGACTAACCTGTTGGGGAATTTTTCATGCATGAGCGCCCGCAGAGACTGATACAAAAGCTTCAGCATTTCTTTATCATCATTGTTTTCTCTTGTATAATAATCTATTACTTCCAAAAAATACATGCCATAATAAGCGGCTTCAAAATCATGGCGCAGACCTTCAAAATAATTACTGATATCCGCATCCACCAGATTGTAGGAACTTCTTCCTACATATAGTTTAAAAGTTCCGAAAGAAAAAAGATTTGTTGCGGCAAGCAGCCTGCTGTTCTGCTTTCTTGCACCTTTGGCAAATGCCGAAATCTTTCCTTTTTCTTTCGTTAAAATAACAACTCTCCTGTCATATTCACCAATTGGCTCAGCCTTTAAAATCATTCCCGTAATCTCTGTAAACTCCTGCATCTTTAAGTCCACCCGACCTGTCCTTTTCGGTATCTTTTCGTACATTACCGTTTTCAGTATCTTGCAGAGTATTTCTATATGCCAGAAAATCGCTTACACTTCCCGTCACAAGAAATCTGTCCCAGTAATTTATCTCCTTCATCTTAAGCCCCCTAATCAACAATATGATTGTGCTATTAGGGTTTGCTTTTTTCTATTTTTCTATTCGGAATCCTTAGGATTATATCCGAAATTTTTCAGCAGAAAATCACTGTCGCGCCAATCCTTTTTTACTTTGACCCAAAGCTTTAAATTTACCTGACATCCCACTAAATCCTCGATATCCGGTCTTGCCTGGGAACCGATTTTCTTCAGCATTTGCCCTTGTTTACCGATGATGATGCCCTTATGGGAATCCCGCTCACAGATGATGGTCGCCTCGATATCCATAATATGTTTTCTCCTGTGCATGGACTCAATTGTCACGGCGATACCATGCGGTATTTCATCTTCCAGACATCTCAATGCCTTTTCACGGATCAGTTCCGCCGCAATCTGACGAATAGGCTGATCCGTCACCGTATCCTCATCATAAAAAGGATGCCCATAAGGAAGGTATTTCATAATACAGGCAAGCAAATCTTCCGTACCGGTTCCCTTTAACGCCGATACGGGAACAATTTCCGCAAAATCCATCTGTTTTCTGTATGTATCAATAAAAAGAAGAATCTCTTCTTTTTTTACGGTATCTATTTTATTGATCACAAGAATAACAGGTGTTTTTATCTTCTTCAACTCTTCGATGATATGCTGTTCACCCGCTCCGATATAAGTTGTAGGCTCCACAAGCCACAGTACGACATCAACGTCCGACATGGTACGCTCCGCTACGTTTACCATATAATCGCCAAGCT
Organism: uncultured Bacteroides sp.; assembly: GCA_964554405.1. GTDB lineage: Bacteria > Bacillota > Clostridia > Lachnospirales > Lachnospiraceae > UBA3282. The sequence continues at coordinate 8,777 of CAZKOR010000084.1, read as the reverse complement.
TATTTTTAGCCTTATGAATGCCCGGCGTATCTAAAAAGACAATCTGCCCTTCTTCGGATGTATATACCGTCTGAATCCGGTTTCTGGTCGTCTGCGGCTTACTGGATGTAATTGCTATCTTCTGCCCGATCAAATGATTCATCAATGTGGACTTTCCTACGTTCGGTCTGCCAATCAGCGTGGCAAAACCCGATTTATACTGTTCCATTTACTCTTTATCCTCTT
>CAZKOR010000084.1:0-8452 GCA_964554405.1 uncultured Bacteroides sp. | reverse complement strand
GCAACAACAATAATAACAATCCAGATAATGAAATACGGAATATTGACAACAAACCAGACAAATCCATACTCAATATCATCTCCGATATTGTAAATTGTCTTTACAAAACCGTTCCTCATTTTATCCCAGACAGATTTTTCCTCTGTCGGCGTCAGTCTTCTCACTTCCTGAATGCTCAAGTTGATGGTACTGTAATCAATCTGGTTATTTAATGTCCGAAGCTGTGATTCCATGCTTTCTAATTCATAACGGACTTCCGAAAGACGCGCTTCAATGGAAATAATATCCTCTACCGACTCCGCTTTCTCTAAAAGCTCTAACAGTCTGTCCTGTTCGGTTTCTAACGCTTTTTTACGGCTCTCTAAATCGACATACTGTAACGTAACATCCTCTACCCGCTCTTCTTTATTCCTGATATTCGTCCATTCCCCTACATTTACGACAAACTCATCCATATGTGCCACCGGAATACGGATTTGCATGTAGGCATTTCTCGTATCCTGATAGCCGGAATAATAACTGCCGTTATATTGATTCTGATATTCAATATAACCGCCAAGTCCCGCAATCTGCTGTTCTAAATTGGCAAGCAGGGTATCATACTCTTCCGTCTCTACGGATAAATCTACGGTCTTAATCAATTTTCTCTCTACTGCCTGTGCATTTTCCCCTAACGGCTCCATTCCTGCTTCTTCAAACTTCGCTTCATCCGCCATGGCAAATTCATATTCTGCTGCTTCCGTCGATGCCGCCGTGTCCGCTGTCGCATAAACGCCGCCTGTATCATATGACGCCGAATTACCCTCTGCCGCTGTTTCATACATCTTACTGCTTCCGCAGCCCGTAAACAATGACGCTGCCAATAATAAACCGGTCAAACACAACCCTGTTCTCTTTTGGTACATTTTCTTTTTCATACGCATATCCTCCCATTTTACTTAGTCTGCAAGTTTCTTATATATAATACATACGAATCAGACCGGCAAAATTTATGGTATTTTTTTAATTTTTTTATTTGTACGAAAAATCAATGGAACAAATAATCCGTTTCCCCGAATAAAGCTTCCTGCTGTTTGATTTTTTCTTCATTTCCCACAACACACAGGCAGTCACTTGCCATAAAGGCACTGATATATTCCGCAAGCCCTCTAATCGTCTCAGGTACTGTCGCAAGCAGTTCATCCCGCTCTTTCTGTACCTGCTCATCCGTATAATGCGTCATATAACCTGCCAAAGAATACGCCCCCTTACTTGCAGGCGTCATCGGCATATCCAGTTCACTGACCGCACCGATAATATACTGCGTCATCGTCCGCTCATCCGCATCGAAATTTTTGATATAGTCTGCGGCATGTTCATACACATCTATTGTTTTTTCCAGATTCGGGTCTCTGTAGGAAACAAAATAGCTCTCTCCTGATTTTCCGAAATTACACATACAGCCGTAAGCGCCTCCCTTGACGCGCACCTGCGTCCATAAATAGTCATAACTCATCATGACTTTTAAGACTTTTAGCGCGCCGGTATAAGCAAGACCTTGTTTATGGAAATTACCGGCTCTGCATACATACTGCACCTGGGAAGAAGACATCAATCCCTCATTTTTACGCCCTAATACCGGTTCATACGTCTGCGCCGTAACAGGCTCCGTATGCAGTCTGTCACGAAAATCCGCTATCAGCGTTTCAATATTTTGCAGCCCCTCTTCCGACGCCGTATAATCAACCATAAGATTCTCCGGTCTGAAAAGGCATACGGCAAGCCGGTTTAAGTTTCCTGCCAATTCTTCTTTACGCTTATCAAAATCACTGTCCAAATCCTCCAACAGCCTGTAAAACGGCAGTCCGCTTATCTGGTCGGACACCGAAGCTGTTTTAGAGATATAAGATAACGCACGGACAAGTGCAAAAGAATGTCCGGCGGACATCATATTTGCCTGCTTCTGTGATTTAAACTCCGCCACAAGCTCGCGCAGACGCTTCGTATCGTCAAATTTAGAAGACATGACAATCTCTTCCACAAGTTTAAATGCCTGCTCTAAATTCTCATAAAGTACTTTTACTTTAATTTCAAGCGTTGCCGTAAACTTACGCATATCTCTGGCATCCGTATACGTATTGGAAGCCGGACTGATACCGCCTGTCTGTATATTGATTTCGTTAAACAACTCTCCATAAGTATAGTTCTTTGTTCCTATCAGACCAAGAACCGACTTTAACAGTCCCACATACGGGAACAACTGCTCCGGCACATTTTTCAAATCAAATACAAAGCGCAGATAACCGATGCCGTTCGTAAAAAGATTATGATACAATAAAACCGTATCGCCGACCTTTCTTTCTTCATTTACATACTTTTGCGCATCTTTTTTCATATCCGCTCTTGTCAGTAACGGAATTTTTTCCATATCTTCCGGCTTATCCGGCTCTTCCTGATAACGCTTTAACGCCTCTGTCTGCGCTACAATTTCTTCTAACTGCTCTTTGCTCATCCCGGCTTTTTTCTTTGCCAGTTTCTCCGCCAGTTCCCTGTCTTTTTTACCTGTCAGGCCTTTCACCGGCTCTACGATAACAATCGTCTTATGCTGATTATCTATCAAGCTTTTCTTTAATAGTTTTTCATAGTAATCCGTGTTAATGGCTTTCTTTAAGTTTTGATAAGTCTCTCCCGCCTCAAGGTGGATAAACGGCTTACTGTCGTCATAAAGCCAGCTGTCAAACATCTGCAGACCATACATAAGTCCTTTCGGATAGGAGCCGAAATCCGCTTCCCTATACCGGAACTCATAATAGTTAAGTCCGGCACGCAGCGCTTTTTTATCAAAACCCTGCTCCGAAAGCTGCTTTAAGTTTTCCTCAATTGTTTTCGTAAATTCAGGAAGCTGCTCTTTATTGGCATTTTTTGCAACAATCGAGAAATAAGGCTGTTTTACGCCGCTGTCATACGTGCTGTAAACATCTTTTCCGATTCCCTTATCAATGAGCGCCTGCTTTAAAGGCGCACCGGGTGCGGAACACAGTACATAATCGAATATCTGACAGGCAATATAACCTTCTTTATCCAGACTGTCTCCCAGTGAAATGTTATAGGACAGATACGTACTGTCTTTCTCCGATTCACTCTCCATAATCGGATACTGCTTGCAGACTGTCACAGGTTTATCAAAAGGCGTCTCCGATTTCAATGTGGAATCCACTGTAAGAGCGTCATAGTGTGACAAATAGGCTTCGTCAATAAAAGTCAGGTTTTCCGCCATATCCATATCGCCGTAAAGATAAATATAGCTGTTGGACGGATGATAATATTTTTGATGGAAGGCAAGAAAATCTTCATAGGTCAGTTCCGGAATCACATCCGGGTCTCCGCCTGATTCCACCGCATAGGAAGTATTCGGATACAAAGAATTCATAATCTCTCTCTCAAGCATATCATCCGGAGAGGAAAACGCACCTTTCATCTCATTATAGACAACGCCGTTAATTGTCAGCTCGTCTTCCACATTTTCCATCTCATAGTGCCACCCCTCCTGCTTGAAGATTTTCTCCTCATGGTAAATATTCGGGTGAAAAACAGCGTCAAGATACACATCCATCAGATTCCGGAAATCTTTGTCGTGGCAGCTTGCCACCGGATAAACTGTCTTATCAGGATACGTCATGGCATTTAAAAAAGTGTTCAAAGAACCTTTTGCCAGTTCAATAAAAGGATCTTTAATCGGAAACTTATCGGAACCGCAAAGTACGCTGTGTTCGATAATATGCGCTACTCCCGTACTGTCTTTAGGGGGCGTTCTGAACCCGATATAAAACACTTTATTATTATCATCATTAGACATCAGCACGACTCTTGCGCCTGTCTTATTATGCTTCATTAAATATCCTACGGAACCAAGTTCCTTAATTTCTCTTTTTTCCAGCAATGTATATGCCTGTAACTGTTCTATCTGCATCTTTACTCCTCCTATTTGTCTTGTTTCATAACATAAGAAGAATGCTTCTCTTTAGCATTCTTCAGTGTGAAGCCTTAGAAGTTCTTGACGAAACAGCCTTTGCTGTGAGTCTTAGAACTTCTCTTCACACTAGTATATCACTTACTCTGAAAAATAGTAAAGTACCATACATAATAAAAGAACAGGCAAAAACACATAACGGTTTCTACCTGTTCAGTGTAAAAGGGGAATTTTACCTAAATTTGTTAAGCAATGTCAGTTTAGCAGAAAAAAAAGTCAAAATCAAGCATATTCTGCGTTAAATAAATTGTAAGTTATCGCGCAGCGTCTGCCGGACACTTTTTATACGCTAAACGCCATCAATGCAAGCTTAGAAATGATAATTTCCTGTATGATAACGCCGTATTTCTTTTTCTGTGCCAGATTCATCCGTGCAAATTCATCAAGTGAAAGTACCTGAGTCTGGTATACGGTCTTTTTAGCTCCAATTAGCGGCTTTTTTTCCACAAGCAGGCTTATTTTAACTTTTGCTTTTAACTGCATATAAGTCCTATAGGAAAATAAGTCATCTGTCATATAATAAAACTGACTTTCCAATGTTGTGTCAAGCTCTGTGTCTTTCATAATATAATGCTCTATAATGCTCTTGAATTTAAAGGAAACCATTTCATGCGCCATCAGTTCCTCATAGCTATAACGCGCACCAAAATAGAGACTGCCGACATCCTGCATATAATACTTAAAATCATTGTCCTGATATTCCATTATTCTTTTGTTCTCCCATCATCTGCAGAAAGAATGGATTCAATCTTATCTCCACTGATACGTATCGCATCCAGAATAGATTTTCTGCTCATACCTGTCTCCTGCATCAGTTCTTCTACCGTCACTTTGCGGTGTAAATCATCCGCAAGTTCATTGGCTTTATCCGCCACCAGATTAACTTTATCAGCAAGCTGCCTGTCTTTCTTTGCTTCCGCAGCATCCTCCGCAATAAAATCTTCCATGGCGTCCATAATCATTTTACCAAGCATACCCTGCGCTTCAGAAGCATGTTCCAACGCACCTAACATTGTAACACCTACGGTAAGCGCAATATTTCCCTCTCCAATCAAATCCTCCAGAAACACACCCTGTCCGGCATATAATTTGGCAATTTCCGCAACCTGCGGGAGAAAAATCTGAATCAGGCGGTTTTGTGCATCCGCATCTCCTGCCATTGCGGAAAGTGTAATGGCTTCTTTCTCTCCGTCCGACACTTCGGGAAATTCTTTTAACTGCTCCAAGTATGCTTCCAGATAATCCGCTTCTTCCTCACTGAGATAGTCATCCGGATTGACCGGCTCCCCAATACCGATTTTATGCTGTTTCAAATAATCATAAACCATTTGGAACTGTTCTTCCGTCAGTGAAAGTTCCGAAAAAGATTCCTTTATCTGTTCTTCGGATATACAGTTTCCCTGTTCTTTCGCTTTCTTTTTAACCTCTTCTAGTGTTTTTGCAAATTGCAGTTCACGATTCATTGTCTTCATCCCTTTTTGACATGCATATGTGTGTACAGATGTTCTTCGCAATATTCATAGTTTCCGTCACACTTAGAGCAAAACCGGAACTGCATTTCCGGGCTGTCCACTTCCGTTCTGCCGCAGATAGCGCACTTATGTTTCGTAATTCCGCTGCTTGCCCGCCTGATATCACGCTTGAACTCCTGCCGTCTGTGTATCTGCTTTGGACTTAAGTGCATCATATTGCGGGAGGTAATGAAAAATACGATGAAATTAAGCATCGACGCTGCAATCGCAAATTTGACATAAACGCCTCCCATGAGAAAAATATATCCGAGCATGACCGCATCAACGATACCAAGCCACTTCACTTTAATCGGAATAATAAACATAAACAATACACTGACATCCGGAAACGTCGCCGCAAAAGCAAGGAAAATGGACATATTAATATAAGATGTATTGAAATACATGGAAACATCCCTGAAATATGCCTCATATACTTCTGCCCCCACAGACATCAATTCCAAATTACGCAAATCACCGCTAAACAAATAAGTGTAAGCCATCAACAGGAAACTGCCGGCAATCGTAAAAAGTATTCCCGAAAAAATAAAAACATTATACCGATATGTTCCCCATGTTCTTTCTAACGTCGTACCAATTGAATAATAAAAATACCACATAATCATTGTTAAAAATATATTTGAAGAAGTAGGCGGAATCAAAATCCATGTTATAAGCCGCCATATTTGCCCATGCATAATCGCATAAGGATTTAAACTGAAATAGAATATCGCATATGGCGCAAACAAACTAATCACATACCCTACAATATAACAGCCGATTAATATCATCGAAAGATTGCTGATTGCATATTTTCCGAATTTCCTCTCAAACGAACTCATTTTCATTTTATAACACTGCTCCTCTCACGACCTGCATTTCTCCTTGCATTTTGCAGTAATAAGCTGAATATATTCTATCATTCCTTTTTTTAAAAGTAAACGCCGCGCTTGCGAAATAGGTGAAAATCATAAAAATTTAATATTTCTCTTTTAAAATCTTTACAATTTCCAGAAAAGAGCAGATTGCTTTTTTAAAATTACTGTCGTATAATGACTTAGCGTGTCAAAATACATTTAATAAGGAAAGATTTTACATTTTATAAGGAGTGATTAACATAATGAATCAGATGCAATATACTCTCGGTATCGACATTGGTTCCACTACGGTCAAAATAGCGATTCTGGACGAAAAACACCAGATTCTTTTTTCTGACTACAAGAGACACTTTGCCAATATCAGAGAAACTTTATCCGATTTATTACAGACCGCATATAAAGAACTGGGAAATATTTCCCTGCACCCCATGATTACAGGCTCCGGCGGACTTACGCTTGCCAATCATTTACAGGTTCCGTTTGTACAGGAAGTGATTGCAGTCTCCACTTCTTTGCAGGAACTTGCTCCCGTTACGGATGTTGCAATCGAGTTAGGCGGAGAAGACGCCAAAATCATCTATTTTGAGGGCGGCAACGTTGAACAGCGTATGAACGGTATCTGCGCCGGCGGTACCGGCTCTTTTATCGACCAGATGGCATCTTTATTGCAGACCGATGCCTCGGGTTTAAACGAATATGCAAAAAATTACCATTCCCTTTATACAATTGCGGCAAGATGCGGCGTATTCGCAAAATCCGACATCCAGCCCCTTATCAATGAGGGGGCAACGAAAGAAGACTTATCCGCTTCCATTTTTCAAGCGGTTGTCAACCAAACCATCAGCGGACTTGCCTGCGGTAAGCCGATTCGCGGACATGTCGCTTTTCTCGGCGGACCGTTACACTTTTTGTCCGAATTAAAGCGCTCATTTATCCGCACGCTGAAATTAGACGATGACCATATCATTGACACGGAAAATTCGCACTTATTCGCTGCTATCGGCTCTGCGCTGAACGCTAAGGAGAACGTGTGTTATTCCATGCAGGAAATGGTGGCAAAACTTTCTTCCGATATCAAAATGGAATTTGAAGTAGAGCGTATGGAACCTTTATTTGCCACTAAAGAGGAGTATGATGCTTTCTCTAAAAGGCATTCCGCGCATCATGTAAAAACCGCCGATTTGGCATCTTATCAAGGAAAATGCTTCCTCGGTATTGACGCCGGAAGCACTACAACAAAAGTCGCACTTGTCAGTGAAGACGGCTCTTTGCTTTATTCTTTCTACAGCAGCAACGACGGCAGCCCGTTAAAAACGGCAATCCGCTCCATTCAGGAAATATACGCTCTTTTACCGGAGGGTGTGGAAATTGTCCGCTCCTGCTCTACCGGCTATGGCGAAGCACTTATGAAGGCTGCTTTCCTGTTAGATGACGGCGAAGTAGAAACCGTTGCACATTATAATGCCGCGGCATTCTTTGACCCGAATGTAGACTGTATTTTAGATATCGGCGGTCAGGATATGAAGTGCATCAAAATTAAAAACCAGACCGTGGACAGCGTACAGCTCAACGAAGCATGTTCTTCCGGCTGCGGTTCCTTTATCGAGACATTTGCAAAATCGTTAAACTACAGCGTACAGGACTTTGCGGATGCGGCTCTGTTTGCCGCGCACCCGATTGATTTAGGAACCCGCTGTACCGTATTTATGAACTCCAAAGTAAAGCAGGCACAGAAAGAGGGAGCTGAGGTTTCCGATATTTCAGCAGGTCTGGCGTATTCCGTTATCAAAAATGCACTTTTTAAGGTTATAAAAGTCTCCGACGCTTCGGAACTCGGCAGAAATATCGTTGTTCAGGGCGGCACATTCTATAATGATGCGGTACTACGCAGTTTTGAGAAAATTGCAGACTGTGAAGCAATACGTCCTGGCATTGCCGGTATTATGGGCGCTTTCGGTGCGGCATTAATTGCAAGGGAAAATTATCACGAAGGCTATCAGACAACCATGCTTTCTATAGATAAAATCAATACATTACAGTTTGAAACAAGCATG
>CAZKOR010000083.1:0-15354 GCA_964554405.1 uncultured Bacteroides sp. | reverse complement strand
AGGCTACCGCGAACATCGATACGGAGACCGAACTGCTGATTCAGGACAGTCTGGAAAAAATGAAGAATATCGGCACCATGCTGATTGTGGCTCACAGACTCTCTACCATACAACACGCGGACAATATTATTTTGTTGTCCCATGGTCAGATCGTGGAGCAGGGCAGCCACCAGCAGCTGCTGTATCAGAAAGGACGTTATTATAACCTGTATACATTACAGTATCATAAGCAGATGCTTCAGAACGATACAGGGTTGACTTTTGACCGCGGCTAAGAGATAATGACGAGTAGATTCCGATGAGGGATAAGGAGCAGAAGCAACGTTATGGAGACGCTTAGATTCGGATACCGGTATTTTAAGAAAAATATACTTGTGGCAGTTCTGGCAGAAACCTTAAGCTTTTTAGGGATTCTGTCAGAACTTCTTTTGCCGCTTTTGTCTGGAATTTTAATTGATTTTGTAATCCAAAAAGGAGAAGTACAGGAGGACAGCGGCGGCATTTTCCATTTTCTTCTGTCAGGTCGTTTCGGGGAACCTCGTACCCTGCAGTTGTTTTTTGCTATTGCAGCGGCTTATGGGATATTGGTATTTCTGCGGATTGTGTTGATTTATATCCGTGATTTGCTGCAGGAGTGGGTTGGTTTAAAACTGGAGACGGATCTTCGCTATAGAACATATGAAAAATTGATGGAGTTGGATTCCGCCACGATTGCCGACTATAATTCCGGGGAATTGCTGCAGATATTAAACAGCGATACGATTATGTTCAAAGAACTGTTTTGCCATATGATGGCATATCTGGGGGATGCGATATTTATGCTGGTGACAACTCTGGTATTGATTACGACGATTGATATTTCTTTTTTATTTGTTCCGGTTCTCCTGATGCCTTTTCTGGTGAAGACAGTGCTTACTTTCAGGCGTAAAGCCCGGGAAAATTCTAAAGAAATCCGTGCGAAAAGCTCGGAGATGAATCTGGTTACACAGGAGAACATAGCTGCGGTTCGTATTGTCCGCTCTTTCCACAATGAGGAGTTGGAGAAAGAGAAATTCGACAGGTCAAATACGAATTTTTTGGAGGCGCGGATAAGGCAGATATGGCTTTCTTCGAAATTTAACCTGACCATTAATACGATTCGGCAAATTGCCTTTATCAGTACGATTATGATAGGAGCTGTTCTGGTTATGCAGGGTCGGCTGACGGTCGGCTATATTTTAGCTTCTTCTACCTATGTTATGCGGTTTATGAGTAACATTACGAGCATTAACAACTATATTTTCAATATGCAGCAGCAGCTTATAGCAGGGTTAGCTCTGAAGCAGTTCATGGAAAAGGAAAGTCAGGTGCCGGAGGATAAGGAGGCAACGCTTCATTGCGATACGCCGGACATTGAACTACAGGATGTCTGTGTGGAGTTGGACGGGCAGGAAATATTAAAGGATATCGATATCAGTATTCCTTATGGGAAGAAGCTGGGAATCGTGGGAGAGACCGGCTCGGGAAAGAGTATGTTATTGAAAATTCTGGTGCGGAACAGGGATTTAACATCCGGACAGATTACGATAAGCGGACATGATATCAAGGAGTTCAGTCTGGATAATTTGCGGAAGATGTATTCTTATGTATTTCAGGATGTTTTTCTGTTTTCTAATACCATTGAGTCTAATATTGCTTTCAGTCAGGCGGATATCAATGAACGTATGGTAGTAAAGGCGGCTACTGATGCGGAAGCGGCTAAATTTATTGATGCGATGCCGGAGCGTTACAAAACAATTGTGGGGGAACGGGGACTGGGAATATCCGGCGGACAGAAGCAGCGGATATCCATTGCCAGAGCATTCTTAAAAAATGCGCCTGTTTTTGTGTTGGATGATTCGACATCTGCTCTGGATGTGAATACGGAGCATGTAGTGCTGAAGAATATTTATGAACATTTTAAGGAAAAGACATTGATTATTACAGCGCACCGCTTTTCTTCCGTAGTGGGCTGCGATGAGATTCTCTATATGAAAGACGGCGTAATTACGGAGCGAGGAACCTTTCAGGAGCTGATGGAACTGGAGGGAAGCTTTGCGCATATCTACCGGGTGCAGCAGGAACAGCAGGCGGACAAGGTTAATATGGATAATTTTGCGTAAAAAATTTTTCCCAAAAATGGAGACGGAAGGCAATGGCAAAACGAAATACTTTTTTTGAGGATGAAAAAATAGAAAAAAAGGTTGATATACGGCAGTTATTGCGGACGCTTACCTATATCCTTCCTTATAAGCGGCTTCTTTTTATGGTCAGTTGTATGATGCTGGCGGCGGCAGTGGCATCTTTGATTCCTCCCCGGCTGCTTAAGCTGATTGCGGATGAGGTTGTAGTAAATAAGGATTACCGCCAGTTGGTGATGGTGGGCGGAGGATTGGTGTTGCTTGCGGCTGTAGAGATATTGTCAACATTTATACAGTCAAGATGCATGGGGCGGATGGGCTTTAATATCATTACCCGAATACGAACGGATATTTTTGAGAAGCTGCAGCAGCTCTCTTTTGATTACTTTGATAATCGTCCGGACGGCAAAATAGTGGTGAGGGTGACGGAATACATCAACGGTCTTGCGGACTTTTTTTCCAATTATGTCATGATGTTTGCCGTCTATATCGTCAAACTGGTGGTAGTAACCGTATTTATGCTTTCTTTGAGCCCGATGTTGACTCTGATAGTGTTTGCCATAGTGGTGCCTATGATGACCGTTATTTTTTGTCTGCGTTCCTATCTAAGGAAAATGTATGCACGGCATCGTGCGAAAAATTCCAACCGGACTGCGTTTCTGGTGGAATCTATTATGGGAGAGCAGATTGTCAAGAATTATAACAGAATTGAAATTAATAAGGAAACATACCGTCAGATTCATGAAGACAGTGTGAATATGTGGTGGAGCATTGTAAAGCGTTCCCGGTTGAACGGTCCTGTGGTTCAGTTTTTTTGGAATATGGGAACGTTGTGTATCTTTGGTGTGGCGCTTATGCTGATTTTGGGTGGAAATGCCGGAATCACGGCGGGAGTGGTCATTACGTTTACCAGTTATATGGGAGCCTTTCAGGAGCCTCTGGCTCAGCTGTCCACTATTATTCAGGAATTGGCTCAGGTAAGTTCTAATCTGGAGCAGGTGTTTGATACTATCGATTATCCGGTGGAAATCAGAGACAAGGAAAATCCGGTCATTCTTAAAGATGTTAAGGGCAAGGTGGATTTTGAGGATGTTACTTTCTGTTATGAAGAGAATGAAAATATCCTGGAGAATTTTACGCTGCATGTAAGACCGGGGGAGACTATCGCTTTGGTAGGACCTACGGGAGCGGGAAAAACTACCGTAATCAGTATGCTGACCCGGTTTTATGATGTTAAGGAAGGCAGTGTCAGGATTGACGGTGTGGATGTGCGGGATGCCGGTTTGTATTCCCTGCGTTCTGAGGTAGGCGTGCTGATGCAGGATCCGTTTATTTTCAAGGGTACTGTTTTGGACAATATCCGGTACGGAAGATGGGATGCTACGGACGAAGAGTGCAGGGAGGCGGCGCGAACCATTTTTGCAGATAAGTTTATAAAACGGTTAAGCGGCGGGTATGAACATGTGCTGGAAGAGCGGGGCGGCAGTCTGTCAGCGGGAGAGAAACAGCTGATCAGCTTTGCCAGAATCATTCTGAAAAATCCTTCCATCGTGATTTTGGATGAAGCTACCAGTGCCATTGATACGGAGACGGAGCTGTTGATTCAGAAAGCATTGGAAACTTTGCTTAATGGCAAGACCGCTTTTGTTGTGGCGCATCGCCTGTCTACAATCCGAAATGCGGACCGCATTCTCTATATCAGCAATCAGGGTATCGCAGAAGAGGGAACCCATGAGGAATTAATGGCGAAAAAGGGACTTTATTACGAATTAGCAAGGGGGTGATATCAATGGAGAATAAAGGTGTTTTACTGTATGAAAATCCGTTATCCTGCGAGGAGGACATCAGGGGGTTTGTCTTGGAAGGAGAAGCCCGTATAACATTTGAGAATAAGCGGATGCGCATGGAAAATGTGTTAGATGCACAACAGGGACAGAAAGCCAATTTTGTATTGTGGTGTCCGGAGGAATTTCCGGCAGATGTTTTTATTGAGTGGGAGTTTTGGCCGATAAAAGAGCCCGGACTCTGCATGTTATTTTTTGCAGCAAAAGGAAAAAACGGAGAAGACATTTTTGATGAGAAGCTTCAGGCGCGGACAGGAGAATATCCTTTGTACCATCATGGAGACATCAATGCTTTCCATGTATCTTATTTTAGAAGAAAAGAGCCGGATGAAAGGGCATTTCATACCTGCAATTTAAGAAAGAGTTATGGGTTTCATTTAGTGGCACAGGGAGGAGATCCGATTCCTGACGCAGATGAAGCAAAGGGACCATATCAGCTTTCCTTGTTGAAAAAGGGCAGCAGAGTGCAATTTTCTATTAATGGTCTGGAGATTTTTTGCTTTGATGACGACGGGGAGCGATACGGGGCATTGCTTGGCGGCGGAAAAATAGGTTTCAGACAGCTTGCGTCGTTTATTGGCGAGTATGCGAACCTGAAAGTTTATGCTGCCGAAAAATAGAATGATATAATTTTATAGAAATAAAGTATAGGAAAACTGTTATTTTATGGCTTGTATCATAAAACGACAGTTTTTTTATATTATATTCGGGATTTACTTGACATGGGGGGGGCATAAAAGGTAAAATAGTAATAATTTATAATTATTTATAAATTAAATGAGAAGGTTAAAATTGCGGATAGTTTCCGTGAGATGGAGGGTGGTTTAAGTTTATGGCGGGTAAGAGCAAAAAAAATGTAGTTACGTTATCGAACGGCAAAACAATAACGGTCAACAGGATGAGTACGGGGCGGTATATGTTACAGCATAAATGGTTATATTTTATGCTGATTCCGGGCGCTCTTTACTTTATTCTCTTCCGTTACATACCAATGGGCGGTCTGATTATTGCTTTTAAAGAGTACAGTCCTTTTAAGGGAATATGGGGAAGTCCGTGGGTAGGTTTCGGTCAATTTGTGAAATTTTTTACGGCAAATGACTTTTCAAGACTTTTAACGAATACTCTCGGTATCAGTCTTTTACAGTTAGTGTTATATTTTCCGGCGCCGATTATTCTTTCGTTGTTTTTAAATGAAGTCCGGCACAGCGGTTATAAACGGCTCGTACAGACGCTTGTATATATTCCCCACTTTGTTTCGTGGGTTATCGTAGCCAGTCTTACATACCAATTATTTAATGTTTCGGACGGCGTGTTCAATGTAATTTACAAGGCAATATCGGGCGGTCAGACATTTGATATTCTTTCCAATCCGTCTACGTTTTGGGGTTTGATTGTCGGTCAGGATATCTGGCGTGAGACAGGTTACGGAACTATTGTGTTTTTAGCAGCCCTTGCCGGTGTAGATCAGGAACTTTATGAAGCGGCACGCGTAGACGGTGCGGGAAGGTGGCGTCTCATGTGGCATATTACGCTTCCGGCAATCCGCGGTACGATTATTATGATGCTGATTCTGCGTGTGGGCGGCATCATGAATACAGGATATGAGCAGATTTTCCTTATGAGGAACGATTTAAACCTTGCTAAAGCGGAAGTATTTGATACTTACATTTTTACGAAAGGTATCAGGAGCGGGCAGTATTCGTTTACGGCAGCGGCGGGTATGTTTAAGTCTGTGGTGGGAATGGTTCTGGTATTGCTTTCTGACCGGATAGCGAAACTGTTCGGTGAGAGCGGATTGTATTAAGGGGGGGTGTGTAAAATGGCGAAAGAGCATAAAGCGAAAGAGAGCGCTAGAGTAATAAGAAGTACGAGCGACCGCATCGTGGATGTCATTATATATGTTGTGCTTGGATTGATTGCACTTAGCACAGTGCTTCCTTTCTTGTATGTGCTTGCAGGTTCCTTTGCAACAGAGAAAGAATTGACGGAAAAAGCATTTTTCATTATTCCCAGCGTGTGGTCTATTAACGCATACAAATATGCAATTCAGACTGCCAATATTTTGCGCGGATTACGGAATTCCGTTCTGATAACAATACTCGGAACGGTAATGTGTATGCTGTTTTCCCTGACCTTTGCTTATCCGTTGTCAAAATCCCATTTCAGGGGACGTAACTGGATCATGAACCTTGTGATTGTAACAATGCTTTTCAGCGGCGGTATGATTCCTACTTATATTGTAGTACAGTCCTATGGTCTGTTGGATTCATGGTGGGCATTGGTTCTGCCGGCATTAATCAATCCTTTTAATATGATCATTATTAAGAAATTCTTTTCGGGACTTCCGGTGGAACTGGATGAAGCTTCTTATATGGACGGGGCGAACGACTTGCAGATTTTCGTCAAGGTGGCTCTGCCGTTGTCAAAACCTGTAATAGCATCCATATCCCTGTTTTACGGGGTAGGTTTTTGGAACGACTATTTCAATGCCATGATTTATTTGCAGGATGCGAAAAAGTTCCCGATTCAGATTCAGTTAAGGTCTATTATTTTACAGACGGCAAAGATTGCGGATACGCTAATCGACTATGATATGAATGGTACGCCTCCGGATAAAGCGGTAAAGATGGCTTGTACGGTTATCGCTACGGTTCCGATTTTGATTGTCTATCCGTTTGTGCAGAAATATTTCACCAAGGGTGTTATGGTAGGCGCGGTGAAAGGATAGCAGGGTGATTTCGGCGTGGTACACGTCTTGATCATAAAAATTTAAAATAAATCAACGAGGAGAGTGAAAAGAAATGAGAAAGAAAAACCTAAAGAAAGTAAGTGCGGTTGTATTAGCGCTTACGATGGCTTGCAGTTTGGCAGCGTGCGGCAATAGCGACAGCGGAAATGCTCCCGCAGATAATACTGCAAATACTGCAGCAGACAGCAGTGCGACAAACAGCACGGCAACAGATAACAACACGGCAGCAGCAGACAACAGCGCTGCTGAAACTACACCTGCAGAACGTCAGACAATCAGCTTCAGTGTTATTGATGTAAATGCCGGCATGAACAATGTAGGTGATGATGCAGAAAGTATTTTGCAGCAGGTACAAGATTATACCGGTGTGGATGTGGATCTGCAGTGGGTGGCAAACGATGCACTGGCAGAGAAGAACGCTCTGTATCTGACAAGTCCTTCCACGATGCCGCAGATTATTTCATGGGGCGGCACGGTTACAGGTGATGTGGTATCTGCGGCAAAGAACGGCGCGTTCGTAGATTTGAATGACTATATCTGGGATTCTGCGAAGTACCCGAATCTTTCCGCTATGTCGAAAGATGTTGCAGCGAACCTGACTGTAGACGGCAAATTGATTGCCATTCCCCGTTCTCGTGTAGTTGGCCGTTACGGTTTATGCTACCGTCAGGACTGGGCGGAGAAACTGGGCGTTGAACTTGGACCCAATGCAACACCGGATGATGTATATGATATGCTTTACGCATTTACATACAACGACCCGGACGGCAATGGCGTAGATGATACGATTGGTATGGAAATGACACTGTATACAGGTCCTTTCGATATTATCCAGACATGGTTTGGTTGCGGTAACGGATGGGCAGATGTAAATGGACAGCTTGTTCCTGTATGGATGCAGGATGAATATTTTGAGGCAGCCGACTATATCAAAAAATTATATGATGACGGTTTGATGCCGAAAAACTGGGTACAAATACCTACCGATTCATGGTCTGAAGGTTGTAAAAAAGGTGAGAACGGCGTTTATATCGACGTTTTGGACAGCGGTAAGAGAATCTGGAATTACTTTGTGGCAGAAGAAACTTACACACCTTCCGTAGTAAATCCGGACGAATCCGCAAGTATGATTTTATATGGTGCAGTAAACGGTCATACTTTAGCAACAGCAGGATATAACGGTTTCTTTACCTTATCTGCAACAACACTTGATACGCCGGAAAAGATTGAAGCAGCATTGACTCTGTTAGATAAACTGAATGATACGGAGATGCTGATTCTTACCCAGTATGGTCTGGAAGGTAAGAACTATGAGATGAAAGACGGTTTCTTAGTAGATTTGGATTTGGAAGATGATAAACTGGCAAATAACTACAAAGGTCTGAATCAGCTTCTGGCTTTCCTTCCTTCTACAGAAGAGACAGATGCAAGGGTTCCGCTTGACAGAAATGAGCGTGATCAGGCACAGAATGCAGCATATGCGGCAGCTCTTCCTTATGCGGAAATTAATCCGGCTTTATCTTACCTTGTAAACTCTGAAACGTATTCTGTTGACGGTAAAGCGCTTGATGAAGAGGCAACAGCTTTAAGATCACAGTATGTTTGCGGAACCATCAGCAAAGACGAGTTTACATCAGGTCTTGATGCTATCAGGGCAAAAGGATACGATCAGATAATCGCAGAGGTTAATGAGCAGTATCAGGCAAATAAATAATGGCTTTATAGTATATTGATGATCGGGCAGGGTACGATTTAGTTTCCTGCCCGTTTTTTCGGACTAAAGTATTTTGGAGAAGGTTATGTACATAGATTTATCAGGCATATGGAGCCTTACATTAAATACGGAGAACGGAATACAAAGAGGGGATATTAAAATTCCGGGAATCCTGCAGGCACAGGGATTTGGAAATGATATTACACATGATACGCCGTGGGTAAGCGGTTTGCATGATTACTGTTGGTTTGAGCGGGAAGAGTATAAGACTTCGGGAGACAAAGTGGAGGTTTCCTTTTTATCCCAGCCGCCGAAGCACTTTCTGGGGAAAGCATATTACAAGCGGAAATTTCAGGTAGATTGTGGTGAAGCGGAATGGCTGTTAGTGATAGAACTGACGCACTGGAGAACGAAAGTGTTTTTGGATGATACGGAAATCGGGGAAGATTGTTCGCTTTGTACCCCGCATCAGATATCATGCGGAAAACTTACAGCAGGAATTCATGAAATTATGGTGGAAATAGACAATTCCATGCAGTATCCTTATCGCCCTGATGGGCATGGAGTATCGGATGCATTGGGAGCAACGTGGAATGGTATGGCGGGGGAAGTTGCCCTTATAACAACCGATGAGATGCAGAAGCGCGATGAGAGAAAGAAAGCATATGCCAAGGAGCATCCGCGGCATATGGAGATAAAAAGTGGAATGTTTTATATAGACGGTGTGCCGGAATATTTTAGAGGCACACATTTCGGAGGAGATTATCCGCTGACCGGTTATCCGGAGACAGACAGAGGATGGTGGAATAGGGTTTGCCGTATTGTGAAAGACTGGGGACTTAATTTCATACGCTGTCATTCTTATTGCCCTTCGGAGGCGGCATTTGCGGCGGCGGATGAAGCCGGAATTTATATACAGCCGGAATGCGGTATGTGGAATCACTTTGAAGACGACATAGCGATGCTGGATGTTTTAAGGGAGGAAACCAGAAGGATTTTACGGGAATTCGGGCATCATCCTTCTTTTGTATTATTTTCGCCGACAAACGAGCCGTCAGGGGAGTGGTATCATCCGCTGCGGCAGTGGGTGGAGGAAACGAGAGCGTATGATAAAGAGTTAGGTTACGAAGGACGAAGGCTTTATACGGCGCAGTCAGGGTGGTTCTATGATGCAGTGCCAAGTGAAATTACAGGTACGGATTATTTATTTTTCCACCGTTCGGCATTCGGTCCTTACCACGGCGGTATGATACGTAATCAGGAGGGATGGAAAGGAAAGGACTACAGCCCGAGTCTGGAGGGGGCAAAACTCCCAGCTATCTGTCATGAAATGGGGCAGTGGTGTTCCTATCCTGACTTTGCAGTCATAAATAAATTTGCGGGATATTTGCAGCCGTCAAATTACAGGGTATTTCAGGAGAATTGCAGGAGAGCAGGCTTATTAGGGAAAAACCGGGAATTTGTTTATGCATCCGGCAGAAATCAGGTGCGGCTGTATAAAGAAGATATAGAAGCAAATTTCAGGACAAAAGAACTTTATGGTTTTGAAATGTTGGATTTACATGATTATTTAGGACAGGGAACAGCGCTTGTAGGGGTGCTGGATGCGTTCTGGGAAGAAAAAGGATATGTAGAGCCGTCAGAGTTTAGGCAGTTTTGCAATGAGACGGTACTGCTTACACGATTTCCTTCCTATGTGTATGAGAGTCCTGACGAAGGAAAAGAAAATCCGTCGGTGCCTGTGGAAATATGCCATTTTGGAAGCAAAAGCCTGAATAACTGCGCGATAAGGTGGCAATTAAGCAATTTGGAGAAGAATCCTAAAGCTGTATTGGCGTATGGGGAACTGATCGTGGAGTGTGTAGAGAATGGGTGCAATACCAGTGCCGGTACTATCAGTCTGCCGCTTGACGGTTTGCAAGGAAGCAGCAGACTGGAACTGTCTCTTTCCCTTTATCAATATGGTGTGGATGATGCGGTTACTTCCAATCGATGGGAATTGTATGTATATCAGAAAGCGGAAAAAGATAAAAACTACAGTGTGGAGAATGTGGTGTATACGCGCATCTGGGAAGAAGCGCGGGCAGCGCTTGCTAAGGGTAAGCGGGTAATTTTTTCACCAAGGCTGTCAGAGTTGTCTTATGAATGTCCGCCTGTGTCTGTCAAAAATGTTTTTTGGAATTCGCAGATGGGAGCGACATGGGGCAGGAGTATGGGGATGCTTATTGATACAGCGTACCCGCTTTTTCATGATTTTCCTACCGATAAAACGGGAGGCTGGCAGTGGGAGGGGATTCTTTCCCGTGCAAGAGCTTTTGATTTGAGAGGATTCGGATGTTCGGATGAGAATCCGGAGGGTGTGAAACCGATTGTCAGGATAATTGATGACTGGAACAGAAATTTGCCGCTTGCGCTTATGTTTGAGACGAAGGTAGATGAGGGAAGTCTTTTGGCGGTGTCTGTAGATTTTGATACGGCGACAGGGAAGCATTCGGAAGCAGAGCCCGCAGTGCGGGCATTGAAGCAGGCGTTGCTTCACTATACGGCATCGGACGAGTTTTGCCCTAAAGCACGGATGAGCGGGGTGGAAATGGAAGAACAAATGCGAAAATGGCTGTTTCCGGCTTACCGGATGAAGCAGGTGGTCAATAATATCCGTTATCCCGTACAGGCAAAAGTGGAGAATGGAGCGGAGCTTATATCGTTAAATCCGGGAAAGGCAGTTTGCATACAAGCACAGTCCTTTCCGGTTTCCGTGGTATTGGAATTTCAGAAGGAACTTACGGTCTGCGGACTGTTATATGTGCCTGACCAGGCGGCCAGACAGCGCAGAGGGTTTGTCAAAGAATATCTCCTTCGGGTGAAAGATGCGTCTGACGGCAGGGTGCAGGAGGTACGCGGCAGTCTGAAAAATATAAGTCTCTCACAGGAAATTACAATAGAGGAGACATTGACAAAACAATTGGAATTTTCGGTTCTGTCCGTATACGGAGAAAAGGATACGGAAGAATGGGAGGAAAGAAGAGAGGGATATTATAAGGTAAGACGAAAAGAGGGAGCAGAGGTAAAAATAGGGGGATTGCATGTTATATGCAAGGAAGACGGAGAATATGAAGAAGTGTTCCTGATACCGTCTGATGAAAGAAAAGCGGTAACGAAGAAAGCGGATATTGAAAACTAGGGGCAGGATGAGAGAAAGGAGAAGGGTTTTATGATGGAACTACATAATTTGCGGGATACAAAGCCTATGGGGAATACAACATGGGGATGTATATGGAAACAGGGAGAATGCAGTGAGGAGACTTCCTATGTCTGTACAGGCGAGTCAGGCAGGGAAGTAGAAATGCAGACAAGGATAACCGCTTATTGGCCTGACGGTTCCGTAAAGTGGACATCACATACCGCAGATGCGGAGGCGCTTGGCAGCCGCATGAAAGTGAAAGCAGAAACAGGCAGTGAAACATCAAAAAAAGATGAGATTGGAAAAGAACTGGTACTGACGGAAACAGAGGATGATATTATGATTGACACAGACTGTTTTGTCATGCATATTAAGAAAAACGGTTCCGGACTCTTTGAACGCGTTGAAATGGATGGAAAAGCGGTGTTAGAAAATGCGCGTCCTTTCCTGGAACTGGAACAGCCTCTTACAGAGGTACGGTCTGTTTTATCCGCGTCGATGGTAAAGGAATATCAGGGAAAGATTGAGAAAGTTACTTTGGAAGAAGCGGGAAAGCTGCAGGCAATTGTAAAATACGAGGGGATTCATGAAGCATCTGACGGCGAGGAAAAGATTCCGTTTATTATCCGTATGACAGTAGGTAGGAATATAAGAGAGATTAAATTTACACATACTTTTTTGTATGATGGCGATGAAAACAAGGATTTTTTAAAGGGAATCGGAATCCGGTTTGAGAAACCGTTAGAAGGCGCGTTTTATAATCGTCACATTAAAATGTCGGGAGATCATGGGGTATTTCATGAGACAGCGCTGCCCATGATTTCATGGCGTCCGAAAGTTCCCGGGAATTTATATGAGAGACAGATGGAAGGACAGCTTTTGCAGCTTGAGGGAGAGGAGAAAGAGGTGGCGGAATGTATTATAAAAGATGCGCCTCATTGGAGTGAATATAATATCTGCCAGGATTCTCCCAGTCACTTCCTAATTAGTAAGAAACTTGAAGGAGAAAATTTGTGTGAGATAGACTGCCTGCATGGTATCCGAACAAGGGGCGGATTGGCTGTCGGCGGTGAAAATGGCAGTGTCATGATGACAATACGTGATTTTTGGGAGAAATATCCAAGCGGCTATTGTATTAAAGGACTTGACGGCAATAGGGCGGAATGTACCATATGGTTCTATTCTCCAAAAGCGCAGGCGTATGATTTTCGACATTATGCGAACAGAGGATATAATCAGGTTTGCTATGAAGGCTATGATTATAAGGGGGCTGACCCGGTGGGAATCGCCTGTACCAGCGAATGCGCTATTGCCCTCTGCCCGGAGCTGATACCGGAAGATGAAGTAATCACCCGCTTTTGTGACAATGTCAACCGTCCGGCGCTGTATGTGGGAACCCCGGAATTTTATCATGAACACCGGGCATTTGGCCGCTGGTCGCTGCCTTCTGCAGATACGCCAATGGAACGGTGGATGGAAGAACAGATGGAGAAAGCTTTTGATTTTTATAAAAAAGAAGTGGAACAACGAAACTGGTATGGTATTATGAACTATGGAGATTTCATGCATACTTATGACGGCGTGCGGCATCAATGGCGTTATGATATCGGTGGGTATGCATGGGATAATACCGAACTCGTGCCAACCTTATGGCTTTGGCTGTACTTTATGCGCAGCGGCAGGGAAGATGTTTTTACACTGGCGGAGAAACTTTCCCGTCATGCTTCAGAAGTCGATGTGTATCATTTTGGAAAATATAAAGGACTTGGCTCGCGTCATAATGTCCGCCATTGGGGATGCCCCTGCAAAGAGGCAAGAATTGCGATGGCGGCGCACCATAGATATCTGTATTATTTGACGGGAGACCGGCGTTTGGAAGATATTTTTGATGAGCTGAAAGACAACGAACTTAGTTTTTTAAATAGAGACCCCTTAGGGGATTTCTATGAAAAGTCCGAAATGGTATATCCAAGCCATGCCCGCAGCGGACCGGATTGGTCGTCGCTTTGCTCTAACTGGATGACTGAGTGGGAAAGAACAAAGAATGAAAAATACCGTCAGAAAATTATTACAGGATTGGAAGATATCAAGGCTGCGCCTCTGAAACTGTCTTCCGGACCGGATTTTGAGTTCGACCCGCATACTTTGCATCTGCGTTATATCGGAGAGTGCACGACCGGCGGCTGTCATCTTCAGATATGTATGGGAGCGCCCCAAATTTGGCTGGAACTGGCTGACTGGCTGGAGGATGAAGAGTTTAAAGATATGTTGGCGGATCATGGACGTTTCTATTACCTTTC
This sequence comes from uncultured Bacteroides sp., assembly GCA_964554405.1. Taxonomy (GTDB): domain Bacteria; phylum Bacillota; class Clostridia; order Lachnospirales; family Lachnospiraceae; genus UBA3282. Next base: position 1,407 of record CAZKOR010000083.1, on the reverse strand, counting down.
CCATGAGGAACAGCTTAAAGAATCGGGAGGTATCATCGGTGACAGAGAGTCAACGCTTCCATTTATGAATGCCGCACTGGGTGCATACGGCGCACAGCGTTTGAAACTGCCGCAGCTTGCATTGACGACATGGGGTATTTTACTGCAAACGCTGATTTTTGAGAATAACAGCGAGGGATTTGATGCAAAAAGGCGGAAAGATTGTGGAAATCAGGAGTTTTTATCAGAAATACCATGGATATCGACCAATTTTACCGCGCAGTGGTGTTTGAATGTGATAATGACGCTGGAATTCATACGGGACAGCCTTCCAAAAACAATGGAAGAAGTTGAGGAATTAGTGAAAAACGGAAAAAAAGAATTATTCAGAAAGGCATAGGGCAGCAGAATGAAAATAAAGGAAATAGCTGACGACAGTGTTACTGTAGAATGGCAGTCCATAGAAGGAGCGCAGGCATACAGGGTTTATTGGGCGGATGCAGATACGCCCAATATGGTATATAAGGGGATGACGGAGACGGCAGATTGCACTTATACGCTCCATAAAGCCACGCATGTTCCGCATTATTTTAAGCTTTCGTATATGAAAGACGGAAAGGAGAACATGCTGGATGAGGTTTTTGAGACACCGATACATAAAGTGTTTCATCCGCAGCTTGAAAAATTAAGCAGGGGTCTGATTGCGGTTCCGGCAAAAGACGGTATCTTTTTAAGCTGGCGTTTGTTTGTGAATGAAGTGACGGGATATTGTGAAACAGGACTTACCGGAACGGATTTTGCCCTCTACCGGAATGGGGAGCGGCTGGCGGTTGTTTCGGACAGTACGAATTATCTGGACAGGGAAGGCAAAGGTACGGATAAATATTATGTGATACCGATTGTGGACGGGAATGAACAAGTGAAAGAAGCGTCAAAAGAAGTGACGCCATGGGAACACCCGTATCTGGATATACCGCTCAAAAAGCCGTCAGCAGGCGTAACGCCCGCCGGGGAGCATTATGAATATAGTGCAAATGATATGAGTGTGGCGGATGTGGATGGAGATGGGGAATACGAGTATCTTGTGAAATGGGATCCTTCCAATTCCCATGATGTTTCTATAAAGGGATACACCGGCAAGTGCTATATTGATTGCTATAAATTGGATGGTACGCTGCTCTGGCGGCTGGATATGGGTGTAAATATCAGGGCGGGCGCGCATTATACTCAGTTTATGGCGTATGATTTCAATGGCGACGGAAAAGCAGAGATGGCAGTGAAAACCGCTCCGGGTACGAAGATGATACAATTTCATGTGGATGGAACCGTTAAATCCGAGCAATATATCACCATGCCGAAAGAAGATAAGGAAGCGGGGTATTCGCACGAAGATAACTATGTCTGTTCCGCAGAGGATTACAGGGAGCA
>CAZKOR010000082.1:0-15471 GCA_964554405.1 uncultured Bacteroides sp. | reverse complement strand
TTTTCCACGACAAGTTTCTTAACCGTACAGCTTCTCATAACCATCTCTTCCAGGATATCCAAATCTCTATCCTGTATTTCATACATATGATCGAGCAGCCATTCATAGAACACAGCGTCTTTAATCAGTCCATGCTTCATCACTTCAGCAAAACCGGAGAAAAACTGTCTGTCATCCAAAGTTTTCAAAACACCCACATTCATATATACTAATTTCGGCATATAAAAAGCGCCTACCATATTTTTGTATCCGTCAAAATCCACACCGGTCTTGCCCCCGATACTGCTGTCAGACTGTGCTAATAAAGTCGTCGGAATCTGCACAAAATCCACACCCCGCAGATAAGTTGCCGCAGTATATCCGGTAATATCGCCGACAACGCCCCCGCCCAATGCAAGAAGCAAATCTTTTCTATCGTACTTTTCTTCAATTAATGTCTTATAGATATCTTTCACTGTGTCTAATGTTTTATGATCTTCTCCTGCGGGAAAACTGTGAAGAATCACTTTAAGACAGTTTCCGTCAAGAAGCGCCCGCACCTCTTCTCCATACAAAGATGCCGTATTGGAGTCTGCAATAATTGCGACTCTCCTCTCTTTAACGTTTAAATCCTGCAATTCTTCTAACAGCCCGCTAAAATCATGTGCAAATACAATATCATAGCAGGGTTTCTTTTCATAATTAATCGTCAGTCTGTTCGCCATAGTCTTCTATCCTTTGCTTTATTTATAAAAAATCGAGTGCCAACGCACTCGATTCGAAAGAACGCCATCTTTTAGGCATTTTTCTCACCCTCTATTAATCGGTACATCAAAAGAACCTGATAAAATTTCCTGAAAATCACCCGAAATATCAACGCTTGCCGGTGTGATGATAAAAATGTAATGCGATATCTTCTGCAAATTTCCGCTGATTGCAAAGCAGGAACCCGAAGTAAAATCAATGATTCTCTGTGCAATTTCCACATCCAGTCCTTCCAGATTCAACACAACGGTACGGTTTGCTAAGAGTGTTTCCGTAATTTCTCTGGCATCCTCCACCGTAGTAGGTTTGATCACACATACTTCCATACCCGAATCAGACATTTTTCTCATCTGTCTCATCGGCGTTACTTTCGGCATCACTTTCTTAATTGCTTTATCTTCTTCAGCAGCTGTATCTTCTTTCACAGGTAATGATTTTTTCACCGGTTCCGGCTCATCATAATAATCATCATCATAGAAATCATCTTCTTCATCATTCAATTTCATTGCATTTAAAAACTTATCCATAACGCTCATGCTGTAGTCCTCCATCTTAAACTGCATAAAAACGTTCACCAAAAATACCTGTTCCTACTCTGATATGAGTAGCTCCCTCCATAACAGCGATTTCATAATCACCGGTCATACCCATAGAGAGAATATCCATATAAACATTATCAATGTTTTTACGTTTTATGTCAACATATATTTGCCGTAATTTTTCAAAATATTGTCTGTTTTCTTCCGCATTTTCTACATATGGTGCAATTGTCATGAGTCCTTTTATAATAATATTTGGTAATTTGGCAACTTCTTCCACCAGACCTAATACCTCTTCACAGGTTGTACCAAACTTCGATTCCTCTTCGGCAACATTCACCTCTATCAAAATAGATACCGTAACATTCTTTTTCACGGCCTCTTTGCTGATTTCCTCCGCAAGCCTGAAAGAATCCACACTATGAATTAAAAATACTTTATCGACAATATATTTTACTTTATTGCGTTGTAAATGTCCGATCATGTGCCATCGGATATCTTTCGGCATCTGTTCGTATTTATCGACCAGTTCCTGTACTTTGTTTTCACCGAAATCCCGGCATCCGTAATCATAAGCCTCTTTTAACATTTCAACAGGTTTGGTCTTACTTACGGCAATTAACGTCACGTCTTCTACGGCTCTGCCGCTCTTTTCACATGCCGCCGCCACGCGTTCTTCTACAGCTTTTATATTTTCCTGAATCATAAAATCATTCCTTTCCTGCCAATGTCCGCGAGTTTGGGGAACCCAAACTTGCAGCTGAAAATCTATGATTTTCAGGTTTTATTCGTAGATAAAGTCATTATCCTCTACCGTTTCCGCATCCAACACAATATAATCATACACATTCAAACCATACGTTGTATTGGACTTCACAATCGAATACTCATCATTCTGCGCCAGAATAACAATCTGCTTAAAATCCGCATAGCCTTTATTAATATTGTAAACTCCTATCAAAGAGCCCATTCTGCTGACCGTATGCTTTTGCGTAGAATCAGGTTTTACCAGCTGGCAGCCGCCCCATAAAACAGAATCGTCCAGATAATATTCTTTCTCTGTTTCCTCATAAATAGTTGTCGCTACAAACTCCGTTGTCATATTCCCCGACTCTTCATCATATTTTTCCAACAAAACACCGTAGGTGCTGCTGTTATTCCCCTGCGTTACATACTCTTTCGGAACAATAAAAAACTCTTTTTCCACAATGGCGGAATTGGGAATTTTTAAGCCCGTCTCATCCTCTAAAATCAGTTCAACATCAATAAAACGCTCCGTACAGAACGTTACCATGGAATTGGTAAATGTCAGCGAAAGAAAAGTGTCCCCTTTTTCATTTGTAAAAAGCGCTACCAGTCCCCATGACATATACTGGTTTTTTAAGAAACGAACCTGCACATAAACATCTCTTCCTTCCTGCACTCTCTGTGTAATGTTATTATCAATAAGCTGTTTCTCTAACGATTCATCTACCGGAATCACAATAGACCAATCTTCATCTGTGGCAAGTTTATAAACCGGATCTCCGGCAGCTACCAGTTCATTATTCAACAAATGCTTCTTCTCATAATTTTTCTGGTCAAAATAATCCATATTCATATCCTGCAGCGTCAGATCTTCATAACCGTCCACCGAATAAATTACAATACCGCTCTCAGTTGCATTATAATAATCAATTAATGCCGTATTGGAAGCCTCATTCAATGCCCTGGCATTTTCCAACACATTAGAACTGGCAAGTTTTATAACAGTTCCCTGCACATTATATTTGAAATTATAGATATCAGAAAAACTAGTCCTGTCAAATCCGTTGGCAAAAGATTCTATCTCTGTCTTTAATTCCGAAAGATCTTTATCAGAAAGAGAATTTTCCCCGGTCTCGCTTGTTTTAATGTAATCAGAGAGCCGCCCCGTCTCATCAATCGTATAAACCAGGTTCCTGACCGCGATACGCTCTCCTTCTCTTGCATAATAGTTGGTATATCCGGCATTGGTGCTGGTAATGATTTTTTCCGAACGCAGGGCAAGTCCCTTATAAATATTATCGGAAGACAGTGAACCCTCTTTCACCTCATATCCGACAATATGCTCCGTTGACAGATACATAAAAACACAAATAATAACATAAATAAAAATAACGGCAAAAATAATCATTCCGATATTTAAATTTATAGGGCGTCTGTATTTGGTTATGTTATTATTCCCCGAATCTGCCAAAACGCTCTCTCCTTTTGCAACATACGAAAAACCCCGGACAGCCGAGGTTTTTATTACTATGTAATGTTCGTTTTATAATGATACAATCACTTTTGATTTTACAGTCTCAGATAACTCATGTTCATCCAAAGAAACGCTTAAAACAAAATCAACGCTAAACTGTTTGCTGATAGATTCCAGTCTTTCAACAACACTGTCAATAGCTGTTTCTGTCAGACAAGCGATATCTAAAAAGCTGTCAAAATACATCTGCTGCAAATCATGATCCTGAGAAATAATGCCGCAGATAAACCCAAGAAAGCCGTCACTGTTTGTAATCATATAATCGGAAACGTTAATCAGCCTGATTTTATTATTCAGTTCAAACATATGTTTTGTACTCTTATCAAGGTAAACAACATTTCCTGCAACATCTTTTACTTCCGCATTTACTTTATCCAAGAGATGTTTTGTCTTGCCTTTCCCTTTCCTGCCTACAATTAATTGAACCATGATAAACCCTCCTAAAGTAAAATAATACGATTCTTCTTACTATTTTATATTATAAGTGAAAATGCCTAAAAAAACAACTATAAATATCATTTTATTCTATGAATTGTCATAATAGCAACACAGTTTACTTGGCTGCTTTTAATAAATCCGTCATTTTTAAATACAGATTCTCCGTGGAATCAGAGTTCATAATCACAGAAATATACGGTTTTCCACTGCTGTTTCTGGCAAGCAGTATCAGGCAGTGTCCTGCCGCTCTCGTCGTACCGGTTTTTCCGCCAATAACCGTAATGCCGTCCGGCATTGCACAGTTGCCGTTTAAATACTGATTTGTTGTTTTGATTTCCACTGCATATTGATTTCCGTCACTGCCCGTATAATTCGTATTATAGGCAGTCATCTGGATAATCTCATTGAACATTTCATATTGAAGCGCTTCTCTAAAAATCAAATACAAATCATAGGCTGTTACATAATGACCTTCTTCCGTCAAACCATGCGGATTGGTAAAATGGCAGTTTGTCGCTCCCAGCGTCTCTGCCTCCTCATTCATCCACTCTACAAAGGTTTCGACCGTACCTCCGACGCCCTCCGCAACCATGACTGCGACATCATTCGCAGAATAAATCAACATAATATGCAGCGCCTGATCCAAGGTCATGGAATCGCCCGGTTTTATCCCGTATAACTGCGCTCCGGATTCTGTTATTTTTACTTTATCCGTAGCTGTAAGCATCTGATCGGGTGAACCGTGTTTTAAAGCAACCAATGCCGTCATAATTTTCGTAAGGCTTGCCGGATTCACCTGTGCATTTGCATTAACGGCATATAAAGTATTTAGTCCGTCCATATCAAACAATGCCGCAGAACCCACATCTGTCAGCAAAACATCCGGATTGGATACATTCGTATCTACAACACATAAATCAGCGGCAAACGGTGTCGCAGTTTGAAAATCACCAGTTTGTACAAGCTGAAAGCTGCTGACCGGATAATTGCTTTCATACGGCATGTCATACCCGGCTGCTCCGCATCCTGTCAACATACAGGATAATGCTAATAAAAATACACATACTTTGTTCTTTTTTCTATTTGTACATTTCACGCCACTCTAAGTCTCCTCTGTCCAGCGATTTAATTAACAGTTCTGCAGATGCCAGATTCGTTGCCAACGGAATATTGTGTACGTCGCAAAGACGCATCACATTATTGACATCCGGCTCATGTGACTTCGGATTTAACGGATCCCGCAGAAAAATACACAAATCAATCTGATTGTGTTCAATCTGCGCGCCAAGCTGCTGTTCCCCGCCCAAATGCCCGGCAAGATGTTTATGAATTGTTAAATTCGTCACTTCCTCAATCAGCCTGCCCGTTGTACCTGTAGCATACAATTCGTTTTTACTCAAAATTCCCCGATAAGCGATGCAGAAATTCTGCATCAATTTTTTCTTTGCATCATGTGCAATCAGTGCAATATTCATGCTAATGCCCCCGCTAAGTTGTGTCATTCTCGTCTTATTTTCTGCATTGCAGCCTTACATTCAGGACAAAGCCTATCCCAATATAGGAACTCACTAAAGAGGTAAGACCATAGCTGACAAAAGGAAGCGGAATTCCCGTATTCGGACTGGCGCCTGTGGCAACAGCAATATTCAGGATTCCCTGGAAACCGATTAACGAACCTACCCCCGCTGCGATAACGGTTCCCGCCATATCTTTTGCCCTCCTAGCTATCATAATACATTCAAATGAAATGAAAATCAATAATACAATTACACTACAGCCTCCGACAAAACCAAATTCCTCCCCAATAACCGCATAAATAAAGTCTGTTTCCGCTTCGGAAATAAAATTACCGTTTTTTACGGAACTGATTTCATTTGTATTATATCCCTTTCCGTAGAGCTGTCCGGAACCGATTGCCATTTCGGAATTTAGCTGCTGATACGCTTCCGTAGTGGCGTATTGCTCCGGATACCGCCAAGAAAGGATTCTGGTCTGCTGATAAGTGGGAACCAGTGTCTGGTCCGGCTGTAAAATAATACTTATCAGAATAATAAATGCCGGAATCGCTATGGCAAGCGTAGTGATAACATATTTCCAATGGAGTCCGCCTACAAACATCATGACGCAGAATACCACAACAACCATAATACTGGTAGACAAATCCGGCTGCTTATAGATTTCATATAGCGGAAATGCAAGCAATGCCACACAAAGAACAACAAAACGGAGAGAATCCATTTCCTCCTGATGTCTCATGATAAGCTGTGCGTAAAACAAAATCAGTAAAATTTTCGCAGTTTCCGACGGCTGGAACTGAATACCGAAAATATTAAGCCACCTCTGTGCGCCATTGGCATCTACTCCCATTTGCCATACAAGAACAAGCAGCACTATATTGACTATATACATAATCCAATAAAATCGAAGAATGACAGAATAATCAAAAAGCGAGATGACAAGCATCAAAAACAAGCCAAACACAAGTCCTGCAATCTGCCTTGCCTGCAAAGATTCCTTTGCACTGCCGATTGCCAGGATCCCAATGACAGTAAGCGCCACAACCAGAATAATTAATTTGAAATCATAATCTCTGATGTGATAGTGCTTTATCATCCATTGGCTCCTTTCTGTAAATCCAGAATCGGTATATTAGCATATAGAGTAGGATTTTTAAGCGTCCTGCCTTTCCCGCTTGCTTTTGTAATCTGAATTTCCATGCTCTGCGTATCGATTTTCATGTATTTCGATATCACTTTGGCAATATCATTTTTTATCATTTCCATCATTTCCGGCGAACAATTCACCCTGTCGGAAATCAGTAATATTTTCAATCTGTCCCTGGCAATTTCCCGGGAACTTTTTCTTTTTAATATACCTTTAAACACCCCGTATCCCCCCTAACTTCGATGAAAAATACCTGATATTTTCGTCCAGAAAGAAATACCTTTTTCAAAGTCCATAAAAGGAACTTCCTTTCCGTTTACCCTGTAACAGATATTCTGATATGCCTGTCCGGCAAGCGTATTGCTTCCGACCAGAGGCTCTCCCTGATTCGTTGCAATCACTACATTTTCATCATCCGGTACAAGTCCAATAAGGGGGATGGATAAAATATCCACAACATCATCCGAGGACATCATATCACCTCTGCGTATCATGTCATAACGAATTCTGTTTATGATTAAATCAATCTTTTGTATTTCATTGGCCTCTAATAAACCAATAATACGATCCGCATCACGAATAGCGGATACTTCCGGGGTTGTAACAACCAATGCTCTGTCTGCGCCTGCAATGGCATTCTGAAATCCCTGTTCGATTCCGGCAGGACAATCCAGTATAATATAATCAAACTGGTCCTTTAGATGGTTAATCATTTTGACCATCTGTGCGGGATTGACCGCGCTTTTGTCTCTAGTCTGCGCTGACGGCAGAAGAAACAGTGTCGGATAACGCTTATCTCTTACAAGCGCCTGTTTGATACGGCAGTTTCCCTCCACCACATCCACCAGATTGTATACAATGCGGCTCTCTAACCCCATGACAACATCCAGATTGCGCAGTCCGATATCCGTATCAATTAAAATGACTTTTTTGCCCATAGCGGCAAGACCTGTGCCAACATTTGCTGAAGTAGTGGTCTTTCCTACTCCGCCTTTCCCTGATGTGACGACAATTACTTCACTCATGCTTAAAACCTCCCAAATGAATCGTTATCGTCCCCTGAATGCCTTATTAAATAGGTAAAGCGTTCAGTAATTCTTTGGTAATGGCTTCCATAATGACTCTGCCGTCTTTTACATAAGCAATTTTAGGTTGGATTTTCGGTTTAATCGACCACTTGCTCTGTTTTTCTGAAGTTTTATATTTGAATTCACCTATTTTTAACTTTTCCGGTGACATTTCAAGCGCAACAACAAAGTGTCCCTCAAGACCTCCGCCTCCTGCATAGGCTTGTCCGTATAACCCGCCTAAAACAACAATATCTTTTCTGGAAATAATGCTTGCGCCGGGATATACATCTCCCAGAATAATAATGCTGTTTTCCGTTTCTAAAATCTGTCCGTCTTTTAATGTACCTTTATAAAACTGTCCCGCATTCTCCATTTCCTGTTGGTGGAATGTAAGCTGCTGCAGGGCACGGACATAATTCTGGTTCATTTCATCATCTTTCTCAATAACGCAGACGATGTTCAAAGAAGAATTTTCTGAAATGACATCAAGCACTTTCCTTTCCTCTTCCGGTGTCATTTTTCTTCCTTCAAAAGAGATTGCCATACTGGCATCCTTAAAAAAATGTGCAGACTCTCTAAACTTTAATGCAATTTCATCTAGCAGGCTGTCAAATTCCATCCCGTCATCCAGATAAAGCGACAGTCCATTCGGAAAACTTTTAATAATAACCGGATTTTTCATTGTAACTCTCCATTCTTTTGATTAATCACCATTGATTGAGCCGCCCTCCAATGTACCTGCGCTGCCCGTAATGATTTCACTTTCCTCTGCCAGTCCATAGTAATACCTATATACCTCTCTTGCTATCTGCGCCGCATAGTCGGAAGAATAACCGTTTGCCACGCGGACAACGACACTGATTTCAGGGTCTTCATAAGGCGCATAGCTGACAAATAACGCATGGTTCGGATGTGATAAGCTTTCCTGTGCCGTACCTGTCTTACCGGCGACATTCACACCCAAATCCGAATAATATTTTTTTCCCTCTACGACTCTGCGCATTCCAAGATGAATGGCATTCCAGTAGGCATCATCCATATCTATCTGATTACGAACCTCGGCATGATTCTCTTCCACATCATCCCCGCTATGGTCCATAATTTTATCTATTAATGTTAAATTATAGCATGTTCCGCTATTTGCGACAGTTGTAACATATCGCGCAAGACCGGCTGTCGTAAAGTTATTGGTTCCCTGTCCGATTGCCGAACGGACGGAATCCAAGTCTGATATTTCCGGCTCATACTCTTCCAGCTCCACACCGGAAATTTCCGAAAGCCCATACATATCGGCATATTTTGCAAGCATATTTAAGCCCACATCACTGTTGTAGGAATTTCCGACAATACCGAGCCGGTAACCCACTTCATAGAAATACCAGTTACAGGAATGCTGAATCCCGCCGGTTACATTCAAAGAACCATGTGCGCCACCACCGCCTGCCGCAATCCAGCATCTTGGCGGCTGCGTAATTTTATCATAAATTCCGGTACAGGTTATGGTATCCGTTAATCCAACGACATTTTCCATTAACCCCGCTGTCGCGGAAACCATCTTAAACGTGGAACCCGGCGCCGTTCTTTGCTGTGTCGCATAATTTAACATCGGACGTGACAAATCGGTTCTTAATTTTGCAAAATAAACCGCATCCACGCCGTTTGCCATCTTATTATTATCATAACTTGGATAGGACACAAGCGCAAGTACATCCCCCGTATTGACATCCGTGATGACAATAGAACCGGAATAAGGCTCTAAGGCAAGCTGTGCCGGCGTAATATCCAGATGTTCTATCCGATTCCTCATAAAAGTATAAGGGGATATCGTACCTCGTTCAAATTTATCCTGTTCATCCTGTTCCACACTTACAATATTCTGTTCCAATAAAAGCAAACAAATCTGTCTTCCGGTCAGCTCGTCATTATTAATCATATACCGGTAAATTTTCTTCTCAAAATCAGAATTTGTATCCAATTTTTTAAAAATATAACTGATAATCTTATCATAAATTTCCTGTGAATCCGAATACTGTGATACAATGTCGAGTTTAGACACATCCACCCAGTTTTTTGCTATCACGTAATTTAAATATTCGTTTAAACTGATGACTTCTTCCGTCGTCCATGCAATATAAGTCTTGTCCTCTCTATCTACCTCGCTTTTCATAATTACGTTATTATCATAGAGCATCGATACGATAAAACTCTCATATACCTGATACTCTTTTGTCAGCATATTATACGGTGTGCAGGTTTCCGTAAGCTCTGTTTTCAGTCCGTCAAAAACCTTTGCCTTCTTCTCCTGATAAGCTTCCCATACAATACTTTCCGTTTCTCCGGCAAATTTAGAAGAAAAATGCGCGGTATCAAACACATTATTATCAAAAAGGGCAAAATACACGTCATAAATCGGAATCATAATATTGGTACTGCCCTCAGGCGGTGTAAATTCTTTGATATTTTGAATTTTATCCAACAAAATACTGGCTATTTTTTCCTCCAGAATATGATATAACGCTATCTGCAGTTCCGGGTCTATTGTCAGCCAGATATCCTTTCCGGCTACCGGTTCTATCCTGTCGCTTGTTTCTATGACCTTTCCGACGTTATCGACATAGACGGTTTCAGAACCTTTCGTTCCCTGTAGTATAGTTTCCATAGATGCCTCGATACCGGACTTTCCAACGGTATCATTTAAGTCATAATCCGGATTTTTCTCTTGGAGCATCTTTAATTCATCGCTGGAAACCTTACCTGTGTAGCCCAGAATCTGGGCAAAATAAATACTGTCATTATATTTCCGGATAGTCCCTTCCGCAATGGATACGCCGTCTAACACATCGGCGTTTTCCATTACAACAGCCACCGTCTTTTCCGAAACATTGTTCGCCACGGTCGTAGCAATATATTTTTGATAGCTGTTAGCGCTCATTGCATAGCGGATTGTTAAAATTTTTAAAACTTCTTCTTTTGTATACCCCAGCCCCGGTTGGAAACTGCTTCTATCCGATTCATCCGTATAATCACCGATGCCATAGCGGGATGTACCGCACAAATATTCTATGACTTCATCCGGCGTCGCACTTTTTTCCTTTTCCTGAAAGTCAGGGTCATCAATATATGCATGTCCATAAACATCCGCCAAAAAACGAAGAAGCTGCGTTCCCTCCAGATTGAACTGATAATTGTTGTTGTTATCCAGTACAATGTTAAAATCATTGATAATGGAATCGCCGTTTCTTTCAATCATTTGAATCAACTGATATATCGTATTGTTCAGATTGGCATTCTTCTTACTTCCGGATTCATACACATCTTCAATTGTCACGGAATAAGCCAGTTCATTATAAGCAAGCAATTCGCCGTTTCTGGCATAAATATTGCCTCTCGTCGATTCAATCGTTCTGTTTTTCGTAATCCTTAACTGAAAATTATTGGCGTACTCCTCGCCATTGACAATCTGTAACTGAAATATAGTGTAAATCAGATAACTTCCAAGTCCTAAAATCACGACAAGAAGCACAAGCAGTCTGGAAGTTACCATGTTGAATATATTTTCTTTTAATTGCTCCCAAACTTCTTCAAACAAACTTCTTTTCGCCTCTCTTTTCTCTGCTCTCCAATCCTTTGTTTACCCACAAAATAATCGGATACAAAAACAACGTCACCACAACCGTATATACCATTTCCGGCAGAATAATATGTAAAAGATAATAGGTAAAATCAAATTTTCCACGTAATAAAAACAAAATAACATAGCAGACGAAACCGTAAAAAAAGTCACTGCACAAAATTAAAGTAATCGGCAGTTTGATATCCTCCGGATAAAAAATTGCGCTGAATTTTCCGTTGGCATATCCAATATACATATAAAGCAAAGCATAGAAGCCGATAACCGAACCAAAAAAAATATCAATTAACAAACCGCTGAAGAAACCGATGAGCAGTCCTGTTTTCTCTCCGCGCATAAACCCGAACGATGCTGTCAGCACAATTAAAAGATTGGGCACGATTCCGCCAAAAGCAAGCGCTCTGAATACAGTGCACTGTAACAGGAAGCATATGAAAATAAAAAAAGCAGTCACCAATAGACGTCTCAATGCACATCTCCCTTTTCCGGTTAATCAACAGTCTGTTTTTGTTCCAAAATCACAAGAACCTCTTCTAAATGTTCAAAATCCACAGCAGGTGTAATATATCCTGATTTCGTCAGATTATTGGCATCTTTGTTAATCGAGCTGATATAACCTATTAGAATACCCGGAAGATATTTATCGCTGATATTAGAAGTCACAATCTTATCGCCCTCTACCACTACATCGGCACTGTCAATTAACTGTTCAAAAGAAATAACACCTGACGCATATAATTTCAAATCTCCGGTAACAATCATATTATCGGAACTGGATAGTACCATCGCACTGACATTGGAATCATCCGCAATAATAGATTTCACTTTTGCCCAGTTTGGTCCGATATCTACAATCCGTCCTACCAGCCCGCTTCCCGCCATCACATTCATATCCACTGACAGACCGTCGTCCTCGCCTTTGTTAATCACAAAAGAATAAAACCAGTTGCCGGAATCCCTTGCAATGATTCTCGCTCCGATTTTATCATACTCATCATATTGAGCATCAAGGTTGTATAATTCCCGCAGATTTGTCAGTTCATAACGATCCTGCTGCAATCTTGTATTTTCTATTGTCAGTTCGTCAACCTGTTCCCTTAACGATTCATTTTCCGAAATTAATTCCCGAATCTGTCCCAGTTCTTCCGAACGGCTGCGAAGAAAACTTCCGATTGCACTGATTCCTTCTTCAAACGGTACGACCGTATATCCTGCTATCATACTTAAATGACCGCTGAAAATTGTTGTATTAAATGTCAAAAGCACCATTCCGGTACATAAAATTGTTAAAATGAAAAGGAGATACTTACCAGGAAGCGTAAATTTTTCTCCCTTTCTTTTCATTATTGGACTCATTTACTCATTCCTTCTATTGCATAAGCCACCGATTTATAATTATCATCCTTTATAATTTGCGCAAGTCCTAATGCAACGCTCTCTATCGGATGCTCGGAAACATTTACTTTAAGCCCTGTTCCCTTGCTCATAAGCTGTGCCAGTTTATTCACTTGAGAAGCGCCTCCTGTCAGATATACGCCGTTTCTGTAAATATCCGCAGCCAGTTCCGGCGGTGTCCTCTCCAAAATGACTTTAATGTTATCGATAATCGTATTAAAATGCTCCGTCAAACATTCATCCACTAAAGAAACCGGGATTTCACGTTCCACCGGCAATCCTGTCACGATATCACGTCCATATACAACTGCACCGCTCTTCTGTGCTTCTAACTCCTGCAGCGCCATTTTCACGTTTTCTGCCGTTTTACCGCCGATAATCAGGCTGTATTCCCGACGCACCGCATTTTTAATTGCCTCATCGAATTTTTTGCCGCCGACTTTCACCATTTTGCTGAGTACGATACCGCCAAGCGAAAGAATGGAAATCTCCGTCGTATCAAAACCGACATTCACAACTAGAACGCCTTGCGAATTTTTGACGTCAATGCCAAGCCCTAAACCATCCGCAACCGCTTTGTCAACTACCATAACCTTTTTGGCCTTCACATCGGAATCCTTTATCAGGTCTTTAAAAGCAAGTTTTTCTACTTCCGTCACATCCCACGGCACTGCAATATAATAATCGGCAGGACGCATACTGCCTTTCATTAAATCAATCATAAAATATTTTATGAGTGTTTCCATGTTCTTTATGTCAGCAATGACTCCGTTGTTTAGCGGATAGGTAATCTGAATATTGCCCGGCGTCTTCTCATACATTTCAAATGCTGAATTACCGTATGCGAACAAAGTTTTCTTGTTCTCAATCGCAATCATATTCTTTTCCACAAAAACGCTGTCATCCGCGCGATTGTATATTTTGATATTGCTCGTTCCCAAATCAATTCCAAATGCGTTAATTGCCAAGGTAAATTACTCCTTTCATCATTTAGCTTTTTAGTCCATCAGTTTACTTTCTTTAAAACTAAAATAGCTGTTGTCGCCAATAATAATATGGTCAATCAGGAAAATATCTATCGTTTTCCCAATTTCCGCAATCCGCTTGGTAATGGAAATATCATTACCGCTTGGTGCGGGGTTGCCTCCCGGATGATTGTGCAGCAGCATGATATGCGCTGCCTGAGACCGGAATGCACTGATATAAACTTCTCTGGGTGATAAAAGAGAAGCGTTTGCCGTACCTGTCGAAAGAATCTGCTCTTCTATGAGATGCAGGCCCGAATCAAACAATAAAAGCAGAATATGCTCTACTTTTTCATGGCGAAACCGCTCCATATAATAGTCCGCCACAGAATAGGGTTCTCTAAAAGACAGATGCTCCTTCGCCCTCGTCTGTGCCATTCTGGTGCTGAGTTCCGCAAGCGCCTTTAACTTAACCGCTTTAACTTTACCGATGCCGCTTACTTTCATCAGTTCCTGAAGCGGTATCTGATGCAGCCCAAGCAGTCCGTTACCATACTTCTCTGCCGCCTTAAGAACTTCTTCCCCAAGCTCTTTTGCGCTTCTGTGCTGTGTTCCGGTCCGCAGAATAACGGCAAGCAGTTCGGAATCCGTCAGCGTTTCCGCTCCATAGGAAATAAATTTCTCATATGGAAGATTTTGTATGGCACTATTATCATTGTTCTCATACTTCACTAATTTCATTCAACCTCTTTCCCGACAGCAATTCTCTCCTGTTTGCTTAAAGGAACAAGGTATTTTCTTTTATATGAAACGATAAATGATAATCGACAGAATAATACCAAGAATACTTGCCACTGTTATCTTAATGGATAAACCGAATGTAACGCATAAGATGCCAAGGTCTAATACAATCGGTGAGGACAGTCCGAAAGATTGTCCATAATTCAGCCATTCAACAGGCAGCAGATTGCCGATAAAGCCGCCGATTACAATTCCTGCCAATATCAGCAGAAAACATGCCCAGTTATTCTTTTTCATCGTAACCCTATCCTTTCATATCCTACTATTTTATCACAATCCTTATTTTATGTATACAAAATTTCCCATTTTTTTCAAATATTACACTCTGTGAAAATCCGCAGAGATAATCCCGGAGTCTATCAAATTCTGCAACGATTTCAAAATACCGAATTTCGCATGCTGCCATGTCAGACCGCCTTGAAAATAAACGGCATAGGGCGGCGCAATCGGTCCGTCCGCACTAAGTTCTATGGAGGAGCCCGAAACAAACGCACCTGCCGCCATAATGACCTGAGAATCATATCCCGGCATATCCCACGGCTGCGGTGTCACGTAGCTGTCTACACAGGCTGCCGCCTGAATCCCCTGACAAAAAGCAATCACGCCCTCCGGTTTTCCGAACGTAACCGCCTGAATAATGTCATGCCGGCTTTCCGTGCCGTTTGGAATCACCGGGAACCCTATTTTTTCATAAATATTTGCTGCAAAAACCGCTCCTTTTAACGCGCCTGCCGTGACTGTCGGTGCAAGAAACAATCCCTGATAAAACGAAGACATCACACCAAGCGAAGCTCCTACCTCTTTGCCAAGCCCCGGAGAAGTCAAACGATATGCGGCATTTTCCACGCAGTCCTTTCTGCCTGCAATATAACCGCCAATCGGCGCAAGCCCGCCGCCCGGATTTTTGATAAGAGAGCCTACCGTCATATCCGCCCCCACATCT
>CAZKOR010000081.1:0-15532 GCA_964554405.1 uncultured Bacteroides sp. | reverse complement strand
GTCATAAAGATATCCGGCGGATTATCACTGTCCAATTTGGCAAAAAGTGTGTCTAAATAGACATCATCCGGATACAAATCATAGACCACCTGAATACCTGTTGCAGCTTCAAAGTTTGTTCCCAATTGCATCTCCGCATCTGTCACCCAATCTGCCGATGCCATCAGGGTAATCACGGAACCGCTCAGTTTGGATTCGCGGGAAAGTTCTTTAAATGCTAGATCATTTTCCGAAAATTCGGAGCCGCATCCGGTTAACAGAGTGATACATAAAGGGATGCACAGCAAGTTTAAAAGTTTGTTTTTTTTCAGATTATTCAACGATTTTCTCTCCATTCTTGTTTAAGTTGATTCTATCATAACAAGCGGGGCGGTGTCAAAAAAAGGAATAAAAAGTCTCTCTGCTCATCATGTCGCTAACTTTCCAAAACCTGCGCGCGATGGTAATTATTCGTAATCTCACGACAAACTCTTCCCCAATCGAAATTTCTGTGATATAATATGTTAATCGCAAGGAAAAACAAGCGGCTGCGAAGCAGACATTTGTTTTTTTGCGAGTATAAACAAATATCACGAAAAGAAAGTAGCTGGGGATAAATGAAATATAAAAAAATTAACGAAGCGACCGTACAATGTATTATTTCCGAAGAGGATATGGAAGAATACGGATTGACATTGGCGGATATTTTTGAACGAAATGAAAAAGGAGAGGGCTTTTTGCGCGATGTAGTAGAAAGAGCGCATGACGAAGTCGGCTACCGGTTAAACGGTGACAATATTGCAATGCAGATTACGCCGATTCGGGATGAGGGACTTGTTATTACATTTTCCGATGAAGGCATTGCAGGATTCCAGAATATGTTGGAGCATATTAAGGAAGTGCTATCGGGACTTGACCCGGAGAGTATGCGCGAGGCTGCGCGTGCCATAGCAGGCAGGGAGATACCGAAAGGAAACTGTTTTGATGATACATGCAGAATATTTTTGTTCGCATCCATGAATCATGTAATGCGGTATTGTGCGGCGATTCCTGCGGGGCTGTCAGTCAAGAGCCACTTGTATAAATTAAAGGATACCTATTATCTTGTAGTAGAGAAGCAGCGCCTTTCCAAGAAGAACTTCAATAAAATCAGTGCACAGGCGGTAGAGTTTGCCAGACTGGTGGCGCCGTCAGAGGAAAAGATTCTTTACTTACAGGAACACGGGGAATGTTTGATTGAAGACAGAGCGGTAAGCGGATTGCGCAGGATATGTTCATCACATTAGGAAATTATAAAATAAGTTCATATTTACCGGCAGATAAAGAGAGTAAGCAGGTTGTTTATTTACATATGCCGGAGGGCGGGGCAGAGGCTGTTTGGAACTTGACAAATCAGCGCTTTGCCCTGATTGTCATAGAGGGTGTTGACTGGAACAGGGAATTCTCGCCGTGGTATCATGAGAAAGTTTTTCCTAAGGGGGAGGACTTTGCCGGAGAGGCGGATAAATATCTTGCAGTTTTCACGGAGCAGTTAATGCCGGAGATAGAGCGGACTTTTGGTCTTTCGCCAAAGTCGCGTTACCTTGCCGGATATTCGCTTGCCGGGCTGTTTGCGGTATATGCCATGTATCATACTTCTTTATTTAACGGTATCGCTTCTATATCGGGTTCGTTGTGGTATGACGGATTTACGGATTATGTAAAAAGTCATGCTGTCGGACAAAATCCTGACAAAATTTACTTTTCCTTAGGGGATAAGGAGGCAGTATCTGCAAGAGGAATCATGCGGACTGTTTTGACATGCACGGAACAAATTGTTAAAATATTACAAAACAATGACAAAAGTGTCATTTTTGAAATGAATGAAGGCAATCATTTTAGGCAGGTTCCTGAAAGAATTGCCAAAGGAATCAACTGGCTGACAGAGACATAATAGAAATGTGGAAATTAGATAGAAAATAAGAAAACAGGAGTAAAATAGAAATGAAAGAAAAAAGCGGACAGGAGCAGAACGAAGAAAAGACAACATTGAAGTACCGGGAGTCCGGTATTGACGAGAGAATTATACGTGCAGTGGAAGAAATGGGATTTGAACATATGACGCCGATTCAGGAGCAGGCAATTCCTGTTTTTTTATCCGGAAAAGACGTGATAGGACAGGCGCAGACAGGAACGGGAAAAACAGCGGCGTTCGGGATTCCTCTGTTAGAGAAAATAAATCCTGAGAATAAGAGTTTGCAGGCTGTTGTGTTATGTCCGACAAGAGAGCTTGCGATGCAGGCTGCGGACGAGCTTCGTAAATTTTCCAAATATATGCACGGGATTAAGGTACTGCCGATTTATGGTGGACAGGATATTGTAAGGCAGATTAAAAACTTAAAAGGCGGCGTACAGATTGTAGTTGGCACACCCGGCAGGGTCATGGACCATATGCGCCGTCATACATTAAAAATGGAACATGTACATACGGTGGTGTTGGACGAAGCGGATGAAATGTTAAATATGGGATTCCGGGAGGATATCGAAACCATTTTAAAAGAAGTTCCCGAAGAGCGGCAGACGGCTCTTTTTTCTGCAACAATGCCGAAACCGATATTGGACATTACGAAGAAATATCAAAAGGACGCGCAGTTTTTAAAAATGACGCCGAAAGAGGTAACGATACCGTTAATAAAACAGGCATATTATCAGGTGCAGGCGAAAGATAAAGAGGAAGTGCTGTGCCGCCTGATGGATTATTATGACCCTGCCCGCGCTTTGATTTTCTGTAATACTAAGCGGATGGTGGATGAACTGACGGAGCATTTGAAAAAGAGAGGATATGCGGTAGAGGGGCTGCATGGCGACCTTGCCCAGCACCAGCGGGATACCGTTATGAATCTTTTTAAGAGCGGACATGCGGCAGTGTTGATTGCAACGGATGTTGCGGCAAGAGGAATTGATGTTGATAATGTAGAAGCTGTTTTTAACTATGACGTGCCGGAAGATATTGAATATTATGTACATCGTATCGGCAGGACAGGACGCGCGGGAAAAACAGGACGTTCTTTCACGCTTGTGACAGGCAGGGAAATTTATAAGCTGCGTGATATCGAAAGAATATGCCATACGAAAATAAGAGAAAGAAAAATTCCGTCTGCGGAAAATATTACAGCGAAAAAAGCGGATAAGATTTTAAGAGAGGCGGAAAGCCTTATAGCGCAGGAAAATCTGGATAAATCCATGCAGTTTATTATGGAGCGGTGCAGCACAGGAGAATATGGTGCATTGCAGTATGCGGCGGCCTTTATGAAAATGAAGTTAGGTGATGAACTCGAAGAGATGAAGCCGGAGCGGTTTGCTTTTGACTGGATGAAACAGGGCAGGGGGCGCAAAGGAAGCAAAAAAAACGATAGAGGCAGAAACAGCAGATATGCAGCTATGCGTATTAAGACTAAAAAACAGGATAAAAAGTAATCTTATTATAGAACCAGCTCACTTCCGTGTTCTTTTAACCACTTCCTGGCATTTTTGTAGTCGGGGCAGACAGATTCCACAGCCTGCCAGAACATAGGAGAGTGGTTCATGTGCGTTAAGTGGCATAATTCGTGTACAACAACATAGTCTAATATGGCAGGTGGGGCAAGCATCAGCCGCCAGTTAAAGGAGAGCGTTCCTTTACTGCTGCAGCTTCCCCATCTTGTTTTTTGGTCGCGGATAGTGATGCGGTTGTATGTTCCCCCTGTCATTTCATGGTAGTAAGCAACCCGTTTGGGAATATAGGAGCGCGCCGCTTCTTTATAGCGGTTTTCAAGCGCAGTTCTTTGTACGGCAGATAAATCGGAATGAGGTCTGCTGTTTTTCTTTTCACAGATTTCCAGATAGTGCGTGATAATCCAGCGGCTCTTTTCCTCCGCAATCTGCATAATCTGCCGGTTGCTTGCACGAAGAGGCGCTCGGACGACGATCTCACCGTCTTCTTTAACGGAAATAGAGTAAGTCTTCCGTTTGCTTTTTATGACAGTCAGCGGAAGCGTGTACGAAGAACCGTTATAAGTAATTGTTATGGATAACTGCATAATAAAAGTTTCCTTTTTCTATGTTTTATTTGGCTAATTTTACCACAAATTATTTGTAAATCAAAGCGGAATGTGTTATTATATACAATAGGTGCATAAAAAGACCGTAAATTACGGTGAATTTAGGAGCAGACAGCATGAAGGACTTCGACAGAGAAAATGCAAAAGCTTCGGCAAAACCAAGAAATACGGGCAAAAAAAAGAGGAAGAGAAGAAAACGTCCGGTAAGTCGAAAAGAGCAGATGCGTTCGAAGAACGACAGAAAAAATCGCAGCAGCCTGACAAGAGATGAGGAACGCGCAAGAAAGCGCGCTATACGTAGGAAGCAGGTCATGATACAAAAAATTATCGGCGCAGCGGTTTTGATACTTCTTGTAGGCGGTATAAGCGGCGTTATTATTTTGAATCAGGCTTCTATTAGATTATCCATAAAGTTATCGGCGGGGGATAAATATACAGCGAACGGTGATTATGAAAAGGCGCAGACTGCTTACAAGGAAGCGCTGCAGATTGATGAAACATCGATTATTGCCTATCAGTGTCTGACACAGAACTATATGGAACAAAATGATACCGATGCGGCGAAAGAAATTTTGTACACAGGATGGGAGAAGACACAGAACGAGGAATTGTTACAGGCATACTCTACCATCATTCTAAATGAAGCGGTTGCCCAGATAAATGAAGGTAACTGCAGCCCTGATACCGTGGGTAAATGTATCCATGTGCTGCAGATACAGCCGGAAAACAGACATGCTTATGAGGTGTTGGACGCCTGTTATAGTATGCTGTTTGGCGCAGAAGAAGAGAATAAATCCCAAATCTTCATGGATGCGGATGTTATGACAGATACATGTCTGTATGAAGACTATGAGCAGATGCTCCGTTCCTTACTGGCATTATATGAACAGTTCCAAACGGACAACTTGAAAAATATTTTAATAAAATATGCAATTCCTGACAGCGAATATTTATATATAAGTATGCCGCATGTAAACAGTTATCATACACTGGCGGAGGATGTTGCAGAGGCAGCTTCCGATGCTGATGTGGCTGATTTAGCCGCATGTCTGGCATATGCAGAGACAGTCGAAGCGGATTTTGCAGATATGTTCACGGCATTTGAGCAGGAAAATTATGAAAGCGCCAAAGACTTTATTGTCAGCGACAGGTATCAGCAGATACAGGATGAATTTATCGCGGAAGAGAGCGGTTACTGGGAGGGAGAAGCTTCTATTCCAATCAATAAAGAGCAAATGGTGATTCACCGGACAGAGAACGGATTCACTTTTTCATGGCTTAATTATGATGATTATGAAAATTCACAGGGTGTGATTACCGTATGGGGAAGCAGACATTTAGATGACGGTGTGCAGCGGACAACCATCTCTTATGAGCCTGCGGGAGCAGATGGCTCTTATTATCCGCATACGGAATATATCATTACTTATGAATACAGCAATGTCTTGAAAAACGGCACTTCCGTGCAGATGAATTATCGTTTTACGACACAGATATCCACTGAAGAGGGGATGACAAAAACCGCGATTGGTGACTGGGGCGGTGAACATGAATGGGAAGTTGATTATTCCACGTAAAGAATGGAGATTAATAAAAACAAATAAGAAAGTGTAAATGGTAAAGGAGAAAAAGAAGATGGGAAAGAAACCAGCGGTATTGATGATTCTGGATGGCTACGGTCTCAACGAGAAAACACAGGGGAATGCAGTAGCACAGGCAAATACGCCTGTTATGGACAAATTAATGGCGGAGTGTCCTTATGTGAAAGGAAACGCAAGCGGTATGGCAGTAGGACTGCCTGACGGACAGATGGGAAATTCCGAAGTCGGACATTTGAATATGGGTGCAGGCCGCATTGTATATCAGGAACTGACAAGAATAACAAAGGAAATTCAGGACGGTACGTTCTTTGAAAATCCGGCTCTTATGGATGCCGTCAACAATTGTAAAAAGAATGATTCTTCTCTGCATATGTACGGTCTGGTATCGGATGGCGGTGTGCACAGCCACAATACCCATTTATATGGATTGTTGGAACTTGCGAAAAGAAATGACTTGTCCAAAGTCTATGTACACGCATTTTTAGACGGACGTGATACACCTCCGGCAAGCGGTAAGGGGTTCGTGGAAGATTTAGAGAAAGAAATGGCGAAAATCGGCGTCGGTGAAGTGGCAAGCGTAACAGGACGTTACTATGCAATGGACAGAGATAATAACTATGACAGAGTGGAAAAAGCTTATCTTGCTTTAACAAAAGGAGAGGGACTGCAGGCTGAAAGCGCGCCGGCAGGAATTCAGGCTTCTTATGACAGAGATGAAACGGATGAATTTGTAAAACCTACCGTTGTAATGAAGAACGGTGCGCCTGTTGCAACAATTAAGGACGGGGATTCCGTTATTTTCTTCAACTTCAGACCTGACAGGGCAAGAGAGATTACAAGAAGCTTCTGTGATGATGATTTTAAAGGATTCAGCAGGGAAAAGAGATTAGATATTACTTATGTATGTTTTTCCGATTATGATCCGACTATTCCGAATAAAGAAGTGGCATTTCATAAGATTTCAGTTACGAATACATTCGGGGAATGGCTTGCAGCAAATCATATGAAACAGGCAAGAATTGCTGAAACAGAGAAATATGCGCATGTTACATTCTTCTTTAACGGCGGTGTGGAAGAGCCGAATGAGGGAGAGGACAGAATCTTAGTAAATTCTCCAAAAGATGTAGCTACTTATGATTTGAAACCGCAGATGAGCGCTTATGAAGTATGTGATAAACTGGTTGGCGCAATCAAATCCGGAGAATATGATGTTATCATTATCAATTTTGCCAATCCGGATATGGTTGGACATACCGGTGTGGAAGCGGCTGCAATCAAGGCGGTGGAAGCAGTGGATGAATGCGTCGGCAAAGCGGTGGATGCGCTTAAAGAAGTAGACGGCGTTATGTTTATCTGTGCAGACCACGGTAATGCGGAACAGCTCATTGATTATGAAACAAGCGCTCCTTTTACGGCACATACGACAAATCCGGTTCCGTTTATTTTAGTGAATGCGGACCCGGCTTATAAGCTTCGTGAGGGCGGATGTCTGGCGGATATTGTACCTACTTTAATTGAACTGATGGGTATGGAACAGCCCGCAGAAATGACAGGAAAATCATTATTGGTAAAATAAAAATAATTCCTTCTTAACGACTGAAGATAAGAGGTGTGTCAGGATGAAAACGAGGGAAAAATGGGTTTTTAGAGTCGGCTATGTAGTTGTTTTACTCATTATCGGCGTTTTAACGTTTGCATGGTATTCTAATATTTTAAAAAATGAACTGAGGGAACTGGTGAGAAATACCTTGAAAGAGGTATCGAATCAGAATGTTCTTGTCGTGCAGAAAGAAATCGAGGGTGATTTGGCGGCACTGACGGAAATTGCCGGACGTGTTGGCGCTCTGTATGAATCCGAAGACGAGGTTATCGATATTTTAAAAGAAATTGTGGACCGTTACTCTTTTAAGAGAATGGGATTTGCAGAACCGGATGGCGGAGCGTATACGACGGACGATTTGTTTTATGATATTTCCGAAAGATCATATTTTCAGGCTGCCATACAGGGAGAAACCTATATATCAGATTTACAGATTGACCCGACCGATGGAGAAGAGATTATTGTATTCAGTACACCGGTAAAAAGCAGAGGGGAAATTGTCGGTGTTATTACTGCCACTTACCGGGTGGAGAGTTTAAGGGAAATTTTGGCAGTTACTTCATTTGAGGGTGAGGGATACACATATATTGTGCAGCGTGACGGCGCTAAGGTAGTAGATTCCAACAATCCGACAAGCTTTCAGAATATGACGAATATCTTTGACTCCATGCAGGCTGCGGATAAGCGTAATAGTAAGGTTATTAAAGAAGCAAAGAGAATTTTAGAGAGCGGTAAAACAGGCTATGTTATTTTTTACAATAAAGTAGGAAAATATATGTATGTTACGCCGCTTGGTATCAACGACTGGTTTTTGATGGATGTTGTACCGGTTGATTTTATGGAAAGTACGTCGAACTACATTCTTCATAGAACATATCTGGTATGTGGGATACTGGCTGTCATCTGTATTATCGTCGCATTTTTGATTTTCCAGGATGAACGCAGGAAAAAGAAGCAGATGCAGAACCTGTTATATGTGGATGAACTGACCGGCGGCAGAACCCTTGCAAAATTCAAACTGGACGCTTTGGCAACAATGAAAGAAGGGCATAATAATGCTGCTTTTTTAGTAATGGATTTGGATGACTTTAAGCTGATTAATGAATTATTCGGCTATGATGAAGGAAATAAGGTCTTACAATATATCTGGGATGTGATTCATCAAAACTGCCGGAAGGGGGAACTGGCAGGACGTAGTCAGGCAGACAACTTTGTGATGTTATTCTTTTATGATAAAAAGAAAGACATTGAAGACCGTATTTTGACACTGACAGAAGAAATACAGCACTGCTTTATGCCTAAAAATACGGAGTACATTCTGCATCCGGTTTTTGGACTCTACTATGCGGACAGATATGATGAGGATATGGATGTTATATTGGACTGTGCAATACTTGCCCATAATTACGCGAAGCAGGAGCGAAGCGGTATCTATAAAGTTTATGCGGATATCATGAAAGATCGTATTGTACAGAAGAAGCAGCTTTCCGACCAGATTGAGCTTGCATATGCGAACCGTGAGTTTATTGCTTTTTACCAGCCGAAATATGATTCCAAAACGAAGAGACTGGCAGGAGCGGAAGCTTTGGTGCGTTGGCGTAAACCTAACGGACAGATGATTTCTCCGGGACTTTTTATTCCTCATGCGGAGGAAAGCGGTTTTGTCCGTAAGCTGGACGAATATGTATTCCGGGAGGTCTGTATGGCGCAGAAACGTTGGATGGAAAAGGGACTGTCGATTGTGCCGATTTCCGTCAATATTTCCAGAAAACTTTTGGAAACGCCGGAGTTTATCGATGAATATAAGAGGATATTAGACGAATCAGGCGTGCCGATTGAATACATACAGCTTGAAATTACAGAGAGCGCGATTTTAGATAAGCAGGAAGATTTAATTAATATTATGGAAAAATTGCATCAGGTTGGATTTGTGATTCTGATGGACGATTTTGGTACGGGATATTCTTCCCTGATGATGTTAAAGTCCGTTCCGGTAGATGTCATGAAACTTGATAAGAGTTTTGTAGATGATTATGATGACTTCAAAGGCGAACAGATTATTCGCCGTGTTATGCAGATGGCGCAGGATTTAAGCATTGAAGTTACGGCAGAGGGTGTCGAGACAGAAGACCAGTACGAATTCTTAAAGAGTATCGACTGTAATACGATTCAGGGATACTATTTTGCAAGACCGATGCCGGAAGAAGAATTTGAAGAATGCATGAATAAAAAGATTGCACTGGTAGATGCAGGATAAAAGAGTTGGCTTTCAGCCAACTCTTTTTTGAGTAAAATTATTTTTTGGGTTGACAGAAGGGCAGGAATTGTGTATATTAAGTGTACTAACATAAATAATACACCTATTATACATAGCGTAGATGCTAATCATTACGAAAGGAGGAACATATGATTGTCATAGATTACAAAGATACCAGACCAATCTATGAGCAGGTTTGCGAGAAATTCAAGGTTTTGATTCTGAAAGGTGTTCTGGCGCCGGATGAGCAGATGCCGTCTGTCAGAAGTCTGGCAATGGAATTATCCATTAACCCGAATACTATCCAGAAAGCCTATGCGCAGTTGGAGCGGGACGGATTTATTTATACGGTCAAGGGGAGAGGCAATTTTGTATCGACTCCGGATAAACTTCTGATGGAACGAAGGAAGGACTGTATGGAGAAACTGCTTGCAGTTGTAGATGAAGCGCTTGAATACGGCATTACCAGAGAGGAAATTCTGGCAGCGATTCAAAAATGAGGGAGGAAAAGCAATGATTGAAATATATGACGTGACGAAAACCTTTGATTCCATAAAAGCTGTGGATTCTGTCAGCGTTATGATTAAAGAAAATACGGTATTCGGACTTATCGGAACGAATGGAGCCGGAAAAAGTACCGTGCTGCGTATGGTGACAGGCGTACTGAGGCCCGACGAGGGATCAATAGCAGTGGACAATATGCCTGTTTATGATAATGTGGAGGCGAAAAAGAAACTGTTCTTTATTGCCGATGAACCCTACTTTTTTACAGGGGCGAATGCAATGACAATGGAACATTATTACAGCAGCATTTATGAAACTTTTAACAAAGAAGAATATTATAGTTATCTGGAAAAATTTAATCTGGATAAAAACAGAAAGATAAGCACTTTTTCCAAAGGAATGAAAAAGCAGATTGCACTTCTATTGGGAATTTGTTCCCATACAAAATATCTTCTGTGCGATGAAACATTCGACGGGCTTGACCCTGTGATGCGTCAGGGCATTAAAAGCATCATGGCAAAAGAAATGGAGGAGAACGGCTTAACGCCGGTTATCGCATCCCATAATTTACGGGAACTTGAGGATATATGCGACCATATCGGTCTGTTACATAAAGGCGGCGTTTTGTTATCGAAAGACTTAGAGGATATGAAGTGCAATATCCAGAAAGTACAATGTGTGTTTACATCCACGGAAGAAGAGAGTAAAGCTCTTAACGGATTGGAAATTTTGAAGAAAGAACAGAGAGGTTCTTTATCTACCATAACGCTTAGAAGTACGAAAGAGGAAGTCATGGCACATTTTGCAACGGTGAACACGGTATTCTTTGAAGTGCTTCCTTTATCCTTAGAGGAAATCTTTATCAGTGAAACGGAGGTTGTAGGTTATGACATCAAAAAACTCATTCTCAGTTAGCATCAGGGAAAATCAGAAACGCCGGATATGGGCATGGGCTGTCAGCATTCTGGTGCAGATTGCGACTTATCCGGGAATTATGATAATTTATTTAAGCAGAATCAATGCACGTTTTAATGAAGGCTATACGGCCGATGCATATAAAGAGGTGCTTTGCGATGCGGCAGCGGACGCAGTCGGTTTTAAGCCGCATGCGGTGATACCGATTCTGATTCTCGGCGTTATATTAGCCATGCAGGGATTTTCCTATCTGCATGACAGAAAAAAAGTGGATATGTACCACAGCGTACCCGTTTCCATGAAAAAACGTTTCTTCGTTGTTTATTGCAACGGTATTTTCATTTATCTTTTACCGGCGCTTATATGTAATATTTTAGCTTGGCTGATTGCGGCGGCACAAGGCGCTTTTTCCTTAAACGGACTGGCGGAATGCGGGATGGCTTTTGTTGGAAATTTCCTGTACTTTTTAGTCGTTTATCATACAACGATTCTGGCAGTTATGTTAACCGGGAATGTAATTATTACAGCATGTGCGGCGGGTGTTTTACTTTCCGTTGACTGGTGGATACAGGTGGTCGGCGAGGACTTAAAAGAGCGCTTTTATACACATGCGGACACGTATTTCTTTAATGATGGTATAAACTCTAAGTTTTGTGTTGTTATTGATTATTTGGGAAAAATAAACGAATTAAAACGGACAGTAGGAATTGGTAAAATGCTTGGTTCCGCTGCAGTCATTTATGCAAAATGGATTGCGCTTGCGATTATTCCTTTTATACTTGCGTATTTCTGCTATATAAAACGTCCGGCGGAGGCTGCGGGAAATGCCGTCGCATTCCGTTCGGTCAAACCATTTGTAAAGATTATCGTTTCCGTTATTGTCGGATTGTTAGCTTATATTCTTATAGAGGAAGTTACTTATGATAACAAGCCCATCGCGTTTTTGTGTATGATAGCAGGAACAATATTGTGTTGTGCCCTGATGGAGGTTATTTATGATTTTGATATCCGCTCGGCACCTAAACATCTTATTTCAAGCGGAATTGCCGCAGCGATTGTGGTAGTGATATTCTGTATTCACCAGTTTGATATGTTCGGATATGACGCTTATATTCCGGATGCGGATAAGGTGGAAAGCGTGGCGATTGACATGGGTCCCTATTTGCGGTATTTCGAATGGGAGGATGAGGCCACAATGAGTATCTATAATGCGGAATATCTGGAAGATAATATGTTTATCACGGATGTGGATGCGGTTTGTGAACTTGTAAGAAGAAGTTATGAAGCAGTAGAAACGGAAGATATGAAAGACCTTAGGGATGTTCATGTTTTATACAGATTAAAGTCCGGAAAAACCGTAAGCAGAGATTTTACAGTGAATGTTGATGATCCGGAAAACGAAGAACTGCTTAACAGACTGATAGGCTCTGATGAGTATAAAGAAGGCTATTATCAGATTTATCAGGATAATCTGCCTTTTGAGAAATACCGAAAACTGACGATGATTTCTTATAATAACGGTGTAACAGAATGGGGAATTTCCCCTTCCTGCGCAGAAGATGTGCGGGAAGCATGGATAAAGGACATGGAGCAGTTTGATTTCAGTCTGGCAAGAAACAACAGAGTGTGCGGTTATCTTAGATTTGGTATCACCAGCAGCTACACGGCATGGGAATTGCCGGTATATGAGAGCTTTAACAATACTTTTGCATTATTAAAAGAGCAGAACGCATATTATCCGTTAGAACTTCACGCAGAAGATATCCAAAGTCTGGAAATTGTGAATTATCACTATGATGAAAGAGAAGCTTATAATACACAGACGGCAGCGCCAACAAGCGATGAGGCGGCTGCGATTCTGGCAAGAGGAGGCGGCGTGTACGCAGAACCGTATGTAGTCACTGCCTCATTCGATGACCCGGAAGAAATTGAGCAGATTTTAGCAGGAATTTATCCGATGGAGTTAAATGATAAGAAATATTGGAGCAATTATGATATGACAGATAGAAATTACTTAATTACGATTTCTTTTAATGCTGATACGGATTATCATCATCCACTTGGCAGAGGATATTATGATTTTTATTTCCTGACAGGTGAAGTTCCTGAGTTTGTTGTAGAAAGGACGGCGAGTACGCCTGTAGAATAACTGCGGATATTCATAAAGATGCGGCATAAAAATGTGTTTTGTAAGTTGAGAGGGCGGATGGCATAGTCTGTCCTCTCAGGCTTTTAGTATCTTTTTCCATTTAATAAAATCTTAAAAAATTTACACTTTATAAAACGCTGATAAATATTGAAAAACCCAGTATTTATCAGCGTTTGCAGTTGCTTTATAGTTAAAAATAATTTGCTGAAAAATCTAAAAAATCAATACCGTTAGCGACAAATTAGCGACAAATCTTATTGATTTCAATTCGTAATTCTTCAAGAGTTCTATGTCCATATTTTAAATCAGTAACATCATTTCCTAACGCATGACCCAGCATCATTTTCTTGGACAAAGAATCCACTTTATACTTATCGCATAGCCATGAAAAAGTGTGCCGGCAGTCGTGTGGAGTATGATTCTCTATACCGATATTTCTTAGTTCATTATGAAATAAGGTCCTAAATTTAGCTGCTGTAGTTTGAAATAATATATTTTTGGGACTAATGAAAGGGATGATTTCTTTATTGAAAGGAACAATACGACCTTTCCCGGCTTTAGTCTTAACGCCACCTTTGAAATATTGTTCTTCCATATGGAGTTCTATTTTGCTATATGCAGATATGCGGAAGCCGCTGTATATCATGATAAGAATGGCTTGCAGCACTTCATTATTTTTAGAATGTTCCCAAACAGCTTCGATTTCCTGTGCTGTGAATGGTTCTCCATTTTCATCATCATCCGGAGTATTGATTTTTACATGGTCCGCATACTTTCTGTCACAAATATCGTGAGAGTAGGCATAATCATACATTTGCTTAAAAAGATTAACAATATGTTCTTTCGTAGCATGTTTCTTCGGGCAGTTATCTATTACCGCCTGTAAATCCTCCGTTTTTATACTTTTAAAAGGTTTATCATATAGTGCAGCAGAATGTTTATATGCAGATTTTGTTGCTCCTACTGCTGAATCGGAATATTGCCTTGTCTTATCTTTTTCGTATTTGTATTTAAAATATTCCTCATATACTTCGGTAAAGGTTTTTGAATCTGCTGCTATCCGATTATTGTTATTATAAGATGCTATAATCTTATTTATAACCGCATTTTGCTTGTCTGACGGGTTTATTTCAACATTAGAAAAGTGTTCGGCATCAAATGTGCCATTCTTATACTCCATGAGCGCATAAAAGCCAATATACCAGTCAGAGACATAGCATAAAGCTTTTGGGGTGATAGGAGAGCCGTTTTCTCTAAATTCAGTTACCGGAGGGTATACCCCATATTTATTGCTTCGGTTTCCGCTAAGTTTTTTAATGCTGCCGAAGCCATTAGGGAGTTTTGGGTGTTTTGCTTTTGCCATAGTATCATCCTCCTTTTGAGCATATTGCCAAGGTTGGCAAAATGGTATAAAAATAACAGCCTGCGAATTGTCCAAGTTTTCCAGATAGTTCGCTTGCAAGCTGTTTTCAAAGATGATACAATATCTGTGAGTTGTAGGTATCATCTTTGGGTATCTATTGAAGCCGTTCGGTGTTAGTAGCACCGGGCGGTTTTAAGTTATAGTTGAAAAATCTGTATGTTTGGCATATAATATATTTAACAAGGGAGCCGATACGATAGCAGACACCTATCCGTTTCCGGCGAAAATATCAGTGAAAGATAGCACCTTTACTTTGCTAGAGCGGGGGTGCTATTTTTTATGGTTGACATATTCCAAAATGGCGACAACAAGAATTGCAAAAGTAAGCAGCACCATGAACTCTTCATATGTACTCATAGAAAACGCCTCCTTCCGTTCAAGGCTCGGAACGGAGGTATTCACACCCTATCGGCTCCCCGGTTAAATATATTATATTGTCATGGTGCAGTAATCTCTTAATTTAAAACTACATTAAAATGAAATCCTTTACTTCCTTTGCCGTGATATCCCGCCCAAGAGCAATACTCGCCGCTTGGACAGGGGTAAATTTTAAGTGCTTTGCAAGTGTATGCACATCCATTAAGTCAAAATTTGCAGGACGAGCTTTTTTCTTCCTAAATGTCGTAAGGCTCATACTGAGATGCTCTGCGAGAAATTCATCTGATATGGCATATCTTTCCTGATTCCCGGCTATGATTGCACGGATTATGCGGTTACGCTCTTCTAGTGGTGATGGCTTTAATTTTGGCATGATTGTTGTCCTTTCGTAAATATATTTTTTGTGTCCATTGATAGCAGCGATTCTTCCTTTGTGATTCTGAACACCTACGATTGGAGAATGTCATAATCTGTATCAGCAGAAAAAGGGTGCCGGACATTTGTTTTTTACTTATTGCCGGAAGGAATTATTCCTCTGGGAATTTATTCATAAAATTCTTCTTCCATTTCAGTATATTTTTTTATTTCAGTGAGTTCATTTACTCTTTTTCTTGCTTCGCTTTGACCTTTTATATTAAGTTTTCTAT
>CAZKOR010000080.1:0-15722 GCA_964554405.1 uncultured Bacteroides sp. | reverse complement strand
TAAGAGAGCCTACAGTCATATCCGCCCCCACGTCACCCGGCTCTATCGTCTCCACAAATTCCCCGTAACAATTATCGACCATACAGATAATATCCGGTCTGATATCTTTTATAAAAGCAATTAACTCCCCTATCTGCGATACCGAAAATGTCGGTCTTGTCTGATATCCTTTGGAGCGTTGAATAGTTACCATTTTTGTTTTATCATGAATGGCTCGCCTGATATTTTCATAATCAAAACTGCCGTCAGGCTTTAAATCTACCTGTTTATACGAAATACCGTATTCTTTCAAAGAACCTTTCGATTCCCTAATGCCGATGACTTCCTCTAACGTATCATAAGGTTTTCCTGCCGGTGATAAAAGTTCATCTCCCGGACGCAGATTGCTAAACAGCGCAAGCGCAAGCGCATGAGTACCGCATGTAATCTGTGGGCGGACAAGCGCATCTTCCGTATGAAAGACTTTTGAGTAGACTTCCTCTAACGTATCTCTTCCCAAATCATTATATCCGTAGCCTGTCGTACCGGACAGGCAAGCCTCGCTCACCCTGCATTCCTGCATAGCCTGCACGACTTTTAACTGATTATACTCCGCCGTTTCATCTATCTGTCTGAAGCGGCTCTCAAGCGATGCAAAAATTTCCTCTCCAAAACAATATGTTTGCTCAGAAATACCAAGCTTTTTATACATTCCCTTTAATGATTCGCTCTCTATCATATGGATAACCCGTGCCTTTCCCGTAATGTTTGCAGCATATATGCTAAAATGCGTTCATCCTCTTTTCCGTCTTCCGCTCTATAATCCTGTCGCGAAACCCAGATAACGTCTCTTTCCCGCTTAAACCAGGTAATCTGTCTTTTGGCAAAATGTCGCGTATCCCGCTTGATACGGTAAACAGCATCCTCAAGCGTACATGCTCCCTCAAGATAATCCAGTATTTCTTTATAACCAAGCCCCTGCATGGAAACGAGTTCTTTGCCGCACCCCATTTCTTTCAGGTGCTTTACTTCCTCTACAAGCCCATTCGCAAGCATATTATCTACACGCATGTTAATTTTTTCATATAAAATTGCCCTGTCATCCGTTAAAACAAAATAAGTATAACAGTATGGAGAAGACTTTTCATGCTGCTCCTCGTTATGCTCTGAAATACGTTTTCCCCCACTTTTTTCATAAAATTCAATAGCCCGGATAACGCGCTTTACATTGTTCGGATGCAGATTCTCACACGCCTTCGGGTCAATACGGCGCAATTTTTCAAACAAGACCTCGTTGCCCTTTTCCCTTGCCAGATTTTCTAACTGCTCTCTGAAATCTTCATCCTCATCCGTCTGTGTAAAATCAATATCATACAACACCGACTGAATATAAAATCCGGTCCCGCCGACAAGGATGGGAATCTTTCCTTTATCATATATCTCTTTTATTGCTTTTTTTGCCATTTCCTGAAACTTAACAACATGAAATTCCTCGTCCGGCTCCAGCACATCTATCAAATGATGGCAGACACCATCCATCTCTTCATACGTCACTTTTGCCGAACCGATATCCATATGCCGGTATACCTGCATGGAATCCGCCGAAATAATTTCTCCGCCAACCGCCTTTGCCAGTCTGATGGAAAGCGCAGTTTTCCCCGCTGCAGTCGGCCCCGTTAAAATAATGAGATTTTTCTGATTCTCCATATACGCTCCATCTAAACAATTCTTTTAAACTTCTTTTCCAGTTCATACTTGCTCATCGTAATCATCGTCGGTCTTCCATGCGGACAATGATACGGATTCTCTAAGGAAAGCAATTCGTCTATCAACGCTTCAGCTTCCGCTTTCGAGAGTCTGGTATTGCCTTTTACCGCCGCCTTACAGGACGCCGTGGCAATTTTTGTGCGAATGCTCTCCGGTGTGCCGGAAACATTTTCCTGTGCCAGTTCGTCCAGCAATTCAAAAATAAGCTCCGCTTCCTGATAGCCGTATAAATCAAGCGGCACACTGCTTAATGCATAATCGTTTCCTCCAAATTCCTCTAAAACAAATCCCAGCGCTTCAAAATGTTCCATATTTTGTATCAAACAATTTTTTTCTTTGCCATTTAGTGTGATAATAAGCGGCGGATTCAAATTCTGCGAAACAATAGTGTGTTCTTTAAACTGTTTGATAAAACGTTCAAATTTTACTTTTTCATGCGCGGCATGCTGGTCTATAATCAACAGTTTATCCTGATAGGAAATCAGCCAATAGGTATCAAACAACTGCCCGATGAGCTCATAATGTTCTCTTGCCTTTACCGAAAGTAATTTATCATCAAAAAGTTCTAACTGTTCCGGTTGATATGGAAGCGGCTCGCGGACAATATTTTCTTCTTTTTGCTGTTCGTATACTTGTTCTTTCTCTTCTGTTTTCTCTTTCTTCCGTTCCTCTTCAATCCTTCTTGTCTCAAAAGGTTCCGGAACGGAAACTCGCGGAAGTGTATGCACGTTCGGCGTTTCCGATTCTGTTTTGTGAGTCTCACTGTCTTTTAAGGTTACTTCCGGAATCATTTCCTGTCTGCGCAGAACATCGTAAATCATATCCCGCACATGCTCATAAAATTCCTGTCCTTCGGCAATTCTGACCTCCAGTTTCGCAGGATGCACATTAACATCTATCCTTGCAGTATCAATGGTAAAATGCAGCACACAGAACGGAAATTTATGCTGCATCAAGTATTCTTTATAACCGTCCTCCACCGCTTTGCTCAAAAGCGTATTCTTAATAAATCTGCCGTTTATATAAAACAACTCATAATTGCGGTTTGCACGGTTAATCACAGGCTTACCGAGAAATCCGTCAACGGAAAATCCTTCTCCTTTTTCATGAATTTCACGTAATTCCCTGACAATATCTTTCCCGTAAATACGGTAAATAATTTCTTTTAAGTCATTGTTTCCGGAAGTATGAAACCGATTCTGGTTATTGACAATAAAATGAAATGCAATCTGTGGATGAGACAGGGCAAGATGCTCCATTAAATCCGCAACATAAGATCCTTCCGTCTGAGGCTGCTTTAAAAACTTCTTACGCGCCGGCGTATTATAAAAAAGATTCCGGACAAGAATCGTTGTACCGTTTGGTGCACCAATCTCCTCTAACTCTTTTTCCATACCGCCCTCAATCACATAGCGGACGCCGGTTAAATCCTCTTCTACTTTAGAAATTAATTCCACCATGGAAACTGCCGCAATACTTGCTAACGCTTCTCCGCGAAACCCTAGACTGACTAGGTCAGTCAAATCATCTGCCGATGTAATTTTACTGGTAGCATGACGTAAGAACGCATTCCGAATCTGTGAACGCTCAATTCCTCCGCCATTGTCTGTTACCCGGATAAAGGCAGTCCCACCTTCCTTTATTTCCACCGTAATAGCGTCTGCGCCGGAATCAATCGCATTCTCCACCAGTTCTTTTACCACGCTCGCCGGTTTCTCCACCACTTCCCCGGCAGCAATTTTATCAATTGTCTGACTATCCAGTACATTAATTTTCATCTTTTATCACCATCTGTTTTTCAATTTGTTTTGCAGCCGGTACAGTGTATTCAGCGCATCCATCGGCGTCAGGTTCGTAATATCAAGTTCCTCTAACTCCCTGACAACATCCTCATCCTTTACCGTATCAAAAAGAGAAATCTGCTCCAGTTCCATTTCGTCGTATTTTATTGGCTTCGTTTTTTCCTGCTTGATATTGATTTCAATATTTTGAATCTTTTCCGTAATATCATTGTCACTAAGCTGTTCTACAATTTCTTTTGCCCTGTCAATTACCATATCCGGTACGCCTGCCAGTTTCGCCACCTGAATACCGTAGCTTTTGTCCGCGCCGCCTTTTACAATCTTTCGCAGAAAAACGATATCGTCTCCTTTTTCTTTTACAGCAATACAATAATTGTTCACATTATCCATTTTGCCCTCTAACTGTGTCAGTTCATGATAATGTGTCGCAAAAAGCGTCTTGGCGCCTAATAATTTCCGGTTGCTGATATGCTCTATCACTGCCCATGCGATACTTAAACCGTCAAATGTGGAAGTTCCGCGCCCGATTTCATCTAAAACCAAAAGACTGTTTGTTGTCGCATTGCGCAAAATATTAGCAACTTCATTCATTTCCACCATAAAAGTAGACTGTCCGCTCGCTAAGTCATCCGAAGCACCGACTCTTGTAAAAATTCTGTCCACAATACCGATATTTGCTTTTCTGGCCGGAACAAAACAGCCAATCTGCGAAAGCAGGACAATCAACGCCGTCTGTCTCATATAGGTTGATTTTCCCGCCATATTCGGTCCCGTAATGACAGAAATACAATGTTTATTGTTATCTAAATAAGTATCATTGGCAATAAACATATCATTGGGAATCATCTGCTCTACCACAGGATGTCTGCCGTCCTTAATATCAATAATGCCTTTTTCATTCAAAGACGGTCTGACATAGTGATTGCGCTCCGCTATGTAGGCAAACGAGGCCAGTACATCCAGTTTTGCAACGGCTTTTGCCGTCTGCTGGATTCTCTCAATCTGCGAAGCAATGGTCTCCCTGATTTCACAAAAAGCGTCGTACTCTAATGTACACAGCTTATCTTCTGCATTTAAAATGGTATCTTCCAGTTCTTTTAAACGGGGAGTCGTGTAACGTTCCGCATTGGCAAGCGTCTGCTTCCTGATATAGTCCTCCGGAACCAAGTCCTTATAGGAATTGGTTACCTCAAAGTAATAACCAAATACTTTATTATACTTAATCCGCAGATTTTTGATTCCGGTACGCTCTCTGTCATCATTTTCCAGGGAAGCCAGCCAGTTCTTTCCTTCTGTCTTTGCTTTTCGCAGCTCATCAATCTGCTCTTTAAAACCCTCTTTGATGATACCGCCTTCCTTAACGGCAAGCGGCGGTTCTTCTACGATGGCACTGTCAATCAGGGTAAACAAATCCGACAAATCATCCATTTCCGATGTAATTTCGGACAACAATGACGTCTGTGTATCCTGTAACACGGTTTTAATAGACGGAAGCATTTCCAATGAGGCACGAAAAGCAATCAAATCTCTTGGATTTGCACTTCTGTAGCTGACTTTGCCAAGAAGTCTTTCCAAATCATAGATAGGACTTAAATACTCCCGCAGCTCATCTCGGAGCATACTGTTTTTCGTCAGTTCCTCCACAGCATCCAATCGTTTTTCAATCGCCGCCTTATCAATTAACGGCTGTTCAATATACTTTCGTAACAGTCTGCCGCCCATTGCCGTCTTCGTTCTGTCAAGCACGCCTAAAAGCGAGCCTTTTTTCTGCTTTTCACGCAATGTCTCAAGCAGCTCCAGATTTCTTCTGGTTGCACCGTCAAGCAGCATATATTTATTGGTCAGATATGGGTACAGATGCGTAAAATGCTCCAAAGACGTCATCTGCGTCTCATACAGATATTGCAAAAGCGCACCGGAAGCAAGCAGCCCGACCGGAAACTCTTCAATGCCCAGTCCAAGCAGAGAAGTCACATGAAAATGTTTCAGCAAACACTTCCGGCAGATATCTTCATCAAAATAATGATTCGGCAGCGAATAAAGTGCCGTTCCAAAGCGGTTTTTCATCTCTTCAATGTTAAATCCGCTGACAAGAAACGCTTCATTGCAGATAATCTCAGATGGTGCATATTTATTGATTTCATCCTGCAGTTTACGGATATCTTCCACTTCTGTCAGGTAATAGTCGCCTGTTGTAACGTCAGCAACGGAAATGCCAATCTTCTCCGGCAAATAAGCAACGCAGAGAAGATAATTGTTTCTGGAATCATCAATTGCCTGAATGTCTAAATTCGTGCCCGGTGTTACAATTCTTGTTACTTCCCGCTTTACAAGCCCTTTAACAAACCTCGGATCCTCCATCTGTTCACAGATAGCGACCTTATAACCTTTTGCCACCAGCCTGCTCAAATATCCGTCTACGGCGTGATAAGGGACCCCGCACATCGGCGCACGCTCATCCTGTCCGCAGCTTCTTCCCGTCAATGTAATTTCCAGTTCTTTTGAGGCAACCTGCGCATCTTCAAAAAACATCTCGTAAAAATCGCCGAGACGATAAAAAAGAATACAATCAGGGTATTCTTTTTTTGTTTCCATATATTGCTGCATCATGGGAGTCAATTCTGCCATGTTCCGTACCGTCTTTCTCTTATTTTTGTATTTATCATTTGTTTTCGACAACATGCCCGGTATAATAAAAACCATGGCATTCATCCAAAGAAACCATCATCAGTCTGCCTATGTAAGAAGCATCTCCCGGAAAATGCACAAGCATATTATTCGAAAGTCTGCCTGTAACGAGCGAAGAATCCTGCTCGTTAATCTCTTCCACAAGCGCCTCCATTACTTTTCCCTGTAAGGTTAGCGCCCTTTTTTTCGCCGTCTGCTGAACAACGGAAAGCAGTTTATCAAAATTTTCCTTTACCAGTTCTTCCGGAACCTGGTTTTC
Source organism: uncultured Bacteroides sp. (assembly GCA_964554405.1). GTDB lineage: Bacteria > Bacillota > Clostridia > Lachnospirales > Lachnospiraceae > UBA3282. The sequence goes on along the minus strand of CAZKOR010000080.1, from coordinate 9,227 downwards.
CATCGCCGCAGCAGGCGTACCGGTTCTTTTGGAATAAATAAATGTAAAAGCGTTGTCATATTCCGCTTTTTTCACAACATCTATCGTTTCTTCCACATCCTGCGCCGTTTCGCCGGGAAAACCGACGATAATGTCCGTTGTAATGGCTATATCGGGAATCGCTTCTTTAATTTTGGCTACAAGTGCAAGATACTGTGCTTTTGTATACCGCCTGTTCATTGCCTGCAAAATTCTGTCAGATCCTGACTGCAGTGGCAGATGCAAATGCCTGCATATCTTATTGGAGTTTTTCATGACTTCAATCAATTCATCCGATAAGTCTTTCGGATGGGAAGTCATGAAACGGATTCTCCTAATCCCCTCTATTTTCTCTATTTCCTGCAATAGCTGCGCAAAACTCATCGGATGAGCCAGATTTCTGCCGTAAGAATTGACATTTTGTCCAAGCAGCATAACTTCTACCACACCGTCTGCCGCCAGCTTTTCAATTTCCTTTATTATTTCCTTCGGTTCTCTGCTACGCTCCCGTCCTCTGACATAAGGCACAATACAGTAGCTGCAGAAATTATTACAGCCAAACATAATATTAATACCGGATTTGTAGGGATATTTCCGGCTGACGGGTAAATCTTCCACGATTTTATCCGTTTCCTGCCAGATATCTATTGTCATCCCTTCGTTTTCAAACATTGTCACAAGAAGTTTAGCAAAATTGAAAATATTGTGGGTTCCAAAAACCAAATCTACAAAACGGTAACTTTTCTTTATTTTTTCAATCACAGTCGGTTCTTGCATCATACAGCCGCATAAGGCAATTTTTAAATGAGGATTTCTCTTCTTCATACTGCCAAGATAACCAAGTCTTCCATAAACTCTCTGGTTTGCATTATCTCTGACTGTACAGGTGTTGTAAATAACGAAATCCGCATTTTCTTCCGAATCCGTCATTTCATAACCGGCCTCAAGCAGTATTCCGGCAAGCTTTTCAGAGTCTCTGGCGTTCATCTGGCAGCCGAAAGTGGTTACGCAGCAAAGCGGTTTACGTCCAAGTTTTCTGCCAAGTTCCTGCACATACTCTCCTGCTTTTGCAATATTTTCATCCATTTGGTGTTTTCTGCCTTTCTGAAGTCTAAATTTCATAGCGAATGAGAGAATGCTTGCATTCTCTTAACTGAGCACGTCAGTGCTCAGTTTTTTGCAACATGCAACCGCCAGAGAACCCGGTCCTATATGACATGACACACTCAATGACAAAGGATCCATATGAATGTTATAGCCCGGAAATGCCTCCTGCACTTCCGCCTTAAACTGATTGGCTGCCTCCAAATCATACGTATATGCCATCATTAACTCGATATTATCCGGACTGTCGCCGCCAAATCGGTTATTCATATCATTTCGGATAGCATTTATCATAATGGATTTGCCCTGCGACACAGTGCGGGCTTTGGCAAATGCATCTAGTTTTTCTCCCTGAATCTGTAAAACAGGCTTCAATTTCAAAATCGTACCGAGCGCTGCCGCTGCCGGTGTAATTCTCCCACCCTTTTTCAGATAATAAAGCGTATCCAACATAATATAAATGCTGGAGTTAAATTTATCTTTTTCCAGAATATCTTTGATTTCAGCAGCATTTTTCCCCTGCTCTACCAACGCAAGTGCATCTAACACCGACTGTCTTTGGGTAATGGAAATCCGTTGGTTGTTTACAACCTGTACCTTGTCCTCATAATCCGCTGAAAGCATAATGGCGCTCTGGCAGGAACCGCTCAAACCGCTGGACATAGGAATATGCACAATTTCATCATATTCTTTTAATAATTCATCCCACAAATTCATAACCGCTTCCGGCGTCGGCTGGCTTGTTACAACAGCCGCTCCTGCAGCCAGTTTTTCATAAAATTCCGTCTGAGACAATGTGATATCCTCATAATATGTTTCCTCATCAATCATAAACGGCATCGGCAAAACAGAAATTCCCATCTCCTTTGCCGCTTTCTGCGTAATTCCACTGTTACTGTCAGTAACAATTGCAACTTTTGACATATCGAAAGTCCCTCCATCACTTTATATTGTCCTAAAATCAATCGCATTTTCAGCTGATTTTTCCAAAACTGTCCGAAGCTGTTTATGTACTTCATCCTCTAATTCCGGGTCACATAAGGAAATCGCATCCGCTTCCTCACTTGCCTGCTGTAACACAGAAGAATCCGTATAAATATCTCCCAATGCAAACGATAATATTCCACTCTGTCTGATCCCGAATAAATCACCTGGTCCGCGCATTTTTAAATCCTGACTGGATATATAGAAGCCGTCATTGGAGTGATTCAAAATCTGTAAACGCTCCATGGTTTCCTTATTTTCCGATGTACTGATAAAAATGCAGTATGACTGATATTCTCCACGTCCTACACGTCCGCGCAGCTGATGCAGTCCGGCAAGACCGAAACGTTCGGCATTTTCTACCATCATGACGGTTGCATTCGGCACGTTAATACCAACCTCAATAACGGTCGTAGATACCAACACATCAATATGATGTGCCTCAAACTGCTCCATAATCCGATTCTTTTCCGCCGGTTTCATTTTCCCGTGTAAAGCAGCAACCTGAATGGCTGGCGGGAAAATCGCTTTTAACTTAGCCGTATATGAGACAACATCCTCTAATTCATCCATCTCTCCCTCTTCCACCATTGGACAGATAATGTACGCCTGTCTGCCCGCAGCCACTTCCTTTTCGATAAAACGGTATGCCGTATCGCGGTAAGATGTCCCCACAACGCAGTTTTTTATCGGCAGCCTGTCTGCCGGTAATTCATCCAAAACGGAAATGTGTAGATCCCCATATAAAATAATCGCTAATGTCCGTGGTATCGGTGTAGCGCTCATCACGAGCACATGAACAGCACTGCCTTTCCCCGCAAGCGTTTCCCGCTGTCTGACACCGAAACGGTGCTGTTCGTCCGTAATGACAAGCGCCAGCTTATGATATATCACCTTATCCTGAATAAGCGCATGCGTACCGATAATCACATCGGCTTCGCCGCTTTCTATCTGCGCATATATGACTTTTCTGTCTTTTGCCGTTGTAGAACCGGTCAGTAAAACCGGATGTATCCGAAGTCCATATTGTTCTTTTAATTTTATAAGCGCATCAAAATGCTGTTTTGCCAATACTTCCGTAGGCGCCATCATAGCACCCTGTGCACCGTTTGCCGCACACATTAAAAGCGCCAGAAAGGCAAGGATAGTCTTTCCGGAGCCGACATCTCCCTGAATCAATCTGTTCATAACCGTATCGCCGCATAAATCTGACTGAATTTCCGCCCACACCTTCTGCTGTGCGCTTGTCAGACTATATGGCAGTGATTCTATCAGTCTCTTCGTATCGGCAACTTCTATCATGCGATATTGGTTAGGCTGTGCATGTTGACCTGACTTCATCCTGCGAAGCATCATAATAAACAAAAAAAACTCATCAAAAACAAGCCGTTTTCTTGCCTGTATCAGAATTTCTTTATCTGACGGAAAGTGCATCTGATATACGGCGTCCCGGCGTGACATAAACTGATATTTTTTTATGATAGATGCCGGTAAAAATTCCTCTTCCGGCACACATACCGAAAAAGCCTGCGTTACTGCCTTAGTCACCGCATGATTGCTCAAACCTTTTGTCAGCATATACTTTGGCAGTAAACGATTGGTCATCGCTTCATATTCTTCCGGTTTATACGTTTTTGCCTGTTCCATCACAAACTTATTCCCTTTTTGTTGGAGCAGTCCCCGGAAAATATAAAATGTTCCTTTTTTCAGCGTGTTTTTTAAATAAGGCATATTAAAATAGGTCATCTGCATCGTACCGGAAGCATCCTGCACCGTAAAATTCAAAATACTTAAATTTCTTATATGCTTTACTGCCATATTTCCGGTAATCACGCCGCGGATGGCAACATGCTCTCCTGCCGCCGCTTTTGCGATTGCCACAGGCGGTTCAAACTGCTCATAATCCTTGGGATAATAGTGCAGTAATTCCTCCGCCTGCGTAATGCCAAGTTTAGAAAAAAGTTTTGCTGTCTTTTCTCCGATTCCTTTTAATGCAATGATGTCCATACGTAATCTTTAACCTTATTCCACAGAGACAATATAGTAATAAATAGGCTGTCCGCCATACTGCAGTTCAATATCACAACTGCCATATTTTTTCTCTACTTCATCACGAATGCCTTCCGCATCCTCTTTCGTCACATCCGCACCGTAATAGATACTGATGAGTTCCATGTCCTCTGACATCATTTCATCAATCATCTTAAGTGTAACATCTTTCATATCACTGCCTACGGACAAAATTCCTGCATCACCGATACCCATAAAGTCACCCTGTTTGATTTCCTTATCATCAATCGTTGTGTCTCTTACGGCATAAGTAACCTGTCCTGTATGCACATTTTTAATCTCTTCTGTCATGGTTTCCGTATTTTCCTCAATGGGCAAATCCGGAACGTAATTAACAACTGCTGTAATACCCTGTGGTACTGTCTTCGTAGGGATCACAACAATATTTTTATCTTCCACCAGAGTCTGCGCCTGGTTCGCAGCCAGAATAATGTTTTTATTATTAGGCAGAATGAAGATATTGTCCGCATTGACTTTTTCAATCGCTTGCAGCATATCCTCCGTACTCGGGTTCATCGTTTGACCGCCCTCAATAATATAATCCACGCCAAGTCCCGTTAAAATCTCATTGATGCCATCCCCGACGGAAACCGCAATAAAGCCGGTCTCTTTCTTCGGCTCCTCTGCGTTTGCCGTTGGAACCTCTGTTACAGTATCGGTATTGCCCGACATCTTAAAGAGTTTTTCCTGATGCTCTAATCTCATATTGTCTATTTTCATATTGGAAAGTGCGCCATACTTCAATGCCTTTTGAATAGCAAGTCCCGGGTCATTGGTATGTACATGCACTTTTACCACATCATCATCAGCCACAACCACAATGGAATCACCGATAGATTCCAGATATTCCTTAAAATCCATCTCCATCTTGATATTAAACACTTTATTCAGCATAATGATAAATTCCGTACAATACCCAAATTTAATATCCGCATTTGCCTGTGCCTCCAGATTGGGGGAGAATCTCTGCATAGGAGAACTCTGCGCACCGGATATCGTCAAATCCAATTCCTTGCCAAGATATGCGTCATAAGCGCCTTTTAAAACCTGCATCAGACCCTGACCGCCGGAATCTACAACACCTGCCTGCTTTAATACCGGAAGCATCTCCGGCGTCTGGTTTAACACTTCATCCGCATGACGGATAATCTGTTCCAGAAAATCCGCAAGGTCTTCTACTCCGGCATCAGCCAGTTCCCTCGCTTTTTCAGCGCCGCCTTTTGCTACGGTTAAAATCGTACCCTCTTTCGGCTTCATAACTGCTTTGTATGCCGTTTCCACAGCATTTTCAAAAGCATCTGCCAGCACCGGAACCGTTATTTCCTGATGTGCTTTGATTCCCTTGGTAAATCCTCTGAAAAGCTGCGATAAAATAACTCCTGAATTTCCCCTTGCACCGCGCAGGGAACCGGAAGAAATCGCCTTGCAAAGAGAAGGCATATCAATCGTTCCCATATCATGTAATACAGAAACCTCTTTCGCCGCAGACATAATTGTCAACGTCATATTCGTACCGGTATCTCCATCCGGCACCGGAAATACATTCAACTCATTAATCCATTCTTTCTTACTTTCAAGATTTTTTGCTCCTGCTAAGAACATTTTTGCAACCATCTTAGCATCCATACTGTTTGAAGCCACCTTACGTCCTCCCTTAGTCAATTACTTTCACACCTTCAACAAAGATGTTGATTTTTTCCACTTCTATTCCGGTAAACTCTTCTACCTTATATTTGACACTGTCAATTAAATTGTCCGCCACGGCAATAATGCTGACACCATAGGAAACAATTACATGAAAATTCAACGTTAGTTTATTGTTCTTCAGTATCACCTGTATGCCACGGGTCATACTTTCCTTTTTCAGTAACTTTACCAACCCATCTTTTATGCTCATACCAGCCATTCCGACAATACCGAAACACTCCATCGCCACGGTGCCGGCATACTGCGCAATGACTTCATGGTCAATCGCAATATTCCCCATATGCGTATCCATTGAAGAAGCTCTCATAGAATACCTCCTTACCATATTTTATACATATATTCGTATTATAACCTGTAACCGTGAAAAAAGAAACTAATATTTCCCATGCCTCCATAGATTATTCTTTTTCAAGTTCATATATTCATTGTAGGCTTTCTCCAAAATCTGCCGTTCATTTGCAAATTTTAACAAATGAAATGCCTCATGATATTTATAATAACCGGAATCCGTAAAATATTCCTCCCGCTGCGGTTTAGAGTAATAACTGTCCGCCATCATAAGATACCAGTGAACCTCTTTTTCCACGGTATCTTCCGGCACGGTAAAGGTATACCCGCTTGTTCCGATATATTTAATAATTTCCGCCTTGGCGCCGGATTCCTCCAACACTTCCCGCACAGCCGTCTCTTTATGTTCTTCACCGGCTTCCACGGTTCCTTTCGGAAGCACCCAGCCTTCGTATTTATTATGCACATTTTTATATAAAAGAAGTATTTTTCCGCGGAAAATAACTACACCTCCGCAGCTTATCGCCTCAATCATGACTCGTTCCCTCCATCCAGATAAGCGTTAAAAATCCGTTTCGCAATCGGTACCGCATAATCGCCGCCGGAACCCGCACCCTCTATAATAATCGTTACGCAAATTTGTGGATCCTCCACCGGTGCAAAACCGGTGAACCATGCATGAGAGTCCGATTTATCGCTGTTATATTCCGCAGAGCCGGTCTTGCCTGCCGCTGTATAGGGAAGCCCTTTCAACCTGGTTGCCGTACCGCTCTGCACCACTTCTGTCATAAGTTCTGTCAGTGCCTGCGCTTCCCCTTCCGTTATCAGTCTCCCATATGTTCCGGAAGAAAACTGTTTGATAATATTTCCGTTATAGTTTTTCACATAATCGACCAGATATGGTTTCATCAAAACACCGCCATTTGCAATCGCGCACGTTATCATGTTCATGTGCAGCGGCGTAATCTGGTCTGTCCCCTGTCCGATGGATGCCTGCATAACATCGGAATCCGAAACGCTCTCATCCACGATAACCCTGCTCTTGTTATAAACAAACGTTACCGGAAGTTCCTTGTTAAAAAGCAAATCGGATAATGTTCTCTGATAACTTGTCCTATCCAGCTTAACACTGATATTGGCAAAAGAGGCATTACAGGATTTCGCAAACGATTTTGTGAAATTTTCGCTTCCATGAGCCGTACCATGAAAACAGTTAATCGTATCTTCTCCCAATGTAAACCTGCCGCCGCATTGATAGGAATAATTTTTGTACGTATCCGGATTTTCACGGATATATTCTAATGCCGTAACAATCTTAAAAGTAGAGCCCGGAGGATATAAGCCCTGCGTTGCACGATTTAATAAAACGCCGCTGTCGTTATCCTCTAACAAATCATCCCATATCTCCACAATTTTGTTCGGGTCAAAATCAGGTTTTGATACCATCGCCAGAATCCTCCCTGTAGCCGGCTCCGATACAATAATAGCCCCCCTGTAGACTCCTAACGACTGATAGGCAACCTCCTGCAAACCGACATCCAGCGTTGTCACAACACTATCCCCCGGATATTTAATGCCGGAAACTTCACTTGCCACTTTATCGGATAATTTGGCATTGGACTGTATCAGATAATAATTGGTCTGTGCTTCGATGCCGAATCTGCCGTTTGATGAATACCCTACTACATGGGCAAACATATTATTAAAAGGATATTCCCTTTGTTCATTACCCTCTTCGTCGGTCACGGTCTGCGCAAGTATCTGACCGTCATTTGCATAGATGGTTCCTCTTGTATTCTGGGCGCGAAGCATTTCCTGCCTGGGGTTATAACTGTTATCAATCATTTCCTGCTCATTCGTCATTGCATAATAGCAGGTATAACTCATCATACCCAGAAAAAGGACAATAAAAACACCGGACACAAACTTAATCTGTCTACTCGTCTTTTCCCGTTTCATCTGATTCTGTTTTTTGATTTGCAGCGCTTCTTCGCGGCTTTTCTTTTTTCTTTCTGACACTTTTCGCTCCTTCATCCTGTCTAATGATATACAGACCTTCTATCATAAAAAACATTATTAATGTCGTCAAAACGGAACTTCCGCCATAACTGATAAACGGCAGCGTAATACCTGTCATCGGAATAAATTTTGTTCCGCCTCCGATGGTTAAAAATACTTGAAAAATATAAGTGATACCAAGACCAAATGCAATCAGCTGATAAAAACGCTCCTTCAAATTTATGGAAATATTCATCATCATAATAAAGCTGCTGATACAAATTAAAATCATGCACATAGCAAATATAATTCCAAGTTCCTCCGCTACTGCAGAAAATACAAAGTCTGCTTCGACAAACGGAATTGCCGTAGGATTTCCCTGAAAAAGCCCCAGGCCAAACCACCCGCCGCTGCTGATGGCAAATAAAGACTGCGTAATCTGGTATCCCGCATCATCAATACAGCTCCACGGATCCTTCCATGCCTGCACACGAATCTGTACATGTGTAAAAAACTGATAGGCGACAATTGCCGCGCCGCAGCCACCCGCTGAACCAAGCAGAAAATAAATAATATTTCCGGAAGCAATATAGACCATAAAAACGTACACGATAAAAAATATCAGCGCACTGCCCAAATCCTTAGACGCGACCAGGATAAGTACGTGAATGCCCGCCACGATCGCCGTCAGTGTAACGCGCAGCAGATCATTTGCCTCATAAAGCGCGCTCGCTAAGAAAAAAACAAATAAAATCTTTACAAATTCGGATGGCTGAAACGTAATGCCTCCGACGGAATAAGAAATCTTCGAGCCATGCGTTACGGATCCCAGTGCCAGTACAATGCCTAAAGCACAGACTCCCACTATGGCATAAACCCATGTCAGGCCTTTTAAAAACTTAAACTGCTGCATAAAATACGGAATCACCATACCGATTGCCATGGACACCGTTACAATAAAAAACTGCTTGATCGCCCGCTCATAGGAAAGCCTCGTCAGAATAATAAATCCGATGCTTAAAAGCATGCACATATTGTTGATAATCAGCCGGTTCCCT
>CAZKOR010000079.1:0-15725 GCA_964554405.1 uncultured Bacteroides sp. | reverse complement strand
ATACAGAACCCCTGCATTTTTCAATATGCGCTTCTGGAAAGTACCTTTTAATCATGCTGAACCGAACCCTTGACGCAAAAACAGCAAATATATGCGTATGAAATAATGAACCCTGTTCATCTGCCATACAAAAGTATACTACTGTTTTAAAATTACATCTGATAATTTCAGTAATTCGCTCATGTGTATAGCCTTTTTCCAGAGGTGCGTTAATCGTTAATTGATACATGAAGGATTGCGTATCTATATAATCACCCCCTTTGTTCCTTTTGTGCATCATTGTGAACACGCTGCAAACCCTTGCGGTTATTGAGCTTGTTCATGTTTGTGCACGGTCGGGTAATACTAAGCCGACCGTTTGAGGGCTTGTGGCTTCGCCACCGCCCTCAACGTGGCTTTCTTCCCTTGTGAGCGCATCAATACAAACTCTTTGCATTTTCGCTTCATCCTTGACCATAGGTATTTTTATGTATCGCATGTCAGAACCCTGTAACAATGCAACTCCTTCCCCTCTCTTAAATGCTCTGTCGCCTATTTCATCAATGTATTCCTTCGGGATAAGCATTTCATATATACTTCTGATCGGCGCACCGACTATCAGTATAATTCCATAATTCAAACGGCTACCAGAGGGAAACGCAGATGCATCTGGACGCTGACAGGATATTATGAGCCTTACGGCAAGGGAGCGACCAAGCATGAGGATTTCTGAAACCTTGCGCATTATATCATCTGCCCTCTTCTTCTCTGTTCCCTGTATAGCAAGTATATTCGCCATATATTCATCCCAGATAAGCGTTACAGGACTTCTTGATTTATCTTCCCCAGATTGTCGCTTATGCAATGTATCATATACAATTTCCAAGGCTTCTATCGACTTATTATAAGGATAGTATCGAGGGCACCCACGCAGATATGCAAATTGGTCGTCCTGCTTAAAATCTGAAAAAAATACAACCCCTTCTCTGCTTGCTATTTTTGCAAATAACAGATTGGTTGCATAACTTTTTCCACTCCCTGACATACCACATAGAATAATATGGCTGTTAGTTTTGGTAGAAATATCTGTTGATATAGGTTCTATTGCCCCATAACCAAGATATTTATCATAATCATAACCAAGCACTAAATCAGAATTCTTCATCATATAACACGCCCCTTGCCGTTGCTTCTCTTCCTTCCGCAGAATACATTACAATCCTGCTTCCGTTTGACTTGCCACCATATCGAAAATTCTGGACAAAATGAATGTTCATTGCATCCGCTATTTCTTCCTGATGCTCTACCCATAATTTCATGGGTATCGGAGAATACCATTCTCTTATTGCCACGCCTGTTTTTTTGTCTTTACACTTATACATGAGTATCGGACTACCGTTCCGCAGTTCTTTTTCGTTAAAAGCCATCTGCATAAGTGCTTCATCTTTTCGGGCAATTATCGTGCCAATAACATCAATCATCCCCCATACCAATAAAAGCGGTATCAATACCCCGAATGCCTTTATTATAACGGTATAAATCGGAAGTATAATCTTTGGAACATCAAACACCGCAAACAAATAATTCATATTTACCCAGATAATCAAGGTTAAAATGATAATAGGTAGGAGCAGGATGTTTAATAAGGGAAATTGTATCATCTGCATTATCCCTAATTTCCAATGGCAAAAATTTCTTTTTCTGTTCCATTTCTGCCGAATGTATTGGTTGTTAATATCATTTTGCATATTATATCCTTTCTGCTTAACATCCAAGGGGCATATATAATGCCCCCAGATGCTAAGACTTTGTGCTTAGTTAGCCTTAGAAATTGCCTCGACCTTACCTTTCATGTTAAAGGTAATGTCGATAGTGTCATTAAGCTTGGTGTCCTTAGGCAGAGTAATTCCATCTTTAAGAAAAAACTTCTCGGTACGAAGTCCTTCAACGTTTTCATCCTGAAATGCACAAAATATGTTTGTACCGTTGACTTCTTCGCCGTTGTTGTTTGTAAAGTGGATTCCCTGTACGCCAAAAAGTTTTGCTTTCATAACTCCATTCCCCTTTCCGCTTCTACTGATATCCGTATCGGCTAAATTCCGGTGCGCTTCCGTTAAATTTACTTTAACACCCCTTTATACTATTGTATATTTCTTTATTCGATAGTTCTAATCACTATTATAATATTGTTTCTATCTTGCAAAATTTATATTATTCTGTATAATACTTATTAAACAATCAAAAATATTTATTCTATTCTTAGAAGATTGGAGTATAGTATGGAGAACAAAACAGATAGAAAGTCCGTAGGTAAACGCATACAGGAACTACGGAAAAAAAATAGCGAAACGCAAAAAGAACTTGCAGATATTATCAGTGCAACACCTAATTCAATTTCAAAACTTGAAAACGGCGAAATGGGATTAACCTTCGACAACATGATTCTTATAGCAGAACATTATAAAGTATCGCTAGATTACCTTTGTAAAGGAGAAGGCGGCACGAATTTACTTGATACTCTAAATAAGTATATTTCCTTAAACTATCATAAAATATCAGGCATAACCGCAGATGATACAGTATATCCATTACCTGTATTATCCATAAACAAGGCATATTTTGATTACTTATTGCAAACGGCAAATGCTAACGCTGATGATAATCTTCCCAAACAGTTAAAAAAACAATGGATAGATATTGAAACTCAAAAATTTAACGAAAGCATTATTCACGACAGCTATCAAGACTTTGCTTCCGTTATTCCTGTTAAGGAATCCATCGTGTCAAGTAATCCTAATTTGCATATCACTATTTCGAACTCAAAACTTAGGGATATATAAGTCAATAAGTCAGATAATAGCAAAAGGGATATTCCAATTCACTTCTTTGGAATATCCCTTGATTATTTCGTGAGATTATATGAAAATGATTATTTCCCACTAATATTATTCTTCCGCCGCCTCAGCTTTCTCGTACCATTCTTGCGCTTTGACTGAATCCTGTTCTACACCAAGACCATTTTCATACAAATAAGCAATATTTCTCATTGCAGTAACATTTCCTAATTCTGCTGATTTCTTAGCCCACTCCATAGCTTGGAAATAATCTTGTTCTACTCCCAATCCATCCTTATACATACGACCAATACAATTCATAGAATCCGTATTTCCCAGATTTAATCCTTTTTCATACCATTCAAAGGCTTTTGCATAATCCTGTTCTACTCCTTGTCCATCTAAATAAAAATCACCAATCCAAACCATTGCGTCTGCGTTCCCTAAATCGGCTGCTTTCTCAAACCATTCCATTGCTTGGACATAATCCTGCTCTACGAACAGTCCATCTGCATAAGCGTAACCAAGACAGTCCATTACCATTGAAGCAAATAGCTGCTCTTCGCATTCTAATGCTTTGTTACAATACTCAAAAAAAGTTTCATACTCCCCATCATTTAATGCTATAATGGCGCTAGCTACATACCCTTCTATGTAACCTTGCGCAATAGCGTCATCAATCAATTCCTGCCCTTTGATTTTATCTTCTTCCATACTTTCTCCATTATAATACATTATACCTAACATAATCTGCGCATAAGGATTATTTTCTGCCGCATCAAAATAAGTATATGCTTTCATATAATCTGTTTCACCCCCATACCAGTCATAATATAAAGCTCCTAAGTAAAAGTTTGCGTCTTTATTGCCTAATTCCAACGCTTTTTCAAAATTCGTATACGCCACTTCCAAGTCAATTTCCTGCCCGTCCAAACCATACAGACACGCACGCCCTGTTTCATAATATGAATTGGCTTCTTCCGCTCGAGTAGCTTCTTCCTCAGCGGCTTTTTCAGTAGCTTCCGCTTCGTCTTTAGCTGTGTCTTCCGCTTCTGTGTCAGTTTTTTCTGCATCTGTTTCTATGGTGGTTTCTTCTGATTGTGTTACTGTTTCCACAGTTTCCTGTGAGGAATTTCCACAGCCAGATAATGCGCTAATTACCAAAGTGCCCGCCAAGATAGTTGCAATAAATTTTTTCTTCATGTTTTTTTACCTCTTTCCATGTGTTTAAGTTTGTCCGTCATATGTTGGACATATTAAATAAGTGTACATCATTTGTTGTACACTGTCAAGGAAGGAATACAGGTGATGTTTATGGGATATTATCCACGATTAAGAGACTTACGAGAAGATAAAGATTTATCTATCAGAAAGCTTGCTGAACTGCTTCATATGCAACGAACCACATACCACAATTATGAAACTGGAAAAAGAGAATTACCGTTTGAATTAGCCGTTACGTTAGCAAAATTCTATAATGTATCATTAGATTATATAGGCGGTCTAACCAACGATACAACTCCACCAAATAAAAAATAAAAGTGCGACATAGGAATTTATTTTATCCTATGTCGCATTTTTCATTTTCTTTGAACGTGTTCTCTTTAATTGGTCGTAAATCGGTCGTAAATTTCAACCTCATTCCCTTGAAAGCCTTGATTTTACTGGTCTTTTTTGTCCAGTGACTTCATCGTCGGGAAGAGCAAAACATCCCTTATCGCCGGTGAGTTTGTCAATAACATGACAAGTCTGTCAATTCCGTATCCGATACCTCCTGTCGGCGGCATACCGATATCAAGCGCATTCAGGAAATCCTCATCGGTAGTGTTGGCTTCTTCATCTCCTGCCGCCAACGCCTCTTCCTGCGCCTTGAAACGCTCTCTCTGATCGATGGGGTCGTTTAATTCCGAATAAGCGTTACACATTTCCCTACAGGTGATAAATAATTCAAACCGCTCTACATACTCCGGGTTGTCCGGTTTTTTCTTTGTCAAAGGCGAAATCTCAATCGGATGGTCCAAAATAAAGGTCGGCTGTATCAGATGCTCCTCTACAAATTCCTCAAAGAACAGGTTCAGGATATCTCCCTTTTTATGCCTTTCCTCATAGTGAACTTCTTTTTCATCCGCTATTTTCTTCGCTTCCGCCGTATCTTTGATGTTATCAAAATCTACCCCGGCATATTTTTTCACAGCCTCTACCATTGTCATTTTGGCAAAAGGCTTTCCTAAATCAATCATTTCCTCGCCGTACGGAATCAAAGTCGTTCCGCATACTTCCTGCGCTACATGTCGGAACATGTTCTCGGTCAGTTCCATCATGCCGTTATAGTCCGTATATGCCTGATATAATTCCATCAGCGTAAATTCGGGATTATGCCTTGTATCAAGTCCTTCGTTACGGAAAACACGTCCGATTTCATAGACTCTTTCCATACCGCCTACAATCAGTCTTTTTAAGTATAATTCCAAAGAAATACGGAGTTTTACATCCTCATCCAGAGCATTATAGTGTGTTTCAAAGGGTCTTGCAGCCGCACCTCCCGCATTGGAAACAAGCATCGGCGTTTCTACTTCCAGAAAACCTTGTCCGTCCAGATAGCGTCTGATAGAACTGATAATTTTAGAACGCATTACGAATGTGCTTTTTACTTCCTCATTCATAATAAGGTCCGTATATCTTTGACGGTAACGGATATCCGTATTAACAAGTCCATGATATTTTTCCGGCAGAATCTGCAGACTCTTGGACAAAAGCGTTACTTTCGCGGCATGAATGGAGATTTCACCAGTTTTTGTCTTAAAAACCTCTCCCTCAATGCCGACAATATCTCCGACATCATACTTTTTAAAATCAGCGTATGGTTCTTCCCCTACACTGTCTCTTGCTACATAAGACTGGATGTTGCCCTGTAAGTCCTGTACATTGCAGAAAGACGCCTTTCCCATCACACGTTTGGACATAATACGCCCTGCTATGGAAACGGTCTTTCCTTCCATAGTGTCAAAATTGTCCTGAATTTCCCGGCTGTGATGCGTCACATCATATTTGGTAATCACAAAAGGGTCTTTGCCGTTTTCCTGTAATGCGGTCAGTTTCTCACGCCTTACTTTTAAAAGCTGGTTAATATCCTGTGTCTGCTGCCCATTTCCCTGATTCTGCTGTTCTGCCATCTTAGCTGTTTCCTTTCGTTTCTTATCAATCGTTTGACATACAATTATTATTAGTTTGACCTCTGAATCATTAAAACTTTATACTGTAATACGCCTGCCTGCGTCTCTACTTCTACTACATCGCCGATTTTACTTCCCATAAGAGCCTTGCCAACCGGAGATTCATTGGAAATTTTGCCTTTTAAACTGTTGGCTTCTGTGGAACCTACAATCTTATATTCCAGTTCCTCTGCATATTCCATATCCAAAATGGTAACCTGACATCCGATATTAATCTTGTCTAAGTCAACTTCATCCTCTACAACGACTTCTGCATTTTTCAGGATTTTCTCCAGTTCTTCAATTCTTGCTTCAATATCACGCTGTTCGTCTTTCGCTGCATCATACTCGGCATTTTCGGAAAGGTCTCCCTGCTCTCTTGCTTCTTTTATTTTCTGTGCCACTTCCTGACGTTTCACAACTTTCAGTTCGTGTAACTCGTCCTCATATTTTCTAAGCCCTTCATAGGTTAAAATATTCTTTTTTTCTTCCATAACTGACTCGCCCTTTCTTATCTACACTTTATTCTCTTGTGTTTCTCTTTGGCACATTGCCTGATTAACTAATTTATCATAACCACTTTTTACCATAGTGTCAAGGTATTTCCGTGGGGATAAGTAGGAAATTTCCATATATTTTCGTCGAAATATTGCTTCTTTTTCCTCCGCTGAAAAAACATCCAGATAAATATCTCCCGCTTTCAGCGCACGCAAATGCAATAAGTCCGGGTATCCGTAATCCAGAAAAAGCGCCGTGCTTTGTCCGATTCTTACGCTGTGCTTTTTCACCGGAGCATCACTGCCTCGGCGTACCTGTGTCACAAGCCCATATTCATAATAGATTTCCTCTGTATATTCCGATATCGCATCTTCCCATCTGTCATCCTCATTTTCATATAGAATCGTCAGATGATTGATACGCGTGAAATACGGTTTCATCATGTCCATAAAATACTGCATCTGTTCTTCCGGGAAAAGTACTTTCCCAAGCAATAACACAACTGATTCCGGGTAACTCCGTAACGTTTTTTTATTCAGCGCCCCGGAAAGAATTTTCTCTGTCAAAAACAAGAACACCGGTAAAGCGGACAAATCATTACCGCTCCGTATTCCCATCTGCTCAATCTGCGGCTGTATCAAAGTCTGCGCATATTCGGAATAGATAGGATATTCCGCTGCCGCCTCCTGCATCAAACGGAGAAGCTTTTCTTTTTTCCAGCCTTTTTTCAGCGTGGGAATCATTATAACAATAACCGTTATTTCATCTTTCTCCAAAACACATGAGGTCAATTTTATTTTTGTCCAAAAGTGTATATTTACGTCTCTTTTAATGCCCGTTACAAACTCTTCCGTAACATAATAGAATATTGTTTCGTCTCCCATATGAGAATATACGCTACATCCGCTCTATTAATTCCTCCAAAGCGGCAAAATTTTCCACTGCATTTACCGCATCTCTTAACTTCGCAGAATGCGGCATTCCGGCGGTATACCATGATACATGCTTACGCATTTCACGTACGCCGGTATATTCTCCCTTATATTGCATTTGCAGCTTGGCATGGCGCAGCATCGTCTCCTTACGCGCTTCTTTTGAGGGAGGTTCCGGCAAAGTACCGTTATCCAAATAAGAGGTTATCTCCCGGAAAATCCACGGATTTCCTCTTGCCGCACGGCCTATCATAATACCGTCGCATCCGGTATCGTGAAGCATCTTTGCCGCACTGACGCCGTCCGTAATATCACCATTGCCAATGACAGGAATGGAAACGGCATTTTTAACCTCTGCGATGACCTCCCAGTCCGCCGTTCCGGCATAAAACTGTTCTCTTGTCCTGCCGTGTACCGCAACCGCCCCTGCGCCGGAATCTTCTATGATTTTTGCAATTTCCACGGCATTGATATGTTCTGCATCAAAACCGCTGCGAATTTTAACGGTAATAGGCTTTTTGACGGCTTTTACAACTGCCGACACAATCTCTCCTACCCGCTTCGGATTTTTCATTAACGCTGAGCCTTCACCGTTATTCACGACTTTCGGTACAGGGCATCCCATATTGATATCCAGAACGGAAAAGGGATGTTCCTCTATCTGCTTTGCCATTTCGCTGATGATATCCGGGTCAGAACCAAATAACTGCAAGGATACAGGCATTTCCTCCTGATGAATTTCCATTAAGGAATCCGTATTTTTATTTTTATATAGGATTGCCTTCGCGCTTATCATTTCCGTACAGACGAGCCCCGCTCCCTGTTCTTTACACAGCAAACGAAAAGGCAGGTCCGTTATGCCTGCCATTGGAGCCAGTATGATATTATTCTCTAATGTTACATTTCCTATTGTCAGTTTTCTCATATTGAGTCACCTATTTCTTCATGCAAAATAAAGACGCGGTAATATAAACTTAAAGACTCAAACATTTCCTGTCTGTTACGTCGTATTTCTCCTATCAAAAGACCGCTGCTGATTTCATCATAAAGCAAATCATCCTCTTCCACATCCGTCTCCAATGAAATGCTTCCATCTTCTTCAAAGACAATGGTAAAAATGCCGCCTACCTCTTCCGTAAAAAGCACGCAGATAATATGCAGTTCTTCTTTTATGGAATCAGGAATCGTCGCAAATTGTTCATTAAAATAATATTTCTGCTCATAAGCATTCGCTCCGCAAAGCACAATTCTTTTTTCTTTCACACTGTTCTCCCATTCTATATATATCCATACAAACCTCTAACAGACACTTCTCCCGCATAAACCGGGACTACTTCTCCGTTTTCTTTTTCCACCAACAATTCTCCTGCCGGATTAATACCTCTTGCAACACCAGTATATTCGCCTTTCGGGTCCAATACCCGCACTTCCGCATTCAAATTGAGCAGGCGGGCGTCGTAAGCTTCCATTAAGGCGCTTAAATCAAGTGTCTTGGTAAATATGTCATAATTCTTCTCAAAATGTGCCAATACGCGCTCTAACAACACCGCACGGGATATCTGCATCCCCGACTCTATTTTGAGCGACGTTGCAGTTTGCCTGATTTCTTCCGGGAATTCCTCCGGGCTGTTATTATTGACATTGATGCCCACCCCTATGACAACATACTGAATGTAATCCAGTTCCGCATTCATTTCCGTCAGGATGCCGCATACTTTCTTCTTATTGACAACAATATCGTTCGGCCATTTTATTCCGGCAGATAGTCCTGTCGCCTCGACAATAGCATCTGCCACACTAAGTGCCATAACAAGTGTGAGCATAGACGCTTTATCCGGTACAAATTGGGGTTTCAGCAGAATCGTCATATAAATAGCGCTGCCTGCAGGAGACTGCCAGAGCCTTCCTCTTCTTCCTCTGCCTGCTGACTGCGTATTTGCTACCACGGTCGTTCCATGCGGCTCTCCCTCTTCCGCATAACGTTTGGCGTCAATATTAGTAGAGCCTGTCTCATTAAAATAATGCAGTGTCCGCCCCGCCCAGTCGGTTGTCAGTCTGCTTAAAATCTCACTTTCCGAAAGTATATCCGGACTCTCCAACAGACGATAGCCTTTGTGAGAAACTGCCTCTATCTGATAACCGTCTTCTTTCAATTGATTGATTGCTTTCCATACTGCTGTTCTGGAAACACCAAACTGTGTACAAAGCTGCTGCCCTGATACATAATCCCTGCTGTTACGCAGCAAGGCAAGAATATCTGATTTATCCGTCTTCATATCCTGTTACCCGCTATTTGGAAAAATCCTCCGGTAGACCAAGTGTCAATGCCATAACCGCCTTAATCGTGTGCATACGATTCTCTGCTTCATCAAACACAATAGAACATGGCGCTTCAAACACTTCGTCCGTCACTTCCATTTCCTGAATGCCGAATTTTTTATGGATGTCTTTGCCTATTCCCGTATTCAAGTCATGAAATGCCGGAAGGCAGTGCATAAATACGGCTTTCTCTCCCGCAATTTCCATCACTTTCCGATTGACCTGATAAGGCATTAAATCATGAATGCGGCTTGCCCAGACTTCGTCCGGCTCACCCATTGAAACCCAGACATCCGTATAGACAACATCTGCGCCTTTCGCGCCTTCTTCTACGCTTTCCGTCAAACAAATACTTCCGCCTGTCTGTGCCGCAATCCGTTCACACGCTACAGTTAATTCCTGCGACGGAAAATATGCCTTTGCCGTACATGCCGTAAAGTGCATTCCCATTTTGGCACAAGCTACCATTAGAGAATTACCCATGTTATAACGAGCGTCTCCCATATAAGTCAGTTTTATCCCTTTTAAATATCCGAAATGTTCCCTGATTGTCAGCAAATCCGCTAACATCTGCGTCGGATGGAATTCATTTGTCAAACCGTTCCATACCGGAACCCCTGAATATTTTGCAAGTCCGTCTACAATTTCCTGCTCAAAGCCGCGATATTCAATTCCCTCATACATACGTCCCAAAACTCTTGCCGTATCTGCAATACTCTCTTTTTTACCGATTTGGGAGCCTGACGGGTCAAGATAAGTGGTTCCCATTCCTAAATCATGCGCTGCCACTTCAAAAGAACATCTTGTCCTTGTGCTAGTTTTCTCAAAAATAAGCGCAACGTTTTTTCCGCGGTGAAAATCAACCGGAATGCCTTTTTTCTTCTTTTCTTTTAGCACTGCTGCCGTATCTAACATATATAAAATCTCTTCCGGCGTAAAATCCAGAAGTTTTAAAAAATTGCGTCCTTTCAAATCCATATCCTGTTCCCTCTCTCATTGAAATGATTTTCTATAAGCATAAAAGGATGGTTCCTGCGAACCATCCCTTCACATTCGTTTTTCCGATTCGTATTACTTCATAATTTCTTTTACGGAAGATGCAAGTCCTGCAATACCCTGAATTTCAGACGGAATGATAATCTTCGTTGCCTGACCGTCCGCCGCTTTCTCAAATGCTTCTAAGCTCTTAATCTTCAGAACCGCTTCATCAGCGCCTGCTTCACGAATCATTCGGATACCGTCTGCAGTCGCCTGCTGTACCTTTAAGATAGCAGCCGCTTCACCTTCTGCTTCACGAATCATCTTTTCTTTCTGTGCTTCCGCACGCAGAATTGCAGACTGTTTCTCAGCTTCTGCTTCCAGAATAGCGGATTCTTTCTTACCTTCTGCAACAAGGACGGTCGATTTCTTCTCACCCTCTGCACGAAGAATCGCTTCACGACGTTCACGTTCCGCTTTCATCTGTTTCTCCATCGCATCCTGAATCGCTGCCGGAGGAATGATATTCTTTAACTCTACTCTGTTTACTTTAATACCCCACGGGTCTGTCGCAATGTCGAGCGAAGCTCTCATTTTGGTATTAATAACCTCTCTGGAGGTAAGTGTCTGGTCGAGTTCCATCTCACCGATGATATTTCTCAGTGTTGTTGCCGTCAGATTTTCAATCGCCATAATCGGATTCTCAACACCGTATGCAAAAAGCTTCGGGTCCGTAATCTGATAGAATACAACCGTATCAATTCTCATCGTTACATTATCTTTTGTAATAACCGGCTGCGGCGCAAAATCCACAACCTGCTCTTTTAAAATAACACGCTTTGCCACCTTATCTACAAAAGGCACTTTAAAATGAATACCTACCGGCCATGTCTGCTGATAGGCACCCAGACGTTCTACAACATAAGCATATGCCTGCGGTACAATTTTAATACAGGACGCCAGTAAGATAATGACTAAAATTAATAATACTAAAATGAAATATAATGCACCCATGTTTAGCCCTCTTTTCTCTCTTCTACAATTAATTTCACGCCATCAATGCCAAGTACCGTCACGACCGCGCCTACCGGAATCACAATGTTATGATAGCTGCTTCTTGCAGACCATTCCATGCCTCCCGTATTGACCTGTCCAATACCCTCAACGTTGTTAATTTCACTGATGACGATTGCCTGTCTGCCGATTAAGCTTTCCACATTGGTTCTCGTCCGGTCCCTGTTAAAATACTTAACGGCAATCGGTCTTGTAAAGTAAAGTAAAAGTATTGATACGATTAAAAAGAAGAGAATTTGTACGATAAGCGGCGTACCCGGTATGGATATTAAAGCAGCTGCTAAAGCGCCTCCTGCAAACCATATCGTCGTCAATCCCATAGTCAATAGTTCAATCACTACCAGAATGACTAAAATACCAAGCCACACTACTGTCATATTCCAATCCATTGCTATCATTACTTTCACTCCTTCCTCATCCTATTCTACTATATTCTCCAGATGGAAACAAGGAAAATCGGAAAGATATCACCAGAAAATCTGGTTATCAATCAAAATACCATCGTGGGTTGTCGTGGACGCTTTTCTGAAATGCGTTGCATCCCCTACGTTCGTTGCGCCCGCCATAGCAGCCTGTGCAGCCTCATAACAGCTTTCCGTTGCAACGCCGTTATAATACGCTTTTGCCACTTTTCCGTTCATTGCCGGTGTAAACTGACCGGAAGCGTAAATAACACCTGAAATTGTATTCGGATAAGCACCGCTTCTGACTCTGTTCACTACAACCGCGCCTACAGCAAGCTTTCCATCATAAGACTCCGAACCTGCTTCACAGTAAATCAGTGCCGCTAACAGCCGCAAATCATCCGCTTCTGCAACAATTGCCGCATTAGATTCCTGTAATGCCTTTTTCTTTGCCTCGGCGGCTTCTTCCTCTCTTTTCTTGATGACTTCCATCGTTTCGCCTTCATCGATATGGAAATCCACATTTACAAACTCCGCCGATACATAAGCTACGTCATTATCAAAGTCCACACTAATCCATTCATCGTCAATCACTTCTATCACATCCAACTCATCATCTTGTGATAAAAGTCCAAGAATTTCAGATTCCGTACTTGGCTCTCCGCGCACACGCAGAGTTTCTGTCTCAATCGTCACGATGAGATTGCCTACCTCACTTGCCAGTGCCTCCGCATCACCATCAAAGAGCAGATATTCATCGCTTGCCCATCCGACTAAATTGCCGGACTGCAATTTCGTCCATCCGTCCTTTCTTTCCAGAATCCTGCCGCCGCAGTCTTTATAGAGAAGTCCTACTTTAGCAGAATCCTCACTTGCCTCTGCACGCACATTTAAAGCCATCTGCACATCTGCCATGACCAAATCGGATTTTTCCTTTGCTGCTTCCTCCACTATCTGCGTCAATTCCTCAATTGCCTCTTCATTGCCCCCGGTACTGGGGTCAATAATATTGTAAATACCGCCATTCAAAGGATCCAGATATTCCTTTGTGCTGGATGCAGCAGCCTCTATTCCTATTCCGTAGAATATGACCAGGCTCATCATAAGAGTGGTCAGCATACGGAATATGCCTCTGCCTCTTAACATGAATGTCTACCTCCGCTTTTTTACTTTATTATTACAATTATTACGAAATTGTTAAATCTTTCGTTTTGGATAATTCTAGCAAAACTTCTTACCTTTGTCAAGTTTACGCATCTTGTCCAAAAAATATGAGCGGAAATAGATACAAAATTGTTACAATTCCTTAGTTTTTTCGATACATGCTGTAAGCGCATCAATGACCGCCCCACGCATTCCCTGTTCCTCCAGTACACGCACTCCCTGAATGGTTGTTCCCCCCGGAGAACAGACCATATCTTTCAGTTCTCCCGGATGTTTCCCGCTTTCCAATACCAGTTTAGCGCTGCCATAAACAGACTGCGCCGCCAGTTCATATGCCTGCTTTCTCGGTATGCCTGCTGCCACGCCTGCATCCGCCATTGCTTCAATGAACATGAACACATATGCCGGAGAACTGCCCGAAAGTGCGCCTAACGCATCCATTAACCGCTCCGGAATTAAATGTGCCTTCCCAAAGCTTTCCATCAACTGCACACTGTCATTTTTTTCTTTTTCCGATATCCGGTCATTCACACAGATTCCTGTACAGCCTTCGCCGACCAGAGCAGGTGTATTGGGCATACAGCGGACTATTTTCATCTGTCTGCCGAAAGCTTCTTCGAGCCATGCAATCGTCTTTCCTGCTGCAATGCTGATAATGACAGTCTCCGCAGAAACCGCATCTTTTATTTCCTCTATGACTTCGGAAAGAAACTGCGGTTTTACTGCAAGCACAAGAGTGTCTGCCGCTTCTGCAACTTCCGCATTGGCATTCTTTATTCCTATGCCGTATCTGTCCGCCATTTTTTCTCTTGTTGCGGAAGTTTTGGCCGTTCCGATAATATCTTCCGCTTTCACTATGTTCTTTTTCAGCATGCCGGATATCATTGCATCCGCCATATTTCCTAGTCCGATAAATCCAATTTTCATGTTAGTGTACCTCTTTTCTTTTATTATGATTAAGGTGTCAAAAGCTGCTGCGATAAAATGTTATCAGCAAATTGCATAAACTGTCCTTAAAGCTGTCCTGCGCAAGAGCAGGTATGCTCTGAAGATGAGATTTTCTTAATATTCCGTTTAATGTCTAGCAATTTCAGGACATGGATGTCCTGAAAAGCCCGATTCAAGCCCGGATGGCGCGTATCGGGCGATTGCGTCCACTTCCACAATGGTCTCGGAATATATAGAAAATCCATCTGCCGAAGTTGGATAACTGTGAGGACGATTTATGCAATCTGCTGATACATAATTATACAAGCAGCTTTTGACACCTCAATCTTATTATTTATTTCATATAAGAATATCTTTTTCCATATATCCGCAAGTAAAAGGGAAAAAGTCGAACTTTTTTGTTCCGATATGTTTTGCTCCCAATTTTTCATACCATTTACGAAGCTTTGTATTTTCCTCCACGATGCCGATGTTCACTTTTTTACAGTCTTTTTCAGCCGCAGTCGTAAGTGCGTGGGAAAACAAAGTTTCTCCAATATTTCTATGCCGGTATTCCGGTAAAACGCACAAATTATTGAGTTCGCATTCCTCATTGTCCTGTATCAGCAACGAGTAGTATCCCACAAGCTGTCCATTCTCGTCAAAGTATCCATACATAGGTCTGCCGTCATCATACTGTGTATTAAGACTTTCAGACGTAGTCGCAAATGCAGTAAAACGGGGAGCATTTTCTTTTGTAAATCCATACTCTTTTGCAACTGTTAAAAAACTCTTTTGGATTACTTCGACACACTTTTCAATTTCATCTCTTGCTATAGAGCGAATCATAGCAATAATCTCCCGTCTATTCTCTCAGTCCTTGCTCTAATTCCTCTATTGTAGGCAACGTGCCTTTAAAATCTTTGGGCATTAGCGCATTCAATTCATATTCCGATATTCCTATTGGTTCTGTCGATGTTTCAACTGCATATTTTGCCAATATATTATCTTTTGTTTTACAGATAAGAAGACCTATTGTTTGAGTATCCCCCTCACCCTTGAGAGTATGGTTTACTGCCGACACATATGTAGCTGTCTGCGAAATAAATCCCGCTTCAAACTCCACAACCTTTACTTCAACAACCACATAGCAATGGCGCTTTATATTGTAAAACAACATATCTACATACTGTTCTGTGTTTCCTACCTGTAACCGATATTCTCTTCCTACAAATGCAAACCCTGTTCCAAGTTCCATCAAAAAGTTCTGCACATTGTCCATTAGTGCATCTTTTAATTCTTTTTCATTATAGCCTTGACGAATTGCCACAAAATCAAAATTATATGGGTCTTTTGTTATTTCTTGTGCCAAATCACCTGTTTCTTTCGGTAATGTGTATTTGA
>CAZKOR010000078.1:0-15818 GCA_964554405.1 uncultured Bacteroides sp. | reverse complement strand
CATTATAACAGTCTGAAATATGTAAAAACAGTGGTAATTATTCTATCTGCTTCCTATCTCTTCCACATTATCATAGCATCTTCCGCCGGTTTTTCATAGAAGTTCGGACGAATTCCCTCGGAAAAAAATCCCAATTTTTCATAAACATGGATAGCGGCGGCATTGCTTACCCGCACTTCCAGAGTAAAAGCCTGTAATCCGTTCTTATAACCATCTTCTATAAGATATTGCAGCATTTTAGTTCCGATGCCTTTGTTTCTTTCTTTCTTATCTACAACAACATTGGTAATATTTCCTTCTCCTGCTGCCATCAGCACACCGCATCCGCCGATGACCTGACCGTTTTTCTCCGCCACATAATATCCGGCATCATCTTTCGTAATCATCTCTAAAAAAGCATCTCTCGACCATGGCATGGAAAAAGTTTCCTCTTCCAGACGACTGATGATTTCTACATCCTCTTTCTTCATCGGTCTGATATGTATCTGTTCCAGTCTTTCGCGTTCTGCCTGCGACAGACGCAGATATTTCGGAGCATGCTCTGCTCCGCTCTGCACTCTGCCCTGCGCATAATAGATGCTGCCAAGCGCACCGATACTTGCTGCCCGTTGTCTGTTCATATGTGCCGGTGCCAGCGTATACGGCACTTTCATTAACGCTTTCATCTGCTCCCGGAAAACGGGTACCCCGTCTCCTAAGAAAATCACTTCTCTGCCAAGCGCATTCAGAGCCTGCGCGATTTCTTCAAATGCAACTGCGCATTGTCCTTTTATAATATCAAGACAGTATGTGCCGCCCTTCGAAACAAATTGATAAATCCCCGTATATACCTGATTTCTTCTGGCATCCATAATCGGACAGACAACTTTATCCGTTCCGTATAGATTATAAGCAAGTCCGTCCAGCGTAGGCACTGCCACAATCGGCTTGCCCATAGCAAAAGAAAGCCCTTTTGCCGTTGCGGAACCAATCCGCAGTCCGGTAAAAGAACCCGGTCCCGCCGCAACCGCAATCGCGTCCACCGTATCAAAATCAAGTTCCGTCATATGGCGGATTTCATCCAACATCGGCAATAATGTCTGGGAGTGCGTCTTTTTATATTGGATTGTATACTCCGCTGTAAGGATATCATCCTCTATCACTGCAACGGAAGCCACCAGCCCGGAGCTGTCTAATGCTATCAGTTTCATATTTCCACGTTTCCTTCGATTTTAATTGTCCTGTAATCAAATCCAGACACCAAATCTTTTTCTATTACAATCCAGATATGTTCTTTGGGGAGAATCTCTTCAATCAGATTTGCCCACTCAATCAGGCAAACGCCCGCTCCATCAAAATATTCCTCATATCCGATCTCTTCCATTTCCTCTATCTCTTCTATCCGATACACATCAAAATGATAAAAAGGAATCCTGCCCTCTTCATAAATCTGTAAAATAGTAAAGGTCGGACTGTTCACAGGCTCTGTTATACCAAGACCAGCCGCAAGTCCCTGTGTAAAGACCGTCTTCCCGACTCCCAAATCACCGATAAGGCAGTATAACTGTCCCGGTTTGGCATTTTGTCCTATTTTTTTCCCTAATTCAAATGTTTCTTCCGCACTGTGCGTTTCTATTAACATCTTAACTCCTGATTTTTACTTTTTTCGGCGGCATATGCGTCGAAATCATCTCTATTACCTTATATTTACTCTCGCCCATATCTTTCTTCGGAAAAATACAGGCATTGACGCGGGATGTATATACTATGATACTGCTGCCGGTAGAAACTGCTTTATACATATCTTCCCACTTCTGGCTGTCTACTGCGCCGTCCTGCGACACTTCAATGCCCTCTTCTGTCAGTTTATAGTGCAGCGGCTTCTTAAATGCCGGATTATTCACCATTTGCTGTCTGGAACGCAAAAAAAGTGACCACGGCTGGTAAGCAAGCACAACCACCGCTGCAATCAGAAATAATGCCTGTCTTTCTGCAAAAAAGACAATGAGTAACAGCGCTCCTACGACCGTTCCCATCATACCGATAAAACTGCTGAAAGTATGACGCATCATATAATCGTATAAAATGCCTGCCTCCATTTTTACATCAAATTCCACTTCCATAAGAAATCTGCCTCTTTTCTTCCGTTTGTTAGAGGAAAAGCACCTACATTGCAGGTGCTTTCTATTCTTATTCCTATTATACTGAATTTTACATAAACCGCAAGTACAAAGTGTAAATTCATCCTCAACCCGCGACATTTGGGTCGTAGGCACAAATTCGCAAGGCGAATGCATTCATTCGCCTTTTTACTCGTGACGGAGTGCTTCAATCGGACTTAGTTTTGCCGCTTTTCTTGCCGGATAAATACCAAAGAAAATACCGACTGCGGAGGAAAAGAGCGTCGCACCGATAATCGTAGATACCTGCGTCCTTGCCGTAACGCCTACGATGGAACATATCAGATTGCCTCCCATAATACCGATTACAATGCCGATTAATCCGCCAAGCATTGTAATAATACCCGCTTCGGCAAGGAACTGTAATAAAATAGAGCCTGTTCTTGCCCCTAATGCCTTACGGATACCGATTTCTCTTGTACGCTCCGTCACCGATACAAGCATAATATTCATAACCCCGATACCGCCGACTAACAATGATATTGCTGCAACAAAAGAAATGAACAAGGTAACAATCCCTAAAATACTGTCATATTCTGCGGACATATCCGAAATGCTTTGTACGATGATCTGTCCCTCTCCTCTGGCGTCATACTTACTTTCCAACAATCTCACCGCATTCTGCGCGACTTCGGTACAATACTCCGTGCTTTCCGCAAAAATAATCATATCGTAAAATTCATCAATATAGTAATAATAATCATTTCCCAGAACCGATATCGGAAGTTCCAGACACACAAAGGAACTGGAACCGCTGTTGACAATACTTGTCGCGCTGTCTTCACGAATACCTACAATCGTCAGTTCCTGAGAAATGCCGTATAATGTCAGTTCAAAGCTCATGCCGATGACGTCCGTTGTTCCGAACAGACTGACCGCACTGCTTTCCGGAATGACACATACACGGTTCCCGCTGTCTACATCTGCTTTGGAAAAGTATCTTCCTTTGATAATAGAACCGCCGTTCGCGGAATAATATTGCAGTCCCTCATTTCCTCCCATTGCTCTGGCTTCAAAATTTCCTTTCGGTCCCTCTGCGGTTCCCCAGCCGCCCATATAGGATGTAGCGCCTTTTACATGCTCTACTTTATCCATAATAAGATCAAAATCTTCCTGTGAAAACCGCATTGTCGTAGTATCCAGTGTAGTGTCCAGATACAATTCTATCAAGCCGCTTCCTATGCTCTCCAATTCATCGTTAATCTGTCCCCTTACGCCGTTTCCTATCGCCATAATCATAATAACAGATGCAATACCGATAATAATACCCAGCATAGTAAGAATAGAACGCCCTTTATTGCTTTTGATATTCATTAAAGCAATCTTAATGTATTCCCATATCTGCGCCATTTGAAGCACGCTCCTTTCTTCTCTTTCTTCGTTCTATTCCTGTGGGATCGCCGTAACCGCCATACCCTCTTCCATATAGGCGGCAATACTTCCTACAATCTGGTCTCCCTCGTTAAGCCCCTCTTTAATTTCACAATAGCTATCGGAGGAAATACCCGTAACAACATTTTTTCTTACTAAGATACCATTTTCCGCCGCAAAAACAAAATCACCGTTCTTATCGCTGTTAATCACTTCAACCGGCACGATAAGAACCTGCTCGGCATATGCCGTATGTACCGATACTTTGGCTTCCACGCCCAGATAAATATCTGAATCCGGATTATCAATCCGTATTTCCACCCCAACTACTGCCGCACCGCTGGCGTTGGTTGTCGCCATACCGTTAATTTTGGCGATAGAACCCTGATAGGTTTTGCCTGCAAGTATAACTTCCGCTTCCTGTCCTACTGCAATTTTTTCCAAATCATATTTCGATACGGAAATCTCTACTTTCACATTCTCCGTACTTTCCAATGTCACCATCTGCGTTCCGACTGCCGGTGTAGAGCCTTCTACTGCGGACACCGATGTTACTACACCATCAAACTCCGCTGTCACGCCGTTTTCCACATTTTCAATGCAAGCCAGGGTTTCCTCTGCATTGATATTTTCCATCTGGGTGTTGGCAATTAACTGGCTCTTGCTCCCATTGTCCAAAGATGCGCTCTCTGACGTGTTCTTCTGGGATTTCATTTCCGCCTGATATTCTTTATAAGCGGCAATTATCTCCTGATATTCGCTTACTTCTTTCTGCCATGCTTCAATTTCTTTGTTGTGCTGCTGCTCATAGGAATTCAACTGAACCTGTTTCTGCAGCTCCATATACTCCTCTGAACCGGGTTGATTCGACCAGTCCAAAAGAGAAATCTGCAACAATGCCCCCTCATAGGCAAGCGCATTCTGCTTATCGGTTATTTTCTGATTTAATTCTTTCACATAATTCTCTGAATCTGCAATCTGCTGTTCCAGTACACCCAGATTGATGTTGGCTTCACCCAGTTCGCTGATGTATTTATTATTTTTTATCATAGAACTTTCATATCCGCCCTCACTAGACTGTATTTTCAGTTCCGAAAGCTTTTTTTCATCCGCCAGTGCATCTGCATCATACGCATACAACTGCTGTCCCTTTTTCACATTGTCCCCTGCAGCAACGTCCACCTGACCGATTTTTACCGAGATATCAGAAAAATAAGTCTTACTCTCCTGTGTTTTGACCGTTCCGCTTGTACTCAGTACCTGCTCTACATCACCTTTTACTACCTCGGTTGTAAATACGGTCATCGGCATATTTTTGGCGATTACGGAATTGATTCCGACATACAGGACGATCACTGCCACAATACCGCCCAAAATACATCTTCTGATAATTTTCTTCTTTTTCGCCTTATCCATCGGTGTTTTTTCTTTCTTCTCTTTCATTCCTCTTTCTCCTCTTCACCCTTTATATTATGACCATAATCTGAATCCTGCACAATTTTTCCGTCAATAATTTTTATAACGCGTTTTGCCTGCGCCGCAATTTCATTATCATGCGTAATCAAAATAACGGTTCTTCCCTCCTCATGGAGTTTTTGCAATATTTCCATAATCTCTTTCGTAGAGCCGGAATCCAAGTTTCCGGTCGGCTCATCGGCAAGAATCACCGGCGGCGCCTGCGCAATCGCTCTTGCAATCGCAACTCTCTGCTGCTGTCCGCCGGACATTTCGGACGGTTTATGGGTTTTTCGCTTCGCCAATCCTACTTTATCAAGCGCCGTATCTGCAAGCCGCATTCTCTCACGTTTCCCGACGCCTCTGTAAATTAACGGCAATTCCACATTTTCCAGCGCCGTCAGCCCGGCAATCAGATTAAATCCCTGAAAAATAAACCCGATTTCCTTATTGCGCACATCCGACAATTCATCGTCACTCATGTGCGACACATCCTGCCCATGCAAATAATAGCTGCCGCTCGTAGGCACATCCAGACAACCTAACATATTCATTAAAGTAGACTTGCCGGAACCGGATTGTCCGATAATCGCCACAAATTCATTTTCATGAATCGTCAGGCTGACATGATCCAATGCCTTTACCTCATTTTCTCCGGGATTATAAATTTTGCATATGTCCCGGATTTCTACTAATGCGTTCATGTCTTTCTCCTCATATATTTTATTTCTGTCTAATACTTTACTATATATAACGTTCAAAACCCATAAAATGTCTTCAAAGATTTTCTTAATTTTTTCAAAATATTTTCTAACTACTTTATAACATCGCAGTCTTAACGAAATTCATGCGTAATCTTAACTTAACCTTAAATCATCTTATCTTGCCGCGCCGCTTTATTCCATACTTCTTTTGGTAGTATTTTAGCAGTAGTTTATAAATGAATACGATTCACAATCCGATAATATGTCCCTGCGGTCTTCCAGTAACTGAGAATATAGATGACAGTGAAAAGAATGGTAACACCGATTTCGCATACTGTCAGAAGCCGGATGTTAAAAAACGAGAGAACAATCATAAACTTCTGCACCATGAACATACCTGCAAAAGTATGTGCCACCGCCCCGAAAAGCGGCAGTCCGAATACCAGAAAAATCTGCTTATGCACCGCGCTTTTAATTTCTTCTTCACTCATTCCCACTTTCTGCATAATATCATAGTTTTTTCTATCCTCATAGCCCTCGGAAATCTGCTTATAATACATAATGATAATCAGACACAAAAAGAAATTAAAGCCAAATATCACACCGATGA
Organism: uncultured Bacteroides sp.; assembly: GCA_964554405.1. Classification (GTDB taxonomy): domain Bacteria; phylum Bacillota; class Clostridia; order Lachnospirales; family Lachnospiraceae; genus UBA3282. The sequence continues at coordinate 9,519 of CAZKOR010000078.1, read as the reverse complement.
ATAAAAGCCCGCCGTATTGGGTGCGAATTTCGCCTTTATGATCTAATCCGTCTTTCCATGAGTGGAAACCCGGCTGTGCCTGTCCCCATATGCTCAATTCCTCTACCAATGCGCTTTTTTCCTCTTCTGCTCCATTCAGCAAAACGCTGATTCTGCAGCTTCCGCTCTTTATAAAAGAGTCTATATCCTCTACGCCGTTTGGCTCCGCCCATGCCCTGACATATTCATCCCGTACTTTATCATCAGGTACAATGATAATATATCTTCCATTCCTGTTCTCCTGCGCTTTCGGATAGGGATATAACTCCTGCGACTCTTTTCTAACACGGCTTTCAATCCCCATGAAGCTTGCCGTTTCATAGTTAAAATCCGCACCCTCCGTATGAATGATGATTTCATTTTCAGACAGTTTTTCCTCATCTTTTGTCAATTTTTCATAGTCTGCAAGAGTCATAATGACAACACCACAGTTTCGTTTATCATAAGGGTCCTCTTTTTCAAGTCCAATCGCATTATCCTCTATGGAACAGGGTAAAGAAACAGACTCAAAGAAATCCGCACGCTGTATTTCCAACTGATATTTTTCCCCAAGCTCACTTATTTTGTCTAATGCCGCTTCTTCCGTAATTCCCTCCGTCTGGTCGAAATACATCTCCATATCATAAGGCGCAAGAAAAGAAGCTACATCCTCCAGTCCCATATACATAGAAACGGTACATGTCAGGGTAATCAATAGCATTGTAGAAAAAATGCAGATATTGACAAGTCCCGCCGCGCTCTTTTTCATTCTGTAGTACATACCCGAAATCGTAATAAAGTTCTTCGCCTTATAATACAATTTCGTGTTTCGGCGCATTATCTTTAAAAAAAATACGCTTGCCGATGTAAAGACGAAATAAGTCCCGATAATCACCAAAAATACGGCAAAGAAAAAATTGTTAAAAATCGTGGAATCTATCTGCGAATTAATTGCTTTGACATATCCGGTACCGAGAACAATAATACCGATAGCGGACCATAGCACAAGAAACCGGGGTTCTTTTTCCCCCTTTTTGCTGCCGCTTATCAGTTCTACCGGCCGTGATCTGCCGATTTCCCATAACTGGCATAAAAAATAAAAGACAAAAATAATGCCAAAGTACTCCATCGTTTCTAAAAACGCCTGCGGCGCAAAGACAAACTCCACATTTACCGAAATGCTGCTCATCCGCAGTAGAATGAGAAATAAAAGTTTCGATAAAACGCAACCTAAAACAATACCTCCTGTTACCGTCAAGACGTATAAAATCAAGGTTTCCAGAAATAACATCATGCCGATATGCTTTTTCTCCAACCCAAGCAGGTTGTATAATCCTATTTCCGCCTTTCGCCTTTTGATAATGAAACTGCCTGCATAAAATAGAAAGATAAACAGAATGACCGCTAAAAGAAATTTCCCTATTTTCAATACCTCCCATGCATATGCCCTGTGAGGCAGAATTGTCGCTAAGTCATTATGCAGAATGGCGGAAAAAACAAAATAAGTAAACACGGAAAAAATAACCGCAATCATATAAGGATAATAGACCATACCGTTCGTTATTATCCCTTTCATTGCCATTTTCGGCAGTAATTTCCACTTTTTCATCTTACTCACTCCTTTCCGCCTGCAATACCGTCAAAGCATCCGAAATCATCCGATACATTGCCTCTTTACTCTGATTTCCTCTATATATCTGATGAAATACACAGCCGTCTTTGATAAACAAAACACGTCCGGCATAGCTTGCTGCCTGAATGCTATGAGTTACCATTAAAATAGTCTGTCCCTCGCTGTTTACTTCCTCAAACAGCTTTAATAGTTTCCCTGAAGCCTTAGAGTCTAACGCACCCGTCGGTTCATCCGCAAGAATAATATCCGGTCTTGTAATCAAAGCACGGCATACTGCCGTTCTCTGCTTTTGTCCGCCGGAAACCTCATAGGGATATTTTTCCAGTATGTCGCCAACGGCTAACCGCGACGCCAGCGGCATAAGCCGTTCTTCCATTTCTTCGTATGACGCTCCCGAAAGTACCATCGGTAAGAAGATATTGTCTTTGAGCGATAAGGTATCTAATAAATTGAAATCCTGAAAAACAAATCCTAGATGTTCTCTACGGAAAGCACAAATTTCTTTCTGCTTTATTTCCGCAATATTTTTTCCCCGCAAAAGCACCTGACCGCTGGTTGCCTTATCCAGAGAAGCCAAAATATTTAGTAAAGTCGTTTTCCCGGAGCCGGATTCTCCCATAATTGCCACATATTCTCCCTCTTCCACGGAAAAATTCACATCATTTAACGCCTGCACTTTTACCGAACCGAAGCGGGTAGTATACACTCTTTTCAGATTTTTCACATCTAACATCGACATTGTTTCTTCCTCCTTTAAATTCTTTCAACTTAGAGTAAAGGAAAAGGAAATGCGCTGCCATCGATTCAGCTTACATTTCCTTTTTTGAAACTTACATTTTTGTCACATTGTCTTTTTGTATAAATCCGAGCGTCACTTTCGTTCCCTGTCCTATGTGGGATTCTACCCCAATCGTATGCGAAAGCTTGTCCAGTATCTGCCTGCACAGGTATAGACCGATTCCCGTAGATTTCTTATCCAGTCTTCCGTTATAGCCGGTAAAGCCGCGTTCAAAGATTCGCGGCAAATCTTCCTCTCTAATGCCGATACCGCTGTCCTCAATGACAAGATAGGCGGCTTCCCCGCATGTCTTTGCTCCAGCCTTATCCAGTCCGTAAATGTGAATACCGCCATCCTGCGTATATTTTATGGCATTGGACAATATCTGCTCAATCACAAATGTAAGCCACTTCTCGTCCGTTACCGCATGAATGGAACATTCCTCTAACTGAAATGAAAGACCGCTTCCGATAAATAAAATAGAATATTTTTTGACTGCATGCTTTACCATTTCGTAAATGTCCTGCGTCCGAAACGCCAAATCCGAGGAAAGACTGTCAAGTCTTGCATAATGCAGTGCCATCTCTGCGTACTGTTCTATCTTAAACAGTTCCTCCCGCGGCTGTTTTTCTTCCTGCAATAGCAAACGTAACGCAGCGATAGGCGTTTTAATCTGGTGTATCCACATCGTATAGTAATCAGCCATATCCCGTTTCTTTTCATCATATTCCGAAATGAAACTTCTCTCTTCCTCTTCCATGGCAGCTATTATCTGCCTGTATAATTCATCCGCGTAAGATTTGCTATCCGGCAGATAAATCGTCCGCTCGCCGCTTCTTTTCATGGCGCTGATAAGTAAAATACACTTTTTTCGATATTTAACATAATCCCATATTCCGTATAATATGCCGAAAAAGGCGATTATCACGGCAGCATAGGACATATTACGAACAGCATCTTCATATTGATATAACCCTGCAACTCCCATTAAAGTGGCAGTGATAAGAACATATAGCACAAATGCTTTAAAATGTTCTTTGATATATGCTTTTATAATGAATGCTTCCTGTTTTTTCATTTTACTTCCGATAAAGCTGATAGCCTACTTTCTTTTTTGTCATGATAAAATCTGTTAATCCCACGCCCTCAAGCGCTTTCCGCAGGCGGTTTACATTCACTGTCAGCGTGTTGTCATCCACAAAGCACTCATCATCCCATAGGCGTTTCATAATGTCTTCCCTTGATACAGGATTTCCCGCATTTTCAAATAAAATCTGTAATGTCTTAAATTCATTTTTTGACAGTTCTATCTTTTTTCCTTCATAAAGAAGCGACATCTCTGTCATATTTAATACAACGCCACGGTATTCCAAAACAGCCGACTGCTCGCAGAAAGAGTAAGTTCTTCGTAAAACAGCCTGAATCTTTGCCGATAGTACATCGAGGTCAAAAGGCTTGGCAACAAAATCGTCTCCGCCCATATTGACCGCCATAATGATATTCATATTATCGGATGCGGAAGAAAGAAAGATGATAGGAACCTGCGATATCTTTCGGATTTCGCTGCACCAGTAATAACCGTTGTAAAACGGCAGTCCGATATCCATCAGCACAAGCTGCGGCGAAAATCTCACAACATCCGACAAAACATTATTAAAATCCGTCACGCCCTCTACTTCATAGCCCCATTTTGCTAAATGCCTGCTGACCTGTTTTAATATAATGGCATCATCTTCCACAATCAAAATACGATACAAGCTGTCTTCCTCCAGAATATTAAGCCGTCTTCTGCGCCCGTGCCCTTACTTTGTCGTCTTTTAAAATCGGGCTTAACGATTTATATACCAGTAATGTCACAACCGATACGCTCGTCCCTTTAATGAGATTTAAAGGCGCTACCGCAAAACATACAAAACTGGTAATATCCGTAATCGCCGGATTGATTTCTGTTCCCATGCCGATTAACGCCTCCAATGGCATACCGTATAACTGTGCAAACTTCGGAAGCAGATAGATTGCATTAAAAGCCGTTCCGAAAATTGTCAGGATAATTGTTCCTGACACGCAGCCGACAACTGCCGTCTTTTTGTTTTTATGAAACAGATACATGATAGATGCAGGAAGCACAAAGCTGCATCCCACTGCAAAGTTCGCCAGTTCTCCTACAAAAGCGGTAGATGTAGATTTGAATAACAGTTTCAAAACTATTTTACAAAATTCAATCATCACGCCCGCTACCGGTCCGAATGCAAAAGCTGCAATTAACGCCGGAAGTTCGCTGAAATCCAGTTTGTAAAAAAACGGTGCGAAAGGCAGCGGCACCTCAAATAGCATTAGAATTGCAGAAATCGCCGAAAACATACCAATCATTGCAATTTTTCTGGTGGACAGAATCCGTTCCGTTACCCCGTTTTTCTTTCCCGCAAGCTTCTCTGCTACGTAGGCAATGCAAAATAACGCCGCCACAACCGCTAAAAACTCCAATAAAAAAATCACATTTTCCTGAATACTCTGTAACAATCCGTTCATTTCTTTTTCCTCCATTTTGTCTTTTTTTAATAAGCAGACAAAAGGAAAGCCTTCGTTTTTATGCTTCGTATTTCATACACCCCTGTGCATAAAAAATCCCCGAACCAACAAGATTCGGGGATAGAATTGCTTCCATGCGAAACATTGCTTCTTCTTTCATCCAGACTTTACTGTTGGTTACGGATTTTGACCGTATCAGCCGGTTATCCCATACTGCGCTGCAGCCGCATTTCTTTTTGTGAATAACCGGGTCGTGGACTCGTCTGCCGGTCGTTTTCATTAACCGGTAAACCTCACCACCAGTAGGGAATTTCACCCAACCCCGAAGAACTTACCTTTATGTACGTGTAATAGAATAACACGGAAATACAGTAAAATCAAGGGGGTTCAGGAATTTTATTAATTTAAATTCTGATGCTGTTGTGGTTCATGCATCTTCCGGTCATATGGGAAACGAATACAAAATCCTTACATCTAATCAAAAACCTGCCCACTAATCAGGGCCGGCTTTACTCATATAATCCCCGGATTGTTCTAAAATAACGTATTTTCAGCATGATTTTTATAAAGAATCCGGTAAAATCAAGGGTTCCCACGGGTCCATATGGAGAAACGCTTGATTTATGCGGTTATTACGGATTTAGGAGTGCTAAAGATGGCTTATTTTCGTTGTAGTCAGTCCAGTCCAACCATGATAAATTATCCAAGCCACTTAAAAAACTACAAATTAATTTTAGGAATTAGAACAAAAAAAGTTTTTATTTCATTTGCAAAAATTGTATTATCATCTTCCACAAAACACCTTAATAAACCAATTCCTTTTTTAAAACTCTTGTTCTGAAGTATGTACCTAATAGAACTAGCGTCAAAAGCGTTTTGCCCTGCAACATTACCTCCTAAATGAAGCAGTATATTATTTTTAACCAACAGATCATATAATCTTAAACCCACAATCTCAAAATTATATTTTGTATCATATCCAAAAAAGAAATATACATTATGTAGTGAACCTTTATCAATTATATTTTCCAGGAAAGCATCAATATTATGCTTCTTATATACAATCTTAATAAATTCATTCACATTATCTATAAATATATTAATTCTGGGAAACTTTTCATTTACTTCATCATATATTCTTGTATCTGTATAACTTTTAGCTATACATTCTTTTTTGAATATATTTCTTTCCTTTATCCGAGGCAATAATGCTTCAAAAAAATTAAAAATCATTTCATAAGAATCTAAATAATTATTTGTAGAAACAATATTTTTAAATGCTTGCTTAGTTTTATCTAAATCAATAACATAGCACTCTTCCCCTCTTATTTGTAATATAGACAATATTATTTTTAATGTATTCGTTTTTCCTGTATTACATTCTCCAGCTATCCCAAAACAAAAAGTATTACTCATATCCAAGCAAGCTAAATCATTATTCTGAATATTTATTCCAACTGGTATATATCTTTTATTATCCTTTATATACCGCTTAACTTCTCTATTTTTCATAAAAGCTTCAAAAGAAATCGGATATTTTAAATTACTTGGAAATTTATACTCATTCTTTTTATCCTTTTCCAAATTATCATATTGCATTTGTGGTTGATAGTTTTTAATCCACCCTTCTCTGGGATTTAACTGAAATTCACTCGATAAACTATCATAAATCATATATTTCAATTCAGAAGCGTTACTCCAAAATTTAACTACTCTATTTTTCTTTACTTTATTTCTAAATTTTTCTAATTTCTCCAAGTTATTATCAACTTTTGACAATGGCAATTTTTTGATATCTTCAAAAATAAAAGCTAATATAGGGACATGTTTCCTTTTGGCATAATTATATTCCTTTTCTGTATAACTAATACCATCTTTCGAAAGAGAGCCATATCTGCCAGCAATTACAAGGACATAATAATCACTCATATCAATTACTTTTTTAATATATTCAAACTGTTCCATATTAGTAGCCGGAAACATTTCCATCCCGGCTGGGAAACAATTTAAAGACAAAATAGCTTCCATAATTTCTTTTCTCTCATCTATTAAATCCGCATAAGTAGAACTAATAAAGATCTGATATCTCTTCTCCATGACGAAATTCCCTCCTCGACTAAATTCTGCATTAATAACAGATATACATCTATCTATAACACTACCGAACACAAAAATACATTATCTATAGCTTGAGAAATTTCAAATGCTCTAAAACGTATTTCATCATCTAAAATATTACAGCTGGCAATATCTTTATACCGCATATAAATATATTTGATTCGCATTTCTTTGTCTTCGGCATCAATATCAAATTCTAAAGACATTTTAGCATAATAAATTGACTGCATATAAAAATATAAGATACTATTGGCTTCAGTTGTTTGTGTTAAATAATTATAAGCATAGATTTGATAATTATTTGCCAAAAGCCATGACATTGTAGCATTTGGATATATTTTAAACAATTCTTCTCTAGCATCAATAATTTCATCCAATAACTCAGATGATAAATGATAGTTATTACTATTAAATAACTCATCTTCATATTGTGAATAATGATATGCTGCTGCTTTAGCTTCATCATCCAGTTGCGTATTTACCCTATAACTATTTCTCAATACATCAATTTCACTTTTTATAACTTCATCCAAATATTTTTCTTCGGTATAAAATATTGAATTATATAATCTTTCAAATTTATTTTCTCTAATTTGGGGATGACCATCCGGGTATTCTAGTTCTAATTTGAATCCAATATCTTCTATCGGCTCTATTACTCTTTTACTATTGCCACTTACATTTTTTTCAATAAGTTGGTTATTAACATTACCTGATGTTACATAATCCATATTTCTATGATAAATATTTTCTTCAAAAATATCATTACCTTCATTTATAGCATTTTCTCCTTCTCCACAAATGATGATATTTGAAGCAAAAAATGTAATACATAAAAAACAACCGGCAACTATTTTAATCATAGGAAATAATATTTTCTTTAAGGAATTTATCTTCGTTTCCAAGATATATAAAATATATAAAAACTTCTCAAATAAAATCTTTTTTAACATATGATTTCCGTATGTAAAATACCTTCTAATTTTATACATATATACTTTTAGTCTTCTCACTATTAATCGTACAATTAACTTGAGGCTCTTAAAATTTATTCCAAAAAAACCTAAAATAGTTAATACAACAGAAATAGGTTCTAAATATTCCAGTATTTTTTTAATAAATGAGTTATTCATAATAAAGCCTCCTTTATTATTGAACAAATGAATTATGACTGTTTATATAAAGTTACCTTTTAACTCATGGAATTATAAGTCATTAACTATAACAATATCCTCTCTTTTCTATTTATAAGAATATATTATCATAATTTGCATAAACATTTCTTGCTATTTTCCCATCTTTTATGTCAAAATCGACCAGTAAGATTGAAATGTGCTAAAAAACCAAGAAAATAGCTGAATTGAAGAATAAACGTTTTGAATAGAATAATGTAGTTTTATGGTATATAATGGTAATTAATTATATACCATTGTGGGGCATGGTTATGGCAGATATGGATAAATTGATAGAGTTTTTGCAAAAAGAGGTTACAAGTAATGCTAATGAATTAAACAACTCTATTGGTTTTACACTTAAAATTATTGAACATACTCATGTTGCTCTTTCATAAAATACATGTCAATTGCCAAAAATTATTTTAAGATAGGAATTCTGATGAAATTATAGCTAATTTTGAAAATTTAGAAAACCAATTAGAATATATCCGGTATCAATTACATAATTTTCCTGATAATAATATATGAGGAAATTATCACATCAAAAGATACATTGATTTAAGGAAGTGACAGAGAAGATATTCCGGTAAAACATTTCATCAATATGCATACACCTGTTCTGTGTGTATAATTATCTTATCAAATCAAACAACCCACAACACAAAGTACCTTGATAATTGAATAGACTTTACATTTTAGCTATGATATACTGTATTTACTTAATCAATCATCAATCACAAAAGGGGGATAATATGACAGACAGTGAAAAATTTGATTTAATCCTTTCAAAGCTTGATTCTTTAGAAAATGAAATTCAGGATATAAAGAAAGATGTAAGCAACGTAAAACGGCAAGTTATGAAATCAACAGCAGAACTAAAAGCCATGGATGAAATGATTCTTGATGAGGTTGAAAGAGTACATAGTATTTTAGATAAGCATAAGGAAGATAAAACAGTACATACAGCTTAACAACATCTACATAACCATATATCACAAAATAATGAGTGTAAATTCTATGATATGATACCTTTTAAGTAGACAGGGCAAATAACCAAAGTCTACTTAAGAGGTGTTTTTATGTCCAAACCAAAATATTCATCGGTACGAGTGTATGAAGAAAAGTCTGTAAATGCTCTAATCCGGTAACCGCCCCTCATACATGATGCTCAGTTCACCGTAGACCTGTCCCCGGTTCCTTATCGGCATAGTCCTTTTTTTGCAGCTTCAAAGGTGGATAAATAGAGTGCTTTTAACAGGGCAGTGTCA
>CAZKOR010000077.1:0-15888 GCA_964554405.1 uncultured Bacteroides sp. | reverse complement strand
TCATGAAGATCAATGAACAGTGGGAAGCATTAAAGGAAGAATCCCATGCCAATATACAGAGTGAAAAAGGGATTGTGAAGCGCCAGACCCGCTCCATCCAGACAGAAGGGCATTTCGGAGATATCAAAGAAAATGAAAACTTCCGGCGTTTCAATTACCGTTCAACTGAAAAAGCATATAAAGAGTTCATGCTGTATGCGATAGGGCGGAACATAAATAAATACCACCGTTTCCTGCATAACGAGATCCGGAAATTTGAGGGAAAAACAGAGGAGAAAAACGCTTAAGAAAAGGTGTGATTCAAAAAAGTAAGACTAAGGGGTTTCTGCGCCCTAAAATATGCTTTATAATAAAGAAAAAGGCATCTCCCATAGAAAACAAATGCTGAGACGCACTATATTCTATGGGAGATTTTTATTTGAGGATGAAGGACTTAAAAATCGGCATTATCCGACAGCCCCTTTTTTGTTTTGGAAGATATTTTATTAAAATTTGTCAGAATTTTGGTTTTTGTTCCGTAATAAAAGGTGAAAGCTTCACACGATAGAGGGGATGAGTATGCACGGGAAAAAACGACTGATAAACGATGTAAATTTCCTTCGGGAAATAGAAAAAGGAAATGAGGAAGCGCTGCGCTATATTATTCAGAAATATGGAAACCTGGTAAAGACGGTTATTGGCAGATATCTATATCTTTTAAAAGAGGAGCAGGAGGAATGCTTTGATGACGTGTTTTTAAGTATCTGGGAGCATATTGGCAGTTTTGATAAAACGCGGAACGGTTTTGCTAACTGGGTTGCAGGTATTGCCCGTTATAAGGCGATTGATTATTTAAGACGGTATAGAAAGCAGTTTGAAGAAGTGGCATTGGATGATTCGCTTGCAAGTGAAGACGAGAAATTACTGGCATTGATGGAGGAGGAAATATCGGAAGAGACGGAGCGGATTCTGCAATGTCTGAAACCGGAGGAAAGGAAGTTGTTTGAAAAGTTGTTTGTGGAAGAACTGACAATAGTGCAGGTCAGTGAAAGTCTTCAGACAAATCCAAATGTCATCTATAAGCGGCTTTCTAGGGCAAGAAAGCGCATGAGGGAGTTGTTCCCTGAAAGGAGGGGTGAATAAAAATGGGAAAAGATATTTATGAATTACTAAATAGCGTTGAGACAGATTTAGACGATTATACAATGCAGGAAATGCAGCAGAGTGAAGTAGAAGAGAATGCAAATAGAATATTGTGTAAACTAAAAGGAGATGGGAAGACCCACCAGATAAGAAGAAAAAGGGTACGGATAAAAGGCACGATAAAGGCAGCAGCCATTTTTGCAGCAGTGATTTTATCAGCGGGAGGCGTTGCATATGCGGCAACGGACGGAGAAGTTTTTCAGGAAATATTTACGCTGATAGGCGGAGGTACTATTTATGAAACAAAAGAGTATAGTGAGGAAGAGGGGCGTATGGTGACAACTTCAGTTTCGGGGACAAGCGTAGTAATGCCAATCGGGGAGGAGAGCGGCATTCCGCTTTTATTGGAGGATGACAGGCTGTATTTTACCGGAGATGGAGGAAAAACGGATATTACGGATGAAATATCGGAGACGGAACCATATTATATTGAGGTGATAGATGAAGCGGGAAATACCCACAGGTTTATTATCGGAGGAAGAGCGGAAGCCGGATATTACGGGTATGATGAACTGTTGTTTGATAAAGACGGAAACTTCCGGGGCGGCGGAGGTTCGTTCGGGGAAAATATTGAGAAAGCCGGAGCAATCGGACCGGAATGGTATGAAAAAGCATGGGACGAACTTATGAAAACACTCCATCCGTAAGTGCGATACCTTACAGTTTACAGAATTTGTCATTTTATGGTATGATTTTCCAAATATATGATATCCTGTCAGGATATGTGATAAAGGGGAATGATACAATGGGCACTAATATGTTAGTAAGAACTGAGACGGAATCTATGATTTCCGCCTTAATGCTGGAACTCGGCATACCGGCACATCTTAAGGGATATCAGTACCTTAGGACGGCAATCCATATGTGCGTGGACGATATGGAATTAATCGGCAGCGTCACCAAACTTCTGTATCCGGATCTGGCAAAGCGGTATACGACAACAGACCAGAAAATAGAACGCGCTATCCGAAATGCGATAGAAGTTTCATGGGAAAGAGGAAACGGAGAATTGTTTCAGAAGCTGTTCGGCTACACGAACAGTATAGGACACAGCAGACCCACCAACAGCGAATATATTGCTTCAGTGGCTGACTATGTCCGTCTGGAACAAGGATTTGTTTAAAGCATTACCAATTCATAATTTCCTTTATTTTTTGAACCAGTGCCCACGCTGATTTTTGATGCGTTCTGGGGCTGGGATGGAAATCAACAACATATCCGTCGCTTTCCTGATGCAAATCAAATTTCATGGAATAAACCTTTTCGTCGTTTGTCTTATTTTTATAGGCAGCGACTGCCTGTTCTATATATGGGAATAACCGTTGGTTCATAATTCCATAAGTACATAGAATTACTGCGTCAGGATTCAGACGGCGTATATCTAACAGGAACTTTTGATAGGAAGCTGCAAATTCTTCCTGTCTGTCTTTCTTGTCCTGACAATAGCTGTCATCATTTGTTCCAAGATTAAGTACAATTAAGTCCGGTCTATAATCTGAAAAATTCCAATTTTTTTCTGTTATAGATTCCTGATGAAATGTGCCTCTGGAAAATCCTACGATGGGATAAAGGGGCAGAACCAGTTGGTTTGCCAGTTTTTCATCGGATTCCGTATAGCCGGAAATAATGCCGTAACCGCTATACGATACCATACTGTAATCGGCATGCAGAGCCTGTGCGGTCAGATAAGCATATGCTTTGGTGACGTCCTCGGTATCGGTGGAAAAAGTGTGTTCCAGATTACTGTCATCCACTCCGTAGCCGCAGGTAATGGAATCTCCTATAAACTCCAGAAGACGAGACTGTTTTTTGGCAGGCGCTAAGACTGCGTCTTGATCCGTTATAAGCTGTTTGATACCGACAATTGACATAGGGGATTCTGATAATTTTATTATGTGTATATGATATGTATGGGGTGCAGCGCTGTCAATCAGTGAATAGCATTTTTCCGATGCAGTGAGCATATCGTCTATAACGCGTATACCGTCAATTAGAACAGCAATACGTGCCTTGTCCGGTTCCGGTCTGTCTTCAGATGTCGCATTATCATCACCTTGAAGCAACAATTCCAGATGTTTTCCACGAAAATCAAATTCGACGCCGCTTCCGGAAAGTGCGAGCCAGAGAATGTTATCTTGAAAAATGGTTCTGCCAATGTATTTGAAATGGCTGTTATCAGCCGGATAATATTGAAGTGCTGCCATAAATTAATTTCCTTTCTGTTTTTATACCCATTATAGTGAATATATATCATTTTCACAACTATCTCAAACCTTTCTTTTTTGATTAGTATATGATACAATAAACGCAAGATTATCATCTAGCGAAACGCAAACCTATCGGTTAGCGTTACGCAAAGTTTATTAATCGGAGGAAATCATGAGTCTGTTAAGCGTTATTGTTCCCTGCTTTAATGAGGAAGAGAATATTGCTGATTTTTACTATGAATTGTTAAAAAATGACGGCTTTTTCAAAGAAAAAGAGATAGAGCTGGAAATACTTTATATAGATGACGGTTCAAAAGACAATACGGTTGCGGAGGTGAAGAAACTCCGTGCAGAGGACGAGAGAGTGCATCTGTTGTCTTTTTCCAGAAATTTCGGAAAAGAAGCGGCAATTTATGCAGGACTGCAAAAAGCGAAAGGGGATTATGCCGTTTTGATGGATGCGGATTTACAGGATCCACCTGCACTTTTACCGGAGATGTTTTCTTACATTGAGCAGGGTTATGATTCCGTAGCGACAAGGAGAGTGACAAGAAAGGGAGAGCCGAAGATACGCTCCTTTTTTGCCAGAATGTTTTATCGGTTGATGAATAAGATTTCCAAAACGGAAATTGTAGACGGTGCAAGAGATTACCGGTTAATGACAAGACAGGTAGTGAATGCGATTCTTGCCATGACGGAATATAATCGTTTTACCAAGGGGATTTTTGGCTGGGTAGGTTATGAAACGAAATGGATTGAGTTTGAAAATGTGGAGCGAAATAAGGGAGAGACAAAGTGGTCGTTCTGGGGACTGTTTTTGTATTCTTTAGAGGGTATTATCGGTTTTTCCACAGTGCCGCTTGCCTTTGCCTCCTTTATGGGTGTTTTGTTTTGCGTTGCGGCGTTTTTTCTGATTGTTGTGGTTATTATTCGTAAAGTATTATTCGGAGACCCGACTTCCGGCTGGCCCTCTTTAGTCTGTATTATTTCGCTTGTCAGCGGTGTGCAGTTGTTTTGTCTGGGAATTGTAGGGCAATACTTATCTAAGACTTACATGGAAGTGAAAAGAAGACCTATTTATCTGGTAAAAGAGGACATCTGATGGAAGAAATGGTCAGTATTATCGTTCCGGTTTATCGGGCGCAGGCCTATATTGCCGAGACGATAGCGATGGTGAGAAAACAGACCTATCATGACTGGGAACTGATTCTGGTGGATGACGCTTCTCCGGATGACAGTGCAAAACTGATTCAGGAAATGATAGACGAAAAAAGTACGGAAACGGAATGTATTCGACTGATCCGGAAAGAGAAAAATGAAGGCGCGGCAAAAGCCAGAAATACGGGGATTGCATTGGCGCAGGGAAGATATATTGCGTTTCTTGACGCAGATGATATCTGGTTTCCCGATAAACTGGAAAAAGAGCTTGCTTTTATGAAACAAAAGCATGCCGGTTTTGCTTTTACCGCATATGAATTCGGAGACGAGAATGCAAAGGGAACCGGAAAAACAGTTACAGTACCGGAACAGCTCACATATCGGAAGGCGCTTTCCAGAACCATTATTTTTACAACAACCGTAATATTTGATACGAAGGTGATTCCTAAAGAATTGATACGAATGCCGGAAGTGGAAAGTGAAGATACGGCGACATGGTGGAAAATTCTTCGCGCCGGTTATATGGCGTACGGTTTAAATGAAGTGCTGGCGATTTACAGAAGACCGGAGAAAAGTCTTTCTTCTAACAAATTCATTGCCATGAAGCGAATCTGGAATTTGTATCGCAAAGAGGAGAAACTGACGCTCCCGGACAGTGTATTCTGTTTTTGTTTGTGGGCAATACGTGCGACATTAAGGCGTATTTGAAGACGATAGATTCACAAATGAGGTGCTATAGTGAAACGAATTGAATCTTTAAAGAGACTTATTATATTGCAGCTTTCTTTTGTCGGATTGATTTTGCAGACCGGCGTGTATGCATATTTCTGGATGACAGCGTATTATCCTTTTCTGCATATACACCGCCGTCTGAACTTCTTTTTTAAAGGCCATGTGCTGATGTTTTTAGTATATTTTGTATTGCTTTTTTTCTTTGCCAGCACATATGGCGGTTTAAAAATCGGCTATTTGAAACCTGTAGATGTTTATTTTTCCCAGTTTTTTTCGCTGATAGCAGTGAATGTGCTGTCCTATGTACAGATTTCTTTGATGGCAAACTGGCTTGTAGATGTCAAACCGATAGCAGAAACTATGTTGATACAGATAATATTATCAGCAGTGTGGGTATATATCTGCAATATGTTTTATCATAAGGTATTTCCGCCGAGAGAAATTCTGCTTGTGCATGGAGAACGTCCTATTGACAGTATTGTTGCGAAGTTTAATTCAAGAAAGGACAAGTACAGGATTAATCGGTGTATTGATATTACTGAAGGAATAGAGAAAATTAAGGCAGAGATTACAGCAGGATACGGCGCGGTTGTCTTATGGGATATTCCGATTTCGGTCAGAAATGAACTTTTGAAATATTGTTACAGCAAATCCGTTCGTGTATATATGATGCCAAAAGTTTCGGATGTATTGGTTAAAGGCTCTGACCAGCTCCATTTATTCGATACGCCGATTTTACTGACACGGGAGTATGCGCTGAAAATAGAGCAGCGTCTTATTAAAAGGCTGTTTGATTTGTTCTGTGCGATTGTTTTGCTTGTCATAGCATCTCCGTTTATGCTGATAACAGCGATTATCATTAAGCTGTATGACGGCGGACCGGTTTTATATAAACAGATCCGGTGTACAAGGGACGCACGGGAATTTTACATTTTGAAATTCCGCAGTATGAGAGTTGATGCGGAAAAGGACGGTGTGGCGAGACTGGCGGCAAAAAATGATTCGAGAATTACGCCGATAGGAAAAGTCATTCGTGCGGTTCGTATAGATGAACTGCCACAATTATTTAATATTTTAAAAGGCGATATGTCTTTTATCGGTCCTCGCCCGGAGCGCCCGGAGATAATTGCACAGTATGTGGAAGAAATGCCGGAATTTGTTTTCCGTATGAAAGTAAAGGCGGGACTTGCCGGTTATGCGCAGGTATATGGGAAATATAATACAACGCCTTATGATAAACTGAAACTGGATTTGACATATATTGAAAATTATTCTATATGGCTGGATTTGAAGCTGATGCTCTTGACGTTAAAAATATTATTTAAACCGGAAAGCACGGAGGGCGTAGACGGCGATCAGATAACGGCGCATAAAAGATAGGTTGAAGGGCATGGTATCAGAATGAAATACGGAAACGAGGGTATGGATTGTAAGAAATTTTTGCTTCTTTTTCTGGGGAAAATCCGGGTTGTCATACTTGCGGCAATCATAGGGACGGTTCTCGGCGGAGGTATTTATTTCTTTCTACATGTAGTGATAAACAGTAACCGGGAATATCAGGCGGAATCGAAGCTTCGTCTTGATTTTGCGCAGGATGAAACGGGAGAGGTTTATCAGGCATATAATGGATATACATGGAATGATCTGATGTCAACGGATTCAATTTTAAATGCGACGATGTCCTATCTGCCGGATGATTATACGAAAGAGGAAGTTATTGCGGCGACTTCCGCACAGATTCTTTCGGATATACGTATTTTGACGATTACGATTACCACTTCGTCTGCGGAGAGGACAGATGAAATTTTAAAAGCAACCGATTTATCTTTGGTCGAGATGGGAGCACGGGAAAAAGAATTTCTGGATATCGAAATATTAAAGGAAACCGAACCGCAGATGTTGGCGGCAGACCCAAGATTATTACAGGCGGCTGTATTGGGATTTTTACTTGGATTGACAGCGGTACTGCTCGGGCTGGCGATTTATTATGTATTGGATGATAAAATATATGTGCCGGGCGATTTAAAGAGTGTGACAGACCTGCCTTTCGCAGGATTTTCTTATGGAGTGTATGCAGAAACTGACAGGGAAAAGAAAATGCTGGAGCAGTTTCAAAAGGATTTGGAACATAATTACAGCTATCTCACGGAAAAGTATGGAACGATTGCGACACTGGAAATTGTAGAGGATTCCCGGATAGTGCAGGAGGAGATGGAAAAACTGCGGGGGGTAGACGGCGTGCTGCTTGTAATCCCATATGGACGGATGGACAGGACAACCTGCGGCTATCGGATAGAGCAGCTGGCATTACATGAGTGCAGACTTGTGGGCATTTTGATTCGGAACGCAGATATGAGGTTTATGAAATGGTATTACAATCATCTATGAAAGTACAGGTTTTGTTATCGGCAGTGAATCAGGATATTCGAAAGCTGCCGGAAAAAATGAATATAGAAACCGATGCCGTCATCGTGAATCAATGTGACAAATATGATTATCGGGAATATACTTTACATGGCGGACTACATGCAGTGAAAAATCCTTGCAAAATACGATGTCTGTCCATGACGGAACGCGGCGTGGGACTCAGCAGGAATACGGCGCTTATGCACGCGGATGCGGATATCATACTTTTTTCAGATGAAGATATCATATTGGAAAAAGGATATGCGGAAGCCGTTCGGAACGCTTATGAACAATATCCGGATGCTGATATGATTATATTTAACGTAAAAGTTGCACTGGAAAGGAAAACGTACTGGAATGAACAGGTAAAAAGAATTCGCTGGTATAATTACGGAAGATATCCCGCCTACAGTATTTCGGGGAAATTGGATTCTTTGAGAAGAGCGAATGTGCATTTTTCCCTTTTATTCGGCGGCGGTGCAAAATACAGCAACGGAGAAGACAGTCTCTTTCTACATGACTGTCTGTGTGCAGGATTGAAGATTATCGCTCTGCCTGTTTGTATCGGAGAGGAAACCCTGAGAGAATCCACATGGTTTCATGGGTATACCCGGAAATTTTTTACGGACAGGGGAGTTCTCTACCATTATCTGTATGGAAACCTTTCCTGGGTATTCGCTCTGCGTTTTTTGTTAAAAAATAAAGAAGAAATGTGTAAGGAAATTCCGTTTAAAAAAGCATATCGGCTGATGAAAGAAGGAATCCGCTCACAGCGGCAGCATTAAAAAGGAGTAATAGGTTACTCATGATTTTGTATCTTACAGTGGCGGCGGGCACCGTACTGCTTGCCTGCATGATTGATAATCATCCGGTAGTACAACCATATAGGATAACGAGGCAGCAGATGTGTAACAGAATCTGTATGTTGTCTGTTTTTCTTATCCTTTTTGCGCTTTCGGCATGCAGACAGAATGTGGGAAACGATTATGCCAAATATGTCGAGTTTATGCACCTAGTCCGCTGTAATGCGTATGTACCGACAGAAGCGGGATTCAATCTGCTTGTAAAAATCATTTACGGATTGTCGGGTTTTGAAAATTATCTGCTTGTGTTTGCCGTTTATGCTTTTGTAACGATTCTGCTGTTTTTGCTGGCAATTTATGAGCAGAGTGATGAGTTTCCGATGACTTATTTTTTGTTTATGGCGCTGGGATATTATTTCCAGACTTTCAGTACGGTGCGCTATTATCTTGCGCTTGCCATTGCATTCTATTCCATGAAATTTGTCATACGGAAACAGTGGGGAAGATTTATTTTATTAGTGATTCTCGGCTCTTTTTTCCATAAATCACTGCTTGTTATTTTACCGCTTTATTTTCTTGCTTCCCTTACTTGGAAAAAATGGCAGCTTGTCCTGATTGGTTTGTTTTGTACTACTTTTTTATTCTGTCAGGATTTCTATTTGAAAGTGGTCGTGTTCTTATATCCGACTTATGAAGATACGGAGTATCTGGAGGGCGGAACGAGTTATATTAATATTTTGCGATGTTTGGCAGTGCTTGTACTGTCCTTGTTCTATTACCGGAAAAGCATACAGGGAAACAGGCGGATGCAGTTTTATTTCTACTTGAACCTTGGCGCACTTGTATTATATGTATTCTGTTCTTTTCTGCCGATTATTTCCCGCATCGGATATTATCTGACCATTAGCCACATTTTGTTTTTACCGGCGCTTATTTTGCAGACAGAGAATGAGAAGTGGAAAAAACTTTTGCGGATAGGGATGATTGGTGCGGCGGTGCTCTATTTTGCCGTTTTCATGAGCAGGGCTTATGATGACGGATTGTTGATTTTGCCGTATAAGACGTTTTTCTTTCATGATATGGTAAATATTTTATCGGATGTTAACTAAAAAAATGTGAAAAATAAATTTTTCCACATGATTATTTCATGTGTTATGCAAGTTTGTGCAAACGCCTTTGCCCAAACTCGCGGGTTGAGTAAGCGTGGAGGACTGGCATGGAACCGGAATTTTCTGTTTTAGTAGTCTGTTTAAACCCGGGGGATAAATTAAAAGTAACATTGGAAAGTATTAGGGGGCAGACTTTTGATGATTTTGAGGTTATAATAAAAGATGGGGTATCCTCTGACGGTTCCCGGATTTTTGCAGAGGAAATGAAAAATGAGATTTCTTCTCTGCGTTTTATCGAAAAAAAAGATACCGGCATTTATGATGCGATGAATCAGGCTGTTGCAGAGGCAAGAGGAAAATACGTTTACTTTCTTAATTGCGGGGATGTGTTTTATCATGATAAAGTATTAGAGAATATGGCAAAGCTGATTGAAAAGTATCCCGTTGCATATGGTATTTATTACGGGAATATCTATGAAAGGGCGACAGGACGTGAAGTAGCTTCCAATCCTGCTTTGGATGCTTTTGGATGCTATCGGAATGTGCCATGTCATCAGGCGTGTTTTTATGACAGGCGATTGCTGACGGCACACCCGTTTGACACAAAATATCATGTACGTGCCGATTATGAGCAGTTTTTGTGGTGTTTTTTCACAAACGAACTGCCGGAAAAAACATCTTTTATTTATGATAGTATGATAATTGCGGATTATGAAGGCGGCGGTTATTCCGAAACGAAAAAAAATAAAAAGGTTTCCGCAAGAGAACATCGTGAGATTGTAAAAAAATATATGCCTGCTAAAAAAGTATGGCAATACAGGATTATCATGTGGGTTTCGCTGGCACCGCTTCGGACATGGATTGCCAGAAATCCGTTGACATCTGGCTGTTACAATAAACTAAAGAAAATCTATTATGAGAAGGGACAAGGGATGAAGGAATGAAGGTACTTTGGGTATGTAATATTATGCTTCCGGCAATAGCAAAACAATTAGGAGAGCCCTACAGTAACAGGGAAGGCTGGCTGACTGCAACATTGGAAAGGTTTTTACAGGAACAACGTCGGAATCAGATTACGCTTGGAATTGCTTTTCCGGCAACAAAAGAAATCGGGAATATCAGCAGAAAGCTGAAACTTGTGGAAGATGAGTCCTGTTCCTGTTATGGATTTATAGAGGATTTGGATACGCCGGAGCAGTATGACAGCGCAATAGAAGGACGAATGAAAGAAATTATAGAGGATTTTAAACCGGATATGATACATATTTTCGGCACGGAATTTCCGCATACGCTGGCATGTGTACGTGCCTATAGAAATCCTGCCAGAACGCTTATTGGTATACAAGGATTAATATCCGCATGTGCGGTAGCATATATGGCAGATTTGCCGGGAAAGATACAAAGAAAAGTTACTTTCAGGGATTTTGTGAGAAAGGACAGCTTAAAGCAGCAGCAGAAAAAATTTTACAAGAGAGGTATATACGAAAAAGAGGCGCTTCGTCTTACCGGGCATGTTGCCGGAAGAACGGATTTTGATAAAGAGAATGTGGCAAAAATAAATCCGGAAGCAAAATACCATGTTTTAAACGAGACAATGAGAAGCTGTTTTTACAAGGATAGATGGAAAGGGAGTAACTGCGTCCCCTACAGTATTTTTTTGAGTCAGGGAGATTATCCGCTAAAGGGCTTTCACTATTTGTTACAGGCATTGCCGGTTGTTTTGGAGAGGTATCCGGAAGCGCATGTTTATGTGGCAGGTAATGATATTTTGCAGAAAGATTCATTAAAAATTTCTGCTTATGGAAATTATTTAAAGAAATTAATTAAAGAAAATAATTTGAAAGACAAAGTGACAATGCTTGGAATGTTAGATGCGGAGGGCATGAAAGCCCAGCTTTTAAGCAGTCATGTATTTGTATGTGCCTCCTCTTTGGAAAATTCGCCCAATTCACTTGGAGAAGCAATGTTGATTGGCGTGCCTTGCGTGGCTGCGGATGTAGGAGGAATTCATAATCTTTTAGTGAATGGCGGCGACGGATTGTTATATCCGGCGGGCAATACGGGAGCGCTTGCAGAGAAAATTATTGAAATTTTTGACAAGGAGGCAATTTCGGAGAAGTATTCCGATAACGCCAGAAAACATGCAAGAGAAACGCACGATGCTGACCAGAATTATTATAAGATGATACGGATTTATCAGGAGATAGCAAATTAGAGAGGCAGCAATGACTATAACTTTTGTATCGAATTATATCAATCACCATCAGATTCCCTTTTCCAATGCTCTTTATGAGAGAATCGGAGAGGACTATTGTTTTATACAGACGATGCCTATGGAAGAAGAACGGCTTACCATGGGCTGGGGTGTTGATATCACGGCATTGCCGTATGTGAAATGTCTTTATCAGGATGAATATGAGTGCCGTAAAAAAATAGCGGAAAGCGATGTGGTGATGTTTGGCTGGACAGAAAGAGAGGACATTGCGACTGAGCGGTTACAGTCCGGGAAGATAACGATACGTGTCAGTGAGAGGATTTACCGGGAAGGGCAGTGGAAAGCTGTTTCTCCCAGAGGTCTTTTAGCCAAATATAAAGAACATATCAGATACCGGAATAAAAATGTTTATCTTTTATGTGCCGGTGCATATACGGCATCGGACTTTCATCTGATAGGCGCATATCCGGGTAAAATGTTCCGCTGGGGTTATTTCCCGGAGACAAGAATTTATTCGGAAGAGACATTTGACTCCATGAAAAAAGACGGTCCGCTGCAAATTGTCTGGGCGGGCAGATTCATACCGTTAAAACATCCGGAATATGTGGTTCGTCTTGCCGGTTCACTGCAAAAAAAAGGCTATGATTTTCAGGTGCATATGTTAGGGAGCGGAGAACTGGAGAAAGACATAATAAGGCAGATAGAACTTGCCGGATTATCAAAGTGTTTTGTGCTTTACGGATATCAGAATCCTGAAAAGGTGCGGGATGTGATGGAACAGTGTCATATCCACCTTTTTACCAGTAATCATTTAGAAGGATGGGGAGCTGTTGTCAATGAGGGAATGAACAGCGGCTGTGTAGAAGTGGTGAATGCGCAGGTAGGAGCGGCGCCGTATTTGATAGAGCATGGCGTGAATGGACTGCTCTACCCGAATAATTCTTATCAGGAAATGGAAAAATTAGTGTTGGATTTATTTGAACACTGGGAGGAACGGAAAGTGATGGGGAAAGAAGCTTACCGGACGATTGTGCAGGAATGGAATGCCGAGCATGCGGCGGAAGAGTTACTGCGCTTTACAAAATCTCTGGATGAAGGCAGACTTGCTCCGGCAGCAAGCGGTCCTTTAAGTCCGGCACCGTGGAAACTTTGAGAAAGGCAAGATTTTCTATGAGAAGAATAAAAATCAGTGTTATCGTACCAATCTATAATACATTAGGTTATCTGGAGCGGTGTGTGGATTCTATTCGTAGGCAGACTTATGAAAATTTGGAAATTCTGCTGATAGATGATGGTTCCACAGACGGTACAGGAGCGCTTTGCGATACGTTTGCCAGACAGGATAACAGAATCAGAGTATATCATAAGGAAAACGGAGGGGCATCTTCGGCGCGGAATTTCGGCTTGCAGAACGCCATTGGTGATTATATCAGTTTTATAGACAGCGATGATTATATTGATACGGATATTTATCAAAGCATGATAGAATTGATTGCTGAAAAGGACTATGATATTGTGCAGATGTCAAGGGATGAACGGGATGAGAAGAACAATCGCCTGGAGGATGTCTGTATCCCGCCGAAAGAACTGCGTTTTTGTGATACCGAAACATTTTTAAAAGAACTTCTGCTCCATCAGGCGGACTGTTCTTTCTGTACAAAGCTGGTGAAGAGGGAGCTGTTTGGAAAGAACCGTTTTCCAGAGGGAAAATTGAATGAGGATTTGAAGCTGTTAGTTCCGCTGTTGATGAAAACAGAGGGAGTTGCGATTTTGCCAAAACAGGCATATCATGTAGTTTGCCGCAGTACCAGCACAACCAGGCAGCATTCGGAGAACAGTTTTTCCAGAGTGTATATGGATATTGTAGATAATGCGGATGAAATGCAGACATTGGTAGATGAGCATTACCCGGCGATTCATGACTGTGCACTCCGTTTTAATCTCTATCAAAGACTGGAGTATATGCTGCATGTTCCGATTCCTCAGATGACTGATGAGAATGATTTTTATTTGAATGTAAAAAAATATCTGCGAAGGCATATCATAGATATGCTTAGGAATCCCTATCTAACCAAAAAAAATAAAAAGTATCTGCTGATATTGACAGTCGCGCCCCGGACAGCGCGCAAGGTGCATAAAGCGAAAAAAGAGAAAGAATTGGCAAAAGAATCAGAAAGAGAAACGTCGTGACAGGTATAGAAGAGAAAAAAAGTAAATTATGGTTTTATATCTTTCTGCTTGCATGGGCGGTGCAGATGATGGCAGCAGTTTATTTTTGCTGTCAGAAACAGGGATTTCATGAAGACGAATATTATTCTTATTATTCTACTTCGCGCACGTACGGATTATTTGTAGAAGATAATACGTGGGCGGAACATGATGATTATTATCAGGAATTTGTTGTTTTGGAAAATCAGGGCTTTCAGTATGCACTGGTGAAGCAGGTGCAGTCGTGGGACGTTCATCCGCCCGTATATTACTGGATACTGCATACGATATGTTCCCTGTTTCCGGGACGGTTTTCTAAGTGGTTTGGCCTTATTATTAATCTTGCGGCTTTTGGCATTAGTATGTTTTTGCTCTATATTCTTGCTTTGCAGGTTACAAAGCATGATGAAAAGCTGTCTTTTCTCATTTGCTTTTTCTATGGTTTTACTCCCGCAGTGATGAGCAGTGTTGTTTTTATCCGTATGTATGCATTGCTGACAGTGTTTGTACTTTTGTGTGCAATTTTACATATATACGTCATAGAGCGTGGCAGCGGGAAACTGCCATTCGGGAAGTTTTTACTGCCGATTGCAGTTATCACCTATCTGGGATTTCTGACGCAATACTATTACTTTATCTTTCTGTTTTTTATGGCGGCAGCTTTTTGCATATACCTGCTCTTTAGAGACAAAAATCTATGGAATTGTATCCGCTATGGCTGCAGCATGGCGGTTTCAATGATACTTGCCTATCTGACTTATCCGTCCTGTCTGGGACAGATGTTTCGCGGACAGCGCGGAGCGCAGGCAACCAATAATTTCTTTGACATTTCCAATACCTATATGAGGCTTCAGTTTTTCTGGGAACTTCTGGACGAATATGTATTTGGGAAAACCCTTTCCTTTTTTTTATTGCTGATAGTGCTTTTGCTCCTTTATATCGTTAGGAAAG
Organism: uncultured Bacteroides sp.; assembly: GCA_964554405.1. Lineage (GTDB taxonomy): Bacteria > Bacillota > Clostridia > Lachnospirales > Lachnospiraceae > UBA3282. The sequence continues at coordinate 917 of CAZKOR010000077.1, read as the reverse complement.
GAAGCAGTAACAGCCGCAGGCGTATGCCTGCTTTCAAAAATGTTTCTTACCGTATTCTGCTTTTTACGGCAATAGGATATTTTCTTGTAGTGTCTAAGACGGCATTACTCTTAGGAAATACGTCTGTCCGTTATCAGACGCCGATTTATGGTATTGCGGTGCTGCTTATTTTTACGGCAGTGAAAGAATTGTGGGGAAGGTGCAAGATAAAGATAAGGCAGCAGGATATAGGTATGGCAGTCATTGTTGTTATCTGTCTTACTATTAATCTCACAGGGCTTCTCTCTGACAGGGTTGTGTTTCTGTATCCGGAGGATGCTTCGCGGGTAGCTTTTGCAAAAGAAAAAGCAGCACAGGAGACACCAGTGATATATATTTATGATGAGGGACAAAGCTGGTGTGTGTGGGATTGTGCGGATGAATTTTTTGAGTATGACAGGCTCTATTTTTCAAGTCAGAGCCATACGGAACCTATTACGGATACCGTGATTGCAAACAGCAGCGATTTAGTTGTGTACATAAGCAATACGGCAGATGCAGAAGAGCAGTTGCATCGTATCATGAATAGTAACCCGAATCTGAAAGAATATGAATTGCAGTATCAGGAGAAATACTGTGATGTTTATTATTTTTCCGGTTCTTGAATTTACAATGAAAGATGGTATGAGTAAATCATAAAAAGAAAGGTGCATGAGGATAGTCGGGTTAAAGCTTTAGGGAAATCCTACGGTCAATAAAGACCATAGAAATAAGCTTATAGGAAATATAAAGAGGCAGTTTAGGTGGAAATAACCACTAAGCTGCTTTTTTTGATATGGGAATACTATGGATTTTGGGAAGTGAAAGAAAAAAATATTTTCGCAGAGTGTCATACTCTGCGAAAGTTTTTTAATCGCAAAAGGATAATTCAATATACT
>CAZKOR010000076.1:14342-16057 GCA_964554405.1 uncultured Bacteroides sp. | reverse complement strand
AAATATACCATCAACATCAATACGGAGATGAACTACTGGCCGGCAGAGAGCTGCGGTCTTTCGGAATGTCATCTTCCGCTGTTTGAGTTGTTGAAGAAAATGGTGCCGGACGGTCGGCGGACGGCACGGGAGATGTACGGCTGCAGGGGATGGGTATGCCATCACAATACCGATATTCACGGAGATACCGTTCCGCAGGACCTCTGGATTCCGGGAACTTATTGGGTTATGGGGGCAGCATGGCTGTGTACGCATCAGTGGACTCATTACCAGTACACGAAAGACATGGCATTTTTACAGGAACAGTTTCCTATTATGTGTGAAGCAGCGCTGTTTTTCCGGGATTTTCTGGTCGAACATGAAGGTTATCTTGTGACTTGTCCCTCCGTTTCCCCGGAGAATACCTATATTCTGCCAAATGGTGAAAAAGGGGCAAACGGATACGGCGTGACCATGGACAATCAGATTCTGCGGGATTTGTTTGGACAGTGTGCGGCGGCATACCAGGAACTTACGCAGGCGAAAGCTCTGACAGAAGATGTAAAAGAGGCACTGAAAGCAGCACAGATTGATGATGCAGCGCAGTTCATTGAAGTCTTGAGTAAGATGCGGGAGCGGTTAAAACCCACACAGATAGGACCCAGAGGAACGATTTTAGAGTGGCAGGAGGATTATGAGGAGTGGGAGCCGGGACATCGGCATATTTCCCATCTTTACGGACTGCACCCCTCTGAACAGATTACCATAGACGGTACGCCGGAACTTGCGGCAGCAGCCAGAAAGACACTGGAGTTTCGATTGTCTCACGGCGGCGGGCATACGGGCTGGAGCAGGGCATGGATTATGAACCATTATGCGAAACTGTGGGATGGGGAAACAGCATATTATCATTTGCAGCAGCTTTTTGCCAATTCCACCTATCCGAACTTGTTTGACAAGCATCCGCCGTTTCAGATTGACGGCAATTTCGGGGCGGCAGCAGCCATTGCTGAGATGCTCGTGCAGAATACACAGGAACGCATTGTGCTTTTGCCGGCACTGCCGTCGGCATGGAGAAAAGGCAGTATAAGGGGACTTCGCTTAAAAGGCGGCGCTTCTATTGACTTGTCATGGGAAGACGGGAAGTTATGCAGATGTGAGATTACCGCAGACAAAGCCTTCCATAGCAAACTCTGTCTGGGAGAAAAGCAGCGGGAGATAAATTTGCAGGAAGGAGAGAGAATTGTGGTGGAGGAAAAATTGAGTTGATAATAGCAGATTGATCGCTTTTGGGGCTTTATGCATATTATACATTATATATCGCCAATTTTATAACGAATTAGTAATTTTGCCATCAATTCTTCAAATTCCGTTTCACACAGAATAATGTTATTCATGATATGATAAAACAGCCCCGTATCAATAATTTCTTTTTCTTTTAGTTTTGTAAAAATCATAAAGTAAAGAAAAAAAGCAGGATTCGTCATTGCAATTGATTAATAATGACTTTTCTGCTTCTGATATATGTAATATCGTTTCTTGGCTTGTTAATGCTTCTAAGATTTTCTTTTTAAGCTTCTCTATTGTCATAAATATCTCCATTCTATATTGCGGAATATAATCCTTTGCCTTTTCAACGGTGCACCGTTAATCTATCACATTTTTTGTTGGAGTCAACCGTACACCGTTGATGTCAAGAATTGTAATTTCATATAATTTAACCGTACAACATTAAA
>CAZKOR010000076.1:0-14242 GCA_964554405.1 uncultured Bacteroides sp. | reverse complement strand
ATGAAAGGGAAAACGAAAAATCCTAAGTTAAAAACACTGCATAAATTAGCAGTAGGATTGAATATGACTGTTTCGGAATTACTGGATTTTTATGAGATGAACGAAGAAAAGTTTGATGATGAGGAATGATAAATTTTGTTAAAGGGGCTGTCACACGATTTTTCAATCGTTAAAGCGACAGCCCCTTTATATGTATGGTGCTTACTCGCCCTTATAATTTACGATTTCATCAATCAGCTTCGGAAGCTGTTCATCCATCTCCTCATCGGTGAACTGGCAGGTTCCGACTGCTTTATGACCGCCGCCGCCGTATTTAAGCATCAGGCTTCCGACATTGACATTGGAGGTTCTGTTCAAAACACTGTAGCCGACTGCTGCGGAACAGCCAAGACCGCCTTTTCCGTTTACGATCCAGACAGAAATGTTCTGTTCGGGATACATACTATAGATAAGGAAGCGGTTGCCTGAATAAATCGGGTCAACGCCGCGCAGGTCGGAAATGATAACATCTTTTTCCACACGGGTATGTGCCCGTACCATTTCTTTGAATTTAGCATCCTGCTCATGATAAATATCAATACGTTCCTGAACATCCGGCAGAGCAAGAATTTCATCTGTAGACATGGTGCGGCAGCATTCCATCAATTCTTCCATTAATCGATAGTTAGGGATGGTGAAGTTTCTCCATCTTCCAAGCCCGGTTCTGGGATCCATCAGGAAACCTACTAAAATCCATCCGGTCGGATTCTGGATTTCATCAATCGTTAAGTTACCGGAATCGACCTTATCAACGGCAACCATCATATCGTCAAAATGAGAGAAGCGCTCTTTTCCGCCGTAATAATCATAAATGATACGCGCACAGGAAGGCGTGATGCGGCTTTCTCCTTTATATTTGCCTGCCAACTGGTTACGCTCATGTTCGCTGGAGTGATGGTCAAACCACAGACCGCATCCCTCTACAAAAGGTACGTTGGCAAGTACATCGTTTTCCGTAATTTCTACAAGTCCATCCTGTAAATCCTTGGGATGGGCAAATTTCCAACTGTCAATCAAACCAATTTCTTTTAACAGGGCGCCACACGCCAGACCGTCAAAATCGGAACGGGTAACTAATCTCATAGTGAATTCTCCTTTGCTTCATATAATATTTTGATAGGAATACAAGTCTATATAAAATTATAAAGGAAAGTGCGGAGATTTTCAAGATGGAGAAAAGGAGGATTCTATTTCTTTTTTTCCATGCTCCCCAATGATTTTCTCCATCCAAATCATATGGTACCAACGCCCGAATTTATATCCGCACTTGTGAAATTCCCCGCATTTTGTATATCCCATATGCTCGTGAAAATTTGCGCTGTTAAAATTCAGGTACTCATCTTCAACATCAGGGCAGCCTATGCAGGCATAGAGATTGGTAATACCCATTTTTCCAAGAGCATTTTCTAACGCTTCATACAGCTTTCGTCCGGCGCCGTTATTTTTTTCATCTGCTGTAATATAAATAGTTAATTCGGCAGACCAGTTATAGGCGGCGCGCCCGACAAATGGACCTGCGTAAGCATATCCTATGATTTTGCGATGACGTTCGGCAACAAAATAGGGGTATTTCTGCAAGGTTTTTGTTATTCTTGCTTTCATTTCATCCAATGTAGGAACATCATATTCAAATGAAATAGCGGTTTTTCTTACATAATATTCGTAAATTTGTAAAATATCGGCGGCATCATGAATAGATGCACTTCTGATTGTTATGTCGTTCATGGTTTCCGTCCTCTCCGAAGCACTTTTCCACTCTTAAGGATTGATTTTAGCATAAAAGAATTGTAAAGTATACTGTTAGAGAATTTATATTAGGAGAAAATCATGCAGTCCGTAAACGCAAATACCCATGCAAAACAATCATCCCATGTAAAAGATATGACATCAGGCAGCATCTCTTCATTGATGTTAGGCTTTGCGCTACCGATATTTTTAAGTCAGGTTTTTCAGCAGTTATATAATACGGCGGATGCCTTTATTGTCGGCAGGCATTTGGGAACAAATGCACTTGCGGCAGTCACTTCGTCAGGAACGCTGATTTTTCTCTTAGTCAGCTTTTTTATAGGCATGGCGATGGGCGGCGGGGTTGTAATTTCCCGTTATTTCGGTGCTGGAGATAAAGAACAGGTGTCAAAGGCGGTACATACGATGATGGCGCTCGGAATTGCCAGCGGGCTTATTTTAATGGTTGTGGGTGTTGCTTTTACGCCGACATTTCTTGTCTGGATGCAGACTGACCCGGAAGTCATGCCGGAAGCGGTAGAGTATTTTCGCTATTATTTCATGGGTGCGCTTGCCATGGTTATGTACAATATTTGCCGCAGTATCATGAATGCCTTGGGGGATAGCAGACGTCCGTTGTATTATCTGATTTTTTCCTCGGTTCTGAATATTGTTCTGGATTTGGTTTTCATTGCGGGATTTCATTTCGGTGTCTGGTCGGCAGCAGTGGCAACTGTCATATCTCAGGCGGCAAGCGTCGTACTCTGTATGATTCATCTGCTTCATAAGGGGAATATTTTTACTGTGGAAATAAAGAAAATCCGTTTCCATAAAGTTACGTTGATAGAAATTGTCCAATACGGTTTTCCGGCAGGGGTACAGAATTCGGTTATCGGTTTTGCAAATGTAATTGTGCAATCGCAGATTAATTCTTTTGGAAAATTTGCCATGGCGGCGTATGGAACGCATGCGAAAATCGAGGGATTTGCATTCCTGCCGATTACAAGTTTTAATATGGCAAGCACGACGTTTATCAGTCAGAATCTTGGGGCGAAGCAGTATGACCGTGCGAAATGCGGCGCGCGTTTCTGCATTCTTGCCGCAGTCATTTTAGCGGAAATGATAGGCATATTTTATTATGTGTTTGCACCGCAGCTTGTCGGTATGTTTGACCAGACGCCGGGCGTACTGGAATATGGCGTACAGCAGGCGCGTACTGCTGCGTTGTTCTATTTCCTGTTGGCATTTTCCCACTCCATAGCGGCAGTCTGCCGTGGCGCGGGAAAAGCTTTTGTACCAATGATTATTATGCTTTCTATCTGGTGTGTGCTTCGTATCGCTTATATTGCGGCTGTTATGCACTTTACTGGGGAAATCCGCTATATTTACTGGGCATATCCGCTCACATGGAGCATTAGTTCAGTGATTTATCTGATTTATTACCTGTGTTCTGACTGGGTGCATGGATTTGAGAAGAAAGTGGCTTAAAGAGAGATTAGAAGTATAGTGCCGCCGAATTGACTTTTTGCTGATTTTATAGGATGATATTGATATCTGTAGTTTTCAGCTAACAGAGAGAAAGGTATGATAGTCAGGATGAATTATCATATAGAGCGTTTTTGTAAAAGAATAGGCTGTGCAGACGGGAACCATTGAGGAACTGCTGCAGCGGGAATCGGTAGAGTCTAAAGAACTGTCCATAACAGAAAAGATAGATTATATCAAAAAAGAAGAAACGGGGAAATCCCTATTTGTGCATAGTGGATTGGGATGCAGAGGGTGAAGTGGAACATGTTGTACTGTATGATTTTATAACGCCGGACTATATCGGAACGCTTATCTATATGGATAACAGTATTGATAGTAGGAAAGAGTATTATGCTATTCTGGGACAATGGGAAATCATCCAAATGTTTTTAAAAGGGATATTGACATTATTGTGGATAAAAATGGAAAAGCGACAATATGCATAGAGGGCAGATTTTTCCGCTTGGAGAGAAGCGATGAAGAAGAACTCAGAACATGGGAATAGAGTGACATGATGGATAGGGAAGCAGACAGAAATATCACGGAAGATAATGTAGGAGTATCAGACCCGTTAGGCTATGCCGGAGGCAAGATTCGCGGTGCATGTAAAGCGCAGGGACGGAAGCATGACTTAGCTGGCGGTATGCGCACGCTTGTTAAGGCGGCGTGGCTGTTGGTTGTACTGTTAAGCGGCAGCGGATTTGCAAGATATATTGATGGAATAGCACAGCAAAGACAATATGAACAAAGCGTTGAAAGAGACAGGAAAATCATAGAGATGATAGAAGAAATGCAGCTGATTGAAGAGCAACAGAATAAAATTAAAGAGGAACTTTCCCAAAGTATTGAACTCGTAGAAATGGGAGATACAAGGGAGAAGATGATTTCCTTATATGGGGAACCGGATACTTTACAGGAAGACCCGGAAAGTAAGAACTATGAAAAGGCGGTTTATCATCTGTATGACGTGGATATGACAATTACACTATATATGGATGTAATCATGAGCGTACATTATGAGACAAGTCAGGATGAAAGTAAAGGAGAATAAAGATGAAACTGTCAGATTTAGCCGGATATCATTCCATTACCATTCAGTGTCATGACAATCCGGATGCGGATGCCATTGCTTCCGGATATGCACTGTATACTTATTTTAAGCAGATTGGAAAAGAAGTGCGTTTTATATACTCCGGCATTAATGAGATTCAGAAATCCAATCTGCGCCTGATGTTGGAACATCTGAAAATAGAAATAGAATATATAAAGCGGGTGGAAGACTGGGTAAAAGACATGCCGGGACATAAACTGGACGGACTGTTAATTACGGTGGACTGCCAGTATGGTGCGGGAAATGTCACAAAAATACCGGCGCAGAACGTGGCAATTATTGATCATCATCAGATTGAGATTCAGGATGTGGATATGATAGAGATTAATCCGGAACTGGGAAGCTGTTCTACGTTAGTCTGGGATATGCTGAGAGATGAAGGCTTTGAAATCCGGGATACAAAGCTCGGAACAGCGCTTTACTATGGACTTTATACTGATACAAATCAGTTTTCGGAGATTTTCAATCCGCTTGATATGGATATGCGGGACGCTGTACCTTGCGAAAAATCTTTGGTGCAGTTATTCCGTAATTCCAACTTGTCTCTGAATGAATTAGAGATTGCCGGTGTAGCGCTTATCCGCCATATTTATAATGACGATTATCACTATGCGATCATTAAGGCACAGCCGTGTGACCCGAATATTCTCGGTCTCATTAGTGATTTTTTATTACAGGTAGCGGAAGTTTATACCTGCGTGGTATATAATGAGTGGAAAGAGGGTTATAAATTTTCGGTACGAAGCTGCGTCAAAGAAGTGCAGGCAAATGAACTCGCTGCTTTCCTTGCGGATAAAATCGGTTCGGGAGGCGGACATCATGAGAAAGCGGGTGGCTTTATCAGCAAGGTGCTCTATGAGGAAAGTTATCCGACACTGCATTCAGAAGCCTTTTTCAGCGAAAGATTAAATGATTATTTCGATAACAGTCAGATTATCTCAGCGAGTGAATATGATATTGATGTTTCGGACATGCAGTCCTATGTAAAGAAAAAGATGCCGCTCGGCTTCGTACAGGCAACGGATATACTGCCTGCCGGAACACCGATTACGATTCGTACGTTAGAAGGCGATGTGGATATGGTCGTGGAGCCGGATTTGATTCTTATGATAGGCATAAAGGGCGAAGTATATCCGAACCGGAAAAGCATATTTGAGAAAACATATGAGCTGACGAATGAACCTTATCGTATGGCGGACTGCGCAGTGAAAGCTGCATATCGGCCGACTGTTCATAACAGAGCTGACCGGTCGGTATTGCATCTTTCGGATTATGCCAGAGTCTGCATTGCAAACGGCGGAACACATATTCATGCAAAAGAGCTGACTAATAGAGTCAAGGTCTTTACGAGGTGGGACAGAGAGAAGTATACATTAGGAAAACCGGGGGATTATCTTGCCGTGCGTTGTGATGATAAGCATGATATTTTTGTTGTGGAGCGGGATATTTTCTTTAAGACGTATGAAAGAACTTAAAATTTCTACTTTATATTTTGTGTTTCCTATGGTAACATAGTAATGAACGTGTGTCGAAGGAGGGAGTAGACAGTGGCAGCCGGAGAAGAGAAAGAAGTCGTTTCCAAAAATTTTATAGAGCAGATTATTGAAAAAGACTTGGCAGAGGGTGTATATGAGAAGGTGCATACCCGATTTCCTCCGGAACCAAACGGGTATCTACACATCGGACATGCTAAAAGTATTTTGTTAAATTACGGTCTTGCTGAAAAATATGGCGGACAGTTCAACATGCGCTTTGACGATACGAATCCGACGAAAGAAAAAAATGAATTTGTAGAGTCAATCAAAGCGGACGTAGAATGGCTTGGGGCAGATTATGAGGACAGATTATTTTTTGCTTCCAATTATTTCGATGAAATGTACGAATATGCGGTCAAGTTAATCAAAAAGGGAAAAGCCTATGTATCCGAGTTGACCGCTGAGGAAATGCGCGAGTACAGAGGAACATTGACTGAACCGGGCAAAGATGACCCGAATCGTGACAGAAGCATCGAAGAGAATCTTGCGCTATTTGAAGAAATGAAAAACGGAAAATATGCGGATGGTGAGAAAACGCTGCGTGCCAAAATTGATATGGCGTCTCCGAATATCAATATGAGAGACCCGATTATATATCGTGTGGCGCATTTATCCCACCACAATACTGGTGATAAATGGTGTATTTATCCGATGTATGATTTTGCGCATCCGATAGAAGATGCGATAGAGGGTATTACACATTCTATCTGTACATTGGAATTTGAGGATCACAGACCACTCTATAACTGGGTAGTGGAAGAGTTGGAATATCCGCATCCGCCGAAACAGATAGAGTTTGCCAAAATGTATTTGACCAATGTAGTCACTGGTAAAAGATATATTAAAAAACTGGTGGAAGACGGTATCGTAGACGGATGGGACGATCCGCGGTTAGTGTCGATAGCGGCGCTCAAGAGAAGAGGATTCACACCGGAGTCCATTCGGCGTTTCGTTGACTTATGCGGTGTATCGAAGGCCAATTCGTCTGCCGAGTATTCCATGCTGGAATATTGTATCAGAGAAGATTTAAAACTGAAAAGACCGCGTATCATGGCGGCATTAGACCCGATTAAGCTTGTCATTGACAACTATCCGGAAGGACAGACGGAAAGTTTGACCGTAGCGAATAATCTGGAAAATGAAAGTCTTGGCGTGAGGGAAGTCCCTTTTGAAAGAGAACTTTATATTGACAGAGATGATTTTATGGAAGAACCGCCGAAGAAGTATTTCAGGCTGTTTCCTGGAAATGAAGTCAGATTGATGCACGCTTACTTTGTTACCTGCGTAGGATATGAGAAAGATGATGACGGTAAGGTAACAGTAGTGCATTGTACGTATGATCCGGCTTCCAAGGGCGGCAACAGCCCGGACGGACGAAAGGTAAAAGGAACGATTCACTGGGTTCCCGCTTCTTCATCGGTGAAAGCGGAAGTCAGACTGTATGAGAATATTATTGATGAGGAAAAAGGTGTTTACAATGAAGACGGTAGTTTGAATCTGAACCCTAATTCTTTAACAGTACTGAAAGAGTGCCGGATAGAACCGTCTATTGCAAATGCAAAGGCATATGACAGTTTCCAGTTTGTAAGGCAGGGCTTCTTCTGTGTGGACAGTAAAGATTCCAAACCGGATGCTCTGGTATTTAACCGGATTGTGTCGTTGAAGAGTTCTTTTGTTTTACCTAAGGGAGAAAAATAAAGAAACGGTAAAATAGAATATAAAAAGAGAAAGTATAAATAAAAGGATTGGGAGGAAAATACAAATGGCGGATTTATTGTCAGGATTGGAACAGTTTGGACTGGGTAACCTAAAGAACATGAATTTATATGATGAGCCGAAAAAGGCAGAGGGAGACGATAATGCTCCGGCGGCTGCACCGGTAATGCAGGAACAGGATTACCTGTTTGATAAAGCAACAACCTGTCCGATTTGTGATAAGGAATTTAAAACAAAGACCGTAAAAGTCGGTAAAGTGAAATTAGCCGGTACAGATATGGATTTGCGTCCGAAGTATGACCAAGTTGACTTGTTAAAATATGATATTGTTATGTGTCCTCACTGCGGATATGCGGCATTGAGCAGATTTTTCAAGTTTGTTACTTCTCCGCAGGCAAAGCATATCAAGGAGACTATTTCCGCATCCTTTAAACCGCAGACAGAAGTTAAGGAAATTTTCAGTTATGATGATGCCTTAGAGCGTTATCAGCTGACTCTGGCAAATGCCATTGTAAAACAGGCAAAACCAAGTGAAAAAGCATACATCTGTTTAAAAACAGCGTGGCTTCTGCGTGGAAAAGGGGAACATTTGGATACAAGCGCTTCGGATTATGCAGAGCAGAAGAAGAAACTGGACGAAGAAGAAAATGAATATCTGCACAATGCACTTGAGGGATTTTTATCTGCAAGACAGACAGAGAGCTTCCCGATGTGCGGTATGGATGAGCCGACTGTTGATTATCTGATTGCAGTGCTTTCCATGCGCTTTGAGCAGTACGATGTGACAAGCAGACTGGTAGCAGGCATTTTAACCAATCCGTCAGCCAATCCGCGTATGAAAGATAAGGCAAGAACGATAAAAGACATGGTTGTAAAGAAAATCAAAGAAAAGAATGCAGCAAAGAAATAAGGTGAAATAAAAAGCCGATGCGTTGAAACATCGGCTTTTTCTATTTGCGGTATGCGATTTCTTTCATCATCATCAGATAGCTGACGGTTTCTTCGTACAGCATTTCAGGATGGAAAGAAGCGTCCTGGAAATGCTCTGTCATCAGGCCTTTTATCGTGTAGTCTAACATAGCGTCCAGTTTATTAATATCCACTTTATCTGCAAAAAGGCTTTTATCAGCCTGCTCCATAATGGAAGCATAAACTTCCGGCAGGACGTTGCGCTGTTCTTCAATGGCAAGCAGGGCTTCGCTGACGTTTTCATATTTGCAGCGGTCTAAAAATTGCTGCATATAAGGATAGTTTTTCAGTACCTGCATTTTAGCCATTTCAATTTGTTTGCGGATTTCAAAATAGTCCGTTGTATGGGAAGATTCCAAGACTCCTCTGGTCAATTCCAGCTTCATAAATCTGACACTGTAATCATATAAAAAGGTATACAACCCTAACTTGCTTCCAAAATAGTGAAAAAGCAGACCTTTACTGATACCCGCTTCTGTGACAATGTCGTCAGTGCTGGCATGCTTGTATCCATTTAAGGCAAAAAGTTTTAAGGAGGCATTAATCATCCTGTCCTGCTTTTCTTTCTTTAAATCAAAAAATTTCTCGTTCATTATGTATCCTTTTTTATCCTTTATTGACTTTATGAGTCGAGTTTTAATATATCATAAATTGGAGGCAGATTCAATAATTTAGAAAAACTAGTTTTGACTTTTTTTTCTGCCACAAGATGTTGTATCAGGAAATTTTTCCCTAAAAATTAATTTTTTTTTTATACATATTCCCTTTTCATTTTCGCAAAATAGTATTAATATATGATTAAAAGAATCGGTGAAAGGAGACTTCCACATGTCAAAAAAATTTGGTAAATTTTTCCTGGCAGCAACAATTGGAGCGGTTGCAGGCGGAGCATATTATTTCCTGAAGAAAAAGGATGCGGAAATGGATGGTGCGTTCGATGAGGACGACGATTTTGATGATTTTGATGAGGATTTAGACGGCGAAGATGCGTCCGGGAATGCAGAGACAGAGCGCAAATATGTTGACTTGGATTTGACAAAAACAGCAGAAAAAGTCGAAGAAAAAGCGGAGCAGTTTAAAGAAGGTTTAGACGCAGTAAAGGCTGAAGCAACAGACAAGATTGTCGGGGCGGTAGACGATGCTGCGAAAGCCGCGGGTGAGGCTGCATCCAAAGTAGAAGAGTTTTTCGACGACGATGATGATAACGATAATTCGTTGGATGCAATGTAAAAATCGAGTGCCGGCGCACTTGATTCATAAAAAAAGTATCGCTGACGGCGATACTTTTTTTATATTGCGCAAGCCGCTAGGGTTGCGGTTGTTATTTGTTCATTTTATAAGGTGCGTCAGCAGGATATCCCCCTTTTAGCTTCTGCATCCCGCGTTGGATGGCATCTTTGGAGTTTTTCCAGTCGGCGTCTTTATTGCGGTAATCAAATTTTTCCACTAACCATGCAACGTCTTCGGCAAGTCTTTCCATGTTGGATTCCATTAGGGCAAAGCACATTTCAAAAAATTCCGCTTTTTCCTTATCGTTCAGGCGGCTTTCGGCGGCTTCGCATAAGTCACCGAAATGATGCAGACAGAATCCTTTGCTGTTTTTGACCTTTTCACGGAACTCAGCATCTTTTTTATACATCACAAAGAACGTGTCCATATACCGCTCATAAGTGTCACGGAAACGGTTGCAGATATAGCAGGAGTCCTCTTTTTCCGCTATCCAGATGCCGATAGGATTGGTGCGCTCGGTCTGTTTTTTGAACTTATCTTTGAAAGAGGTTTTACCGGGTTTGTAGTTTTTGAACTGCTCTTTCATTTCGCGATTCATCTTGATATAATGGGTTTTTAGAATCCAGGCATTTCCAAGCGTGTTTCCATAATCAAACATTTTCTTAAAGTGCGCCCGGCAAAAGCCCGCCTTATCAGTTGCTTCTCTGACATCGCTTTCCATATAGGAAGAACCGGAGCCTAATGTGAAATCCAGTAAATCCTGTTCCACATTTCTTTCAATGAAACAGAAAGGACATTCATCATCGGCATTCATTGCGTCATTTAATGGAATTGTGTATAATTTTTCTTTCATGGGAATTTTCACCTCTTTGTTGACTTGAAAAGTCAATATTATGTATTTTATATTGCTGGCTACTTTAAATAAATAGTACCATATTGCGGTAAGGGATTCAAGCGCATCGAGAGTATCTTGACAAAACTTTTATACGTCTGTATAATGAATTATACAATTGTATAAAGGAGCGTTTTTCATATGAGTGGAATTAACAAAAAGCTTGGAGAAGCAGAGTTGGAAATTATGCAGGTGATTTGGGAGAGTGATAAGCCTGTAACGTCAAATTATATTTTAAAAGAATTGCAGGGACGCAGGAAGTGGCAGCTTTCTACTTTAATGACTTCACTGGCAAGGCTGGTGGATAAAGGGTTTGCTGCCTGCGACCGTTCTACAGGAAACAATCTGTATACTTCGGTTATTTCGGAAAATGAGTATAAAACCGGGGCGAGTAAACATTTTCTTGAAAAGCTGTACCATAATTCCATACAAAATATGGTAGCTACCCTATACAGCAATCGGGCAATCGAAAAATCTGATGTGGATGAACTCAGAAAATATTTGGATGAGCTGGAAGCGGAATATTCCGGGGAGGATGAATGATGATAACAAATGTCTTTCTTGCTTTTCTGGAAATTTCAGCGTCAACCAGTTTGGTTATTACAGTATTGATTTTAGTGACGCCTCTTTTGAACAAACGGTATGCTGCAAAATGGAAATACCTGATTTGGATATTCCTTGCATTGCGCCTGCTGATTCCTTTTCGCGGGGCGGACATGCAGACTGTGATGGAGAAGCTGTTACGAATGGGAATCCAGACTGAATTGCAATTCGAAGAGGAACATACGGAGACTCCGACCGATATGGAGACAGCTCCAAGACGGGTAATTGTCAGGATACCATCACAAATGACGGCGCCTATTGCACTGCAGTCCGGAAAAGAAAATAGCCATATTACCCTGCTTGACATCGCAGAGTATGTCTGGATGCTTGGCTGTCTGGTTTTTCTACTTACAAATCTTATCAGCTACGCGCACTATAAGAGACAGATAATGAAAAGAGGAAATGTAATAAAAGACAGGCGTATTTTGCAGCAGATGCTTGAACTGAAAAGAGAATTACATATAAAACGTACGGTACATGTCATGGAATATTCCGAAGCTGCCAGCCCAATGATTATGGGATTTCTGAAACCTGTTTTGGTTTTGCCGAAAGAAGAGTACAGTACGGAGGATGTATTTTTTATTTTAAAGCATGAGCTTGTGCATCTGAAACGCGGTGATATCTATGTTAAATTGCTTTTTATGGCAGCGAATGCGGTGCATTGGTTTAATCCCCTGATCTGGATGATGCAGAAAGAGGCTGCGATTGATATGGAGTTATCCTGTGATGAAAAGGTGACACAGGGTGCAGGTTATGCCGTGCGGAAAGCATATACGGAAACGTTATTATCCACGCTTCATAAGCAATGGAAAAAGAGAACGGTTTTATCAACACAATTTTACGACGATAAACAGATTATGAAGAAACGTTTTCAGAATATTCTGAAAAAAAGCCGCAAGAGGAATGGCGCCGCTGTCTTTATACTTGCTGCGGTTTTTACAATAGGCTTGGGAACACTGGTAGAATGCTCTGCCGGGAAAGAGAATACGGAAGATGTTACCGGACAGGAGGAAAATGCCGGTCAGACTGAGCAGGCAGAGGTGGAAACCGCAGATGAGAGCGCAGCAGTTCCCACAGATGATATTTCTGGCGGGGAAGTTTCAGGTATGGAAGCCGCAGCGGAAAATACGAGAATACTCACAATTATGAAAGAGGGAGAACCGGAAGAAAAACGTGCAACGCTTGTGACGACAGGGTTTTTCAATAAAGAATACTCGTTTTATCTGCCTGATGGAGAATGGCAGAAGGCGGAAGCGGATACGTGGAGAAGTGTAGTGAATGAAGACGTACAGCTTTGGGCAGGGCTTTTTGAAAAAGATTTATTTGATAGAGACAGGGTAGAAGGGCTGTTCACCTCTGACGGTTATGAGTGGGAAAACGGTGAACTGGTAAAATTGGAGGAGAATATCATACATAAAGTCAGACTGCTCGAGGATAGCGGTGATGTATGGTGCGTAGGCTACTCCTATCCGATGGAAGCGGAAGAAGGCTGGGGAAGAGAACTGCCGGTGATAGCGGATACCTTTGCTATAACCGTATCAGAGGAAATCATGCATGGATATATATCTGCCTATGATAACGGTTTTGTGACAATAGACAGGCAGCTTTGGGTGACATTTGAAAGCGAAGACTGGAAACCCGAATATAATGAAGACGCAGGCTTTGAAGTTGTTGATGCGGAGGGGGAGGATATTACCTATCCTATTCATGAAGACTGTACCTTTTTCATTTTGGAAAACCACCATGACCCGTCTGTAGAACTCAGTGAAGAGGAGTTTGCAGATTACCTGATGGAAATGGAATACCCTGTTTTATGGATAATTACAGTGAAAGAGGGACAGGTTATAAGTATTACGGAGCAGTATCTTCCGTGATGTGAAGGAGGTATAAAATCCAGGAGAACTTTCAGGTTCTCCTGGATTTCTTTGCAATCACACAGTACCAGTCCACATCATCAATATCCGTATAAGGCTGTTGTACCGGGAAGTTCATAACTTCGATATCCCCATAGCCCATTTGCGCTAACTTATCCAGAAGAATCTGCTTTTTGACAGGGATATAATGCTCCTCAAATTTTTCTTTCTGGAATATCCGATTATCCTTTTCAAAGGTATAAAGAAGGTTGAATGTCATGGTATCATCTTCGTGATAATCCCATACCTGTATCAGATTGATTCTGGTATCACCGTCAAAGAAAGGGTTGTACAGGTAAAAGCGGTTCCGCTCCCTTAAAATTTTATCCCAGTTTCTGATATCGAAATATAAATATCCTCCGGGATTGATTAAGGCGTCCATTTGTTCTAAAGTTTTGCAGACGTCTTCGTTTGTGACATAGGGTAGGGAATTTCCGGTACTGGCAACGCAGTCAAACTTTTGGGAAAAGCGGCTTGCCACCGCCCGGAAATCACAGCATTGCAGTTCTATGTCGATATTTTTTGCAGCCGCTTTTTTACGGCAGTTTTCCAACATTGTTTCACTTAAATCCGAACCGGACAGCTTTACCTGCAAATCGGAAAGCGGCAGCGTTACACTGCCGGAGCCGATGCTGACGTCTAAACATGTCTGTATGGGACGGTTATCGAATACGGCTTTCCAGTGGTTTTGATAGATTTCGAATCTGTCTTCGCTGTCTATCAGGTCGTAGATAGCGGCTTTGTCGTAGATACTTGCCATAATGATATCTCCTTATCGTAGTTTATTTTTATCTCCCCAATCACACATTTGGTCCAGAATAGGAATCAGGGACTGGCCGCGTTCTGTAAGGCTGTACTCAACTTTTGGCGGAATCTGCGGGTATTCTTCACGATGAATAAGCCCATCGGATTCTAACTGTTTTAGTGTGGAACTTAAGGTTTTGTATGTGATACTGCCAATGTACTTTTGCATTTCATTAAA
>CAZKOR010000075.1:7717-16177 GCA_964554405.1 uncultured Bacteroides sp. | reverse complement strand
GGACGGACAGGTTCCTAACTTCGTGGTAAATATTCCGGAAGTAAGCGAATTTTATCTTGGCGAATTATTCTACTTCTTTGAGTTTGCCTGCGGTGTCAGCGGATATTTGTTAGGAGTTAATCCGTTCAACCAGCCGGGCGTTGAAAGCTATAAGAAAAACATGTTTGCACTGCTTGGCAAACCGGGTTACGAGGCACAGAGAGAAGAACTTTTGAAGAGACTTTAATTGACATAAGAATATAATGATTAAAAAAATTCTAAGGCTAAAAATAAATAGCCTTAGAATTTTTTAATAGGTTATTCATGTAATCTGCTGTCCTCACGTCCTGTCTGCAAGGCGGCATTGCAAGCTTCATTCAGCGCTTCAGCGCATTCCTGAGGTGTGATGATTTCTGAGAGCAGTTCATGGATGTTTGGCCAAAATACACTGCGCACGGAAGTGTCGTTCCCCTGCCAGTTCGGGCTGTTGTTCATGAAATCAACCACATGCCCGGCATTTGACACAAATTCATCTAACATGGTGATCTGGTCTTTGTATTTCTCTGCGACTGATTTGCATGCCGGGATATTTCCCGCAGAGATATCAAGCCATTCCTCGTTTTCATAAATAAACAGGATAAAGTCCTTTGCGGCTTGTGTCTTTATATCATCCCCGTTGTCGAACACTTCAAAGCCTGTAACGAAGGAAGTTGCAAAATTACCCGGAAAGTTCACATATCCATAATCTTCCATATTGTCGTAAAGATTAAAGCTGGCATTATTGAACATGTGAATGGAAAGCTGTCCATTGCTGAATAATTCGTTGCAGTCTGATATCTCTATATTTTCCGGATGCGGTGGGTACCATCCTTTGCTTACGCCATCCTGAATCCATTCCAATGCCTGTACTGTTTCACTGCTTTCAAAGTCAAAATTGCCGGCTTTGTCGAAAATATTACTGCCAAAGGCTCTCATGAAAGTCATAATGTGAGTGTCGCCCTGATTATTTTTCCCATACATCATCATAGGGTAGGTCCGGTCCGGCAGTTTTTCGGCAAGGGTATTCAGGATTTCGGTCCATTCCTCCATCGTCCAGTTTTGGATTATGTTCTCAGTGGAAACATATTTTTCAAGACCGCATGATTCAAAATGCTGCTTGTTATAGATGAGGATATTTTGCATACTGGAAAACGGCATCATATAAGTTTTCCCA
The DNA here is from genome assembly GCA_964554405.1 of uncultured Bacteroides sp. Classification (GTDB taxonomy): domain Bacteria; phylum Bacillota; class Clostridia; order Lachnospirales; family Lachnospiraceae; genus UBA3282. The sequence continues at coordinate 14,985 of CAZKOR010000075.1, read as the reverse complement.
TCCGCCATACTCATTGCCCAGGATGCATCATCAATATCACTGCGCAGATCGTCGGATATGATGTCATCCAGCGGAACAACCCTTCCGGTATGGATATAGGATGCCATATTAAAATACCCTTCATATAGAATGTCCGTGGCATCTTCGGTATCAAAGCTGCCTGTGATTGCCTCTATTTCATCCACATATTCAAAAGATTCTACTTGGATAGTGACATTGGCCTCCTCATACTGTTCGGCAAAGGCGTCCCCTGCCTGCTGTAAAAATATTGCGGCGTCTAAGATGTCAGGGTTGCTCACAGAATTCATTAACAGAGCGGGCACCTTGACAATCAAAGTTACATCTTCTTTTTTTTTCGATTCTTTGAGACCGCAGCCAGTGAGAATGGCACAGCAGACGACTGCGGCAGACAGTAAATAATACAGTTTTCTTTTCATGGTTATTCCTTTCGACTACTTTGTTATACTTTCCAATTTTTTCAATAGGATATTTATGTCAATGGGCTTCGTTAAAAAGTCATTCATACCATGACTCATTGCCAATTCCCTGTCTTCCTGGAATGTATTAGCGGTGCAGGCGTATATCAGCACAGACTCTGCATCTTCCCGGGAGAGTTTTCGGATTTCGCTGGATGCGGCGCAGCCGTCCATGACTGGCATCTGCATATCCATCAGGATAATGTCAAATTCACCGATTTCGGAGTTTTGGAATAGTTCCACAGCTTCCTTCCCATTCTTGGCATGGGCAGTTTCGAAGCCTTCCAATGCTAATATTTCCAGTAAGATTTCTGCATTCAGTTCCACATCTTCAGCTACCAGGACTTTCAGCGGTCTGCCGTCTGTTTTGCAGCGGGACGGGTGGCTTTCGCTTTCGGAGTCAGCCCCATCTTTGTCGGACTCTTTCAAGTATTCAGGTATCTCCTTTATGATAAGGGAGGGAAGAGTAACGGTAAAGGTACTTCCTACATCCAGCTCACTTTCCACGGTGATGTCGCCCCCCATAGCGTTGATAAGGAGCTTACTGATTGCCATGCCAAGACCTGTGCCCTTGATGCCGTTTGTATTTCGATTGCGATCTTGACTGAATGAGTCAAATATCTTGTCGATATATTCCGGGGAAATACCAATTCCGGTATCCTCGCATTGAAAAGTAGTAATCACATGCATATCATCTGTTCTTTTCTGAGTCACAGAGAGCTTGATATAGTTGCCTTTTGGCGTAAATTTAGCGGCATTGCCGACAATATTCATCAATATTTGTTTGATGCGTGTTGCGTCACCCTCAATGCAGGGTTCTGTAATATCCGTTTCAACAATATATTCTACCCCACGATTTTGGATATTGTCCGCCTGCATCGCAGAAACCTCGTCAATGAGTGCAGGCAGCAGAAGTGGTTCATTGACCAGGCTCACTTTGCCTGCCTGGAGCTTTGACAGATCCAGAATGTCATTTACAAGCGAAAGGAGATAGTTTGCCGTGCTGTGGGATTTTTTCAACCAATCCTCCATCTGTGCTTTTTGATTCTCATCATCAATATGTAACATCATTAAGTGGTTCATGCCAATCAGACCGTTTAAAGGCGTACGTATCTCATGGCTCATATTGGACAGAAACTCTTTTTGCGACCTTTCCCTTTCCGTTGCCAGCATTGTTTTATACTGGTTATTCATCATTATCAGCAGCATGCTGACAACCGTTATCATGCTGACAGCCAGCAGAATCATGCTCATTGTGGTGAATGTTTTGGTCTGTTCAAAAAAAACTTCATTTGTGACAGACATAACAAAGTACATGTCAATGTCTTCGACAAGGGGAATAAAATAAAGCAGCTCCTTTGTATGGTCCTCAGCATGGGTATGGTAAAAGCTAAAAGTTTCCAGGTTGTATATTTTTTGTGCTACTTCTTCATTGGTCAGTTCTGAAGATATGGATTCCGATAAATGGTTATACAGGTTATCCTGTTTGTTCAGGTAGATTGTTTTATTCACATTGATAATATAGTTACCTTCTTTGTCGATGAGGAAACTGTTGCCCCGGCTATTCCCGTCTTTAATGAAACTGTCAATTACCATATTATCCTGAATAGATGAAATATCACTGATGCCAATCAGGGCAAGCATTTTTACTCCGTCAACCTCATAATTGTTTAAACGTACGCCATAAAGAATGCTCTCTTTCGTCATCCAGCCTGTTGTTTTATCGTCAAACCGCATAATCACCCGTTCTCTTCCATCTTCAAAGTAGGGCAAAAAATCCAGACTGCGGTTTAAAATATCAGCGCCCGGGGAGTAGGAGACAAACTTGTCGGTATAAACCGTTCCATCTTCTGCAAGTATATAAATATGTGTAAAGTCACTGGTAGCACATTCCAAGTTCATCCTTATTTCAATGTCCTGTATGGTCTCACAGCCATAGCTGATAAAGCGGTCCTGAATTTCATAGAGGTCATTCCAACAAATATCAATATAAGCCTGAATGGCGGTTTTATCATGTTCTGCAAGCTCGCTGACTGAGCTGATAACATTTTCTGAGATTACTTTGTTTAGCCGATTTACGTAAAAAACGGTTACAAAGCCGATGATTAATAATGCGGCAGCAATAAGCAATGCATTAAATCTTCGTTGTCTGTTTGCCACGATTTTTGTACCTCACATATTACTTGTTTATTTAATAATTAAATTTTAATAGGTAAATATATCTGTATGATATTATATAGCATTTGTATAGAAAAATCTATTGTGAAAAAAGGTGTTGACAAAACAGTTAGTTAATGCTAACTTAGTATTAGAGAGTTAGCTGGCACTAACCACAAATGCCATAAGGGAGATGAGGATATGCCGTTATTATTAGCAAAAGAAGGAGAGTCTAATTTAATTAAAAAGGTAACAGGAAAAGAAGAGACGAGACTGTTTCTGGAAAAACTGGGTTTCGTAGCAGGAGCGGCGATTACGGTTGTTTCTTCAATCGGAGGAAATCTGATTGTGAATGTAAAAGATTCCCGTGTTGCAATTGATAAGAACATGGCAAAGGGAATTCTTATTGGATAAAGAGGGAGGAGAATATGAAAACATTACGAAGCGTAAAACCGGGTGAAACCGTGAAAGTTGCCAAAATCAATGGCGAAGGAGCGTTAAAGCGCCGTATCATGGATATGGGCGTGACAAAGGGCGTTGAAATTTATGTAAGAAAAGTTGCACCGCTTGGAGACCCTGTGGAAGTCACAGTGAGAGGATATGAATTATCTGTTCGTAAAGCGGACGCGGAAATGATAGAAGTTAATTGAAAAATCAAAGGGAGGAGTTAGTCATATGTCGATTACAATTGCATTAGCAGGAAACCCGAACTGCGGTAAAACTACACTGTTCAATGCACTGACGGGCGCAAATCAATTTGTTGGTAACTGGCCCGGTGTTACAGTAGAGAAAAAAGAGGGAAAATTAAAAAATAATAAAGAAGTTGCCGTTATGGACTTACCGGGAATTTATTCTTTATCCCCGTATACTCTGGAAGAAGTGGTAGCAAGAAATTACTTATTGACGGAAAAGCCGGATGTTATTTTGAATCTTGTGGATGGAACAAACTTAGAGCGTAACCTTTATCTTTCCACACAGTTATTGGAACTTGGGATTCCGGTCGTTATGGCTGTTAACATGATGGATATCGTAGCTAAAAGCGGAGATAAAATACATACTGATAAATTAGCCAAGAAATTAGGCTGTGAAGTGGTTGAGATTTCCGCACTCAAAGGCACGGGAATCCAAGAAGCAGCGAATAAAGCAATCGCAGCAGCAAAAGGAAAAGCAAAAGCGGTACACTCTTTTGCAGAAGCGGTGGAAGCTGTTATTCAGTCTGTTGCCGAGAATAAACTGGGAGCAAATGTTCCGGAAGAGCAGAAAAGATTTTTTGCCATCAAACTTCTGGAAAAAGATGATAAAATTGCAGAGCAGTTAAAATCTGTACCGGATGTGTCCGGTGAAATCAAAACGTTGGAAGAGAAATTTGATGACGATACGGAAAGTATTATCACAAACGAAAGATATGTTTATATTTCTTCGATTATTGATGAGTGCTGCACAAAAAATAAAAAAGGTCAGATGACAACTTCCGATAAAATTGATAGAATAGTAACGAATCGTATTCTGGCATTGCCGATTTTCGCGGTTGTCATGGTTATTGTTTATTTCGTGTCGGTTACGACAATCGGTACATTCGTAACAGACTGGACAAATGATGTATTATTTGGAGAAATTATTCCACCTGCTATTGAAAGTCTGCTGGAAAGCATAGGTTGCGCGGACTGGTTAATGGGACTGATTCTGGATGGTATTGTTGCTGGTGTCGGCGCAGTGCTTGGATTCGTTCCGCAGATGCTTGTATTGTTTTTGTTCCTTGCTTTTCTGGAAGGATGCGGATATATGGCAAGAATTGCATTTATCATGGACCGTATTTTCCGTAAATTCGGTTTGTCCGGTAAATCCTTTATTCCGATTATGATAGGAACGGGATGTGGTGTTCCCGGTGTTATGGCATCCCGTACAATTGAGAATGAACGTGACCGCAGAATGACGATTATGACGACAACATTTATTCCGTGTGGTGCAAAACTTCCGATTATCGCATTAATTGCAGGCGCACTTTTTGACGGTGCATGGTGGGTTGCTCCAAGTGCATATTTTGTCGGAATTGCAGCTATTATCTGTTCCGGTATTATTTTAAAGAAAACTAAAATGTTCGCAGGAGACCCGGCACCGTTCGTTATGGAATTACCGGCATATCACCTTCCTACGGTAGGCAGCGTACTCAGAAGCATGTGGGAACGCGGATGGTCATTTATTAAAAAAGCAGGTACGATTATTCTCTTATCAACCATTGTTCTTTGGTTCTTAATGAGCTTTGGATGGGTAGACGGTTCCTTTGGTATGTTGGAGGCAGAAGAACTTGACAGCAGTATTCTTGCAAGCATCGGCAGCCTGATTTCCTGGTTATTCATACCGCTTGGTTGGGGAGATTGGAAGATGGCAGTTGCAGCCGTAACGGGACTGATTGCAAAAGAAAACGTTGTTGGTACGTTCGGAATGCTCTTTGGTTTCGCAGAAGTTGCAGAGGACGGCGAAGAAATCTGGGGACAGCTTGCGGGCAGTATGACAGCAATTGCAGCTTATTCATTCTTAGTCTTTAACCTGTTGTGTGCACCTTGCTTTGCAGCAATGGGAGCAATTAAACGGGAGATGAATAATATTAAGTGGTTCTGGATTGCAATCGGATATCAGTGTGGCTTGGCTTATCTCGTATCTTTGTGTGTATACCAGATTGGCAATATCTTCGTAACCGGTACATTCGGAATCGGAGCAGCAGCAGCGATACTTGTAGTAATCGGATTCTTGTATCTGTTGTTCAGACCATACACGGAGAGTAAGACATTGAAACTGAGTGTAAATGCGAGTAAGTAAGAGTGTTGAATTCTATTTCATAAAATGATTAAAAATGGAGGACTTTCATGGGTACAGTTATTATTTTGGCAGTTGTTGCCGCAATGGTGGGATTAGCAGTCAGAAGTATGGTACGCGATAAGAAAAATGGGAAATCCTTACAGTGCGGCGGCGATTGCAGTCACTGTGGAGGGCATTGCCATTGACCTAATAGATTGTAAAGCATAGGGTATACGAAATCAGGCGGCGGATAGACCGCCTGATTTTGTTGAGCGGTAATATTGACTACGCTAGAAAATACCTCCGGTTTTACCGATTTGCTCCACTCTGATTTCCTGTATCGCTTTCGCCGTCTCCGGCTGATAAGCTGTAAAAAAGTCGGTAAAATCTCCCGTTGACTTTGCTTTGCACAGCAAGGAATAAAACTTCTCACCGCCGGTCATGCCAAACATAAATGCAAGAAGATTCAAATCATAATCGTGCTGTGCCTCCCCTATAACGCCTGTCTTATAGCACTCTGTCATCAGAGTGTAATTGCGAACTTCCTTGCCAATATTCTGCGCCGCTTCATACAGTTCAGGATCACAGCTCCGCAGATAATCAAGGTAGCGGCGCTCAATGTTGCGATTAGGGGTACCGCCGGCAATCCAGTTTGCAATATCGTCCAGTGAGGCTCCCATGAGTCCATCCTGCACTACATGCCATTCATAGGTTCCGTCTTCTTTCTTTGTAAAAGTATATTTCCCATCTTCCGAATATTTCGTGGAAGACCATGGGTATTTAGTTGCCGCTTCTTCCTCTATCATTACATGAAACGCTTCAAATGCTGCTCCAATGGCAATTTTATCTTCTGTCACTTCCATCTTGCCCTCAGCAACAGCCAGACGAATCAGATCATACTCGGAAATGGATTGTCCGTGATAGTAACATTTAGTGTCTTTTAAAGATTCATAACTGCGCGGCAGACTGACTTCGGCGAGCTTTTCTTCATCAATAGGCGGAAATTCCTTATCATTGCAGCCTTTGGTTTTTGCTCCCGTATTCGTTCCACTGATTTTGCCTGTACCATAATATGCCTCCACAGCATCCATATAAATTGAGACCGATGTGAAAATTCCATCTTTTGAGATGGATATCGTATCACGTTTGACAGCACTTGCATTCACAGTTTTAACAGAGGATGCCTGCATAATTTGAATTGCTGACTGTATCTGTATTTGCTTTAATTGAATTGCCTGTATATCCATAATTAAAAACATGTCTCCTAACTTGTATTTGATTATGTTATCGTCATTTTACTATAATGTCTTTATGGCTTTCTCGCTTTAATGACAAAAACCGTAGGCAGTATTAATGCTTTTTTACCAAAATCATTATTTGAAGCCATTGCTTTTTCCCGGTCAGTTGATTCAATGAATTTTTCAATAATAAAGCCATTATCAGTTAAAGCGTTAATATATGTACTTAACATTCGATTGGACAGCATAATTTTTTTATTACTCATATCAGCACAATACCATTCCTCGTCAAAATAGGAATTACTGAAAATAAGTTTACTATTCTCAACCGATACACACTTATGAATAGGATGCGACCATCCGAAAACAAATACGCCGTCTTTTTTTAAATACGTATGGATATGCTGAAATGTTTTGTCCAAATCGGTTGTCCAGCCAATTCCGTAAACTGAATAAACTAAATCAAAATAATTGGTTGGCAGTTCACACTCATTTTCCATGGGTGAGCAGATAAGTTTTGCATCGATTCCTTGTGCGCTAAGGAAGTTTATCAGACAAACTTCCGAGTAAATTCAGCTTGTCTTCTGATGGAAAAAAACCG
>CAZKOR010000075.1:0-7617 GCA_964554405.1 uncultured Bacteroides sp. | reverse complement strand
TTTATCAGACAAACTTCCGAGTAAATTCAGCTTGTCTTCTGATGGAAAAAAACCGCCCCAACTTGGCAAAGCGGCTGCGCCTAAAAATTCGTTGCCTATTGTGCTCCAAAATTCAGTATTTGTCTTATGCACTTCGCATACATCCATTTCAACACTATCCACATAACCTAAAATTTTGCCGCCGACAATGTTCTTTTTCATTTCTTCTGTTTCTTTAACAAGCATCATCATATTTTCTTCTGCTTTCTTTTTATAGTCAGCATCAGCAAGCTTTTCACCTGAAAACAATTCATTAAGATTTATTTTGAGAATTTTACAAATTGGCTGCATAAAGGACAATTCTGGCATTCCATTGCCACATTCCCACTTGCTTACAGTTTTATCACTAATGCCAAGAATATCAGCAAATTTCCGCTGAGTTAAATTTTGCTGCTTTCTCATTTCAGCAATAAATTTTCCGATTTTAACTTGATTCATATCTACACTTCCTTTCTTCGAAAAATTATATGATAAACATTTACAAAATTACACCCACGAATCGTAGAGTAATTGTGCGCATACAAAAATTAGCTTATACTTATTTTAGCAAAAAGTCTTTTTTAAGGACAAGGGAAGAGTGTTTATGAGAAAAATCCTGATACGCAAAACATCTTTAGCGATAATTTTTATTATGTTAGTTATTATATATATTGCCTGCAATGTTATTTCTATTTGCAGATACAGTAATGTGTATGAAGATAAGAAATGTGATGTCGCTATTGTTTTAGGTGCGGCAGCAGATGACAATGGTGTTTCAGAGGTATATAAACAAAGATTAAATCATGCAGCCCAGTTATATCAGAAAGCCGATGTCACCAAAATAATAGTGACGGGAGGTATAGGAGAAGGCAATAGTTTTACAGACGCATATATGGCAAGGAAGTATCTTGAATCGGTGGGAATACCGGATAATGCAATTTTAGAAGAAGATACATCTACAATTACTCAGGAAAATCTGGAAAATGCGAAAAAGATAATGGATGAGAACGGATATAAAACAGCGTTAATCGTAAGTGATCCTCTGCATATGAAAAGAGCTATGTTATTAGCAAGAGATACGGGAATTGATGCGTTTTCATCGCCAACACAGAGCAGTGCATATAAAAGCATGAAAACAAAAATTCCATTTGTTGCAAGAGAAACATTTTTTTATGTTGGGTATAAGTGGTATAGGTTATTTAGGTAAGCTTCCGGGTTATTTTTCGGAAACCTTATCCGTTCTACTATCAATTCAAAATTGGGTTCTTGGAGGTATAGCAGCGATTATAAATCAGTTACAAAGGGGATTAATTCTAGCTAAAAAAGTAGTTGATAATAAATATGATTTTGAATATAATATAAACAGGTAAGCAGACGTCAATCTGCTGATGAGACTGACATCTAAAATCCGAAAGAGATGCAGAACTTAGGGTCTGTGAGTTGGCGGACAACGATAAAATCCGAAAGAGATGCAGGACTTAGGACCTGTGAGTTGGCGGACAACGATAAAATCAGTCATTAAGGGAGACACGCAACATCGCGGTGTTATGTGTCTCCTTTTAAATTAATATAAGGATACATAAATGGATAAAAGCGAAGCATTAAAAATATTGTTCCAATGTGCAGATCAATATCAGAAAAACTTAGAAAATAAGAATTTGTTATTAATTTGTGCAAATAGTAGTATGAATAAAGTGATTGCGGTAGAAACACAATTTGAGCCCAATAATTTTATGCATTTAACAGGGGTGAAGTTTCAAGAAGGAAAGCGATTGGCACCAGATACTTTTTATACACGGTGTCTGGCACGTCGTTTGTCCCTAGATGACTTTGAACTTGCTTTAGATGGTACAACAGAACAGAAATTGTCCGTGCTTTTGCCAATTGTTTCATCTTCGAGCTTGTCTGCCAATATGATTGGTGATTATAATGCGAGGAGACCCGCTCTTTTTACAGAGAAATTAGTAGGTAATATTCGAGCCTGTGTAGGATTTGTGTATGACAGGTCAAGAGAATGCTATGTACCGAATACGATATTGAATATAGATATGCGTGATAACATTACGAATCGCTTAAGGATTATTGTTACATATCGGAAGAACAAGAAGGATGAACGATATTCCGAAATTGTATATAAAGCAAAGAAAATTGACTATTCAAAAATTAAGTTTCCGAAAGGGTATGAGTATCTTACAATACCAGATTAAAAACTTCATTCAATCTTACCATTACTTACTATTTCCTTATCTCCATAATATTGTGTCAGCATCAGTATTAACGCACTGCTCGCAAGCACTCCGTCCATAATTCCTGCTGGCAGCATAAACATCATTAAAGCTAATGTTATAATGCAATTGATTACAGAAAGCATAAATCCCCACATTTTGTTCCTTAATAATCCGATTGCACCAACAACCCGTACTACACCGTAGATAGCCCCCATGACAATCATCATATTCAGATTATTTTGAAAGTATGGAAGTTTAAATGAAAAATATTGCCCTATATCAAATTTATCAGTTCCCAAAAGCATAGCAGGTATAAAGCAAAACACGCCGCCGATTTCCATAAATCCGCCGTGAATAATCATTATCAATGAGGCTATTTTATATCTTCGCATAATATATCAGGCTCCTTTTTCATCAGACATAATTTTTTGAAATATTCCTATAAATGTTTCTGTCAACATTGTGTCAATTTCTTCGTTTGTAAAATTACACACCTTTGTAGCTATAAGTGTAGCAATTCCGTGTGTGTATATCCATAGGTGACGATACAATCTGTTTGCAATGTTCTTTGAAACATCATATTGAGTTTGTATAGACGAAATTATTTCATCATAATAGTCATCAAGTTCGAGTCTGCTGTCAACAGTCATAGTATCAAATTTTTCTGACATAAATAAAAGCTGAAACAATTTCGGTTCATCTTTTGCAAATTGAATATATTGTTCCCCTGTTCCTTTAAATGCCGGGTTTTGTGATAAGCCCCTTAGTGTATATTCATTATATTTGCTTCGTGCAGCGTTCAAAACTTCTTGTTGTACTTCTTCCATATTTTGAAATACGGTAAAAATAGGTCTTGCTGAACTATCAAGTTTTGCTCCTAATACTCTGGCAGATAAAGACTCTATTCCGTTTTCACGCACAATATTTAATGCGGTTTGTATAATTTCTTCCCGTGTAAATTTCGCTTTTGGCGGCATATTTTATTTCTCCAGCTAACTTTTGAATGCTCATTACAAAACACCTGTATTAAAACAGGTGTTTTAATTATACTATAATAATATTTAATGTCAAGGTATTCCTGCCATTAGCTCTCTAAATTCTGCGCAATTGCGAAGAAACGCATATTCCTCCTTGGTGTTCAGTTCCTCACATAAAGAATCAGCTACTTTGCCCGACAGAAATGTGGAACCAGTCCCTTTTGTATGTTGATACAATTTGCAATCCTGAGGTTTCCATTCCACTCTCATAGCGGGTAACATTTTTGAAAGAATAGATAAACTTTCGGCTTTGTTTTTCTTTTCTATCGCAAGCATGAAATGAGCATTGTAGCGCATCCATTCAGGGAGAGAGAATTGGCAAATAATTGTTTCGTACATATCCGCAAAAAATTCCGCGTCGGTATCACGATTTTCATGTAAAGCGATTTCGAGCATATTTATTAAAGCGCTTTGTATCGCTATAACGCCATTCAATATTCTACGTTCCCATATTTTCTCTGCGTCTGCATATTTTTTCTGCTGCTGATAAAGAACCGCAAGCTGTTCTTCTCTATTTATCTTTGAAAACGGCAGCATATTGATTAGTTCTTCCGCTTTTGCATATTCGCCCCTGTTTCTTGCATAGGAAATTAACATACTGATTGCCGTATCTCTGATTTCGGGGCTTTCATTCGCGGACAAGCGTTCATAATATGTTTCAAAAGTTTTCCGATATTGATCCCGCTCTGATACATTATAAAGGAATAGTGCGCCCTCTAAATACAGAATGGAAGAATATATCAGTTTGTCACAAGTGGGATATTCATGTATTTTGTCGATTGCCATTTGAAAAGCTGCTTTGTAGTTCTGCTCTTTTGCGACTTTATCAAGTTCATTAACAAAATTATCTATTTCTATATCTGTTAAATCTTCATTGAAAGACATAAGAGTATTCAAATCAGTTTTTAGTAAACGGGCAAGAGCCGGTAAAAGGGTTATATCCGGATAGGTGCTGCCTTTCTCCCACTTGTTTACAGCCGGTGTTGATACACCCAAAAAATCTGCAATCTGCTCTTGCGTTAAAGATAATTCTTTCCGTTTATTATGAATAATTTGATTGATTTTCATAGCGGACCTCCTAGTGTTTGTGTCCCTATGATAACAGAATAGACTTTTAGGAACAATAGAGGCATTGTTAAATTGTTGATTGAAAAAATTAATCAAAAGTTACAAGAGAAACTTTTTTAACATTATAATTTCATCCGTGCAGTATTCTTCACGAAATCCATTTTTCTTCCGGGAAATCTATGGTACCACCCCAAGCGTGGTTATATGACATCGTTTCGGAATCACTCAGAAACTTCTGGCGAAACCATAAGTCCTCGAGAGTGGGAATATATAGCGCAACCATATACTATGCTCCTTTTATGTGCGGTGAAAAATACGGCGTCTATACTCCGGCGCCGCCTAATTCTTTTAATGCCTGAACTCTTGCAGATATATTTTCTTCAAATTCTTCATCAGAATATTTAGGGTCTCTTGTTGCGCGCCAGATGCCGCATGGGACTTCCGTACATTTACCGCAGTCTTTCAGATTCTTTTCATGAGATACACATTCGTATATCGCACATGCCTTTCCGTCCGGAACATGAAAAACTTTTCCCTCACAGGTATTGCAGCCGTCGCACATTTTCCCATAACAGTAGCATGTACTGCAGTCCGTACCGCAGACGCTCATCATGGATGATTTATATTTTTGAAACCATTCCTGAACTACATTTACAGGATGCTTTGTCAGCTCAGCTGTCTCTTCAACACTTTTTCCCTGTTCAAATTGTTTACAACCTACTGAGTACATACTTTCCGAGACTTCAATTAAGTGTCCGCTCGGGTCAAATATATGGATGCCTTTTTGCAGCCAGCTATAGGTTTTGGGCTCATGAAGCCGTTTTACATCGGGATATTTATCTAAGAGGGTAATAAACTCTTCAAAGTTTTCTGTTTCAAAATAAAGTTCCATAGTATTAGAACAATACTTCATGGTATCTTCCGAAAATCCCGCAATTTTATCAAAATGCTCCTGCAGGACCAGACCACAGGTTAATGTTTTACACCAACCCAAATCAAGAGTAACTTCCTGCCCGAATAAATTTTTATAAAATTGTAGTGATTGTTCCATGTCCTTTACGGCAATTAAGGTATTGCAATACTTCATATGACATTCCTCCTCCAGTGTGTTTTATAAAACATCATACGATAAATTAGAGGAAGTGTCTTGTATATTTCCGACATTCTGTATAGCGTACCTTTTTGCATCCGCTATACTCATGGAATGATATTTCTTAAAATCATGGCATAAGTGCGCTTGGTCGGAATAACCATATTTGTATACGGCATCTGCCATATGAAAATCTTTATTGTAAATAAGTTCATTCCACAGGTATTGATATCTGACTAAGGATGCCAGACTTTTAGGGGAAATGCCGATATATTCGAGAAACAGTCTTTCCAACTGCCGGCTGCTGATAAGAGCTTCCCGTTTTAAATCCGTCATTAACAAATTTCCTTTGCTTTTCAATATTTCAAATACGCTCTGAAATACGATTTGATTTCTGTTTTTTTCCTGAAGGTGTTTTAGCAATATTTTTTCCACTATCGGGATTAGGTTGTATATATCGGTAACGTCAAATAGCTGTTTTTCCAGTTCTGACTTAATTTTCGTAAAATGACAGCCGACATCAAAAAAAGCGTTTTTTGTATTCCTCATAGATTCTTCTGCAAACAGGGCGGCGCCCCATGCGTAGAAGCGAATTGCAAATGTAAAAACGGTTTTCTTTTCTATATTATTATGGTGCGAAAAAAAAGTTCTGTCATCTATTCCGCAGAAGCTGTCTTCTATTTTATTGTTTGTAAAGTCTACTTTAAAGATAATGTCCATACAGGTATCCGGCGTTACAAGACCTGTTGCAGTATTTTCATTTTGTGTGACAGGTTCTCTGGAACCCCAAAAGCATCGAACATAGGGCTTTAGCGCGTCACACGGCGCAAACTCCATGTAATTTTTGGTACATTTAAATGGATCAGCTGTTATAGGATTGTAGATTTTATATAATTCCATATAGGCAGGTATCCTTTTCTGTAGAAACTACTATTAGTATATTGAATCCGGTTTGAAATAGCAACGGGGTAAAAAATAACAAAAATGATTAACAACTATTAATTATTAACAACCGTTGACCGATATAAAATATAACACAATGAAAAGGGAAGGGTAATTTTATGGAAAAAGAAGAAATAACACCTAGCGAATGGTTGATTATGGAAGTGCTTTGGGCAAGCAATACTCCGTTAACTTCATCTGAGGTTATCAAAAAAATGCAGGGGAACGTAGATATGTCAGCGAGAATGGTCCGGGTGCTGATGAATCGTTTGAGCCAGAAGGATATTCTTGGGTACACCGTGGATGAGCATGATTCAAGGGTTTATCACTATTATGTACTGAAACAAAAGGAGGAATGCGTAAGAGAAAAAAGCAGGAGGTTTGTGGACAGTTATTTTTCCGGCAGCGGAACAAATGCAATGGCGGCGTTGCTGCAGAGCTTTGATTTGACAGATGAGCAGATAGAGGAATTAGAGGAAATCCTTGAAAAGAGCAAAGGAAAAGGGAAAGAATGATATGGCAGATAGAATGGCAGTTTTTGAATGATTGTATCATTTACTTCTGTATACAGCTTGGAAGATGTGTTTTGTTTTCTTTTCCGGCATTGGCACTTGTACTTATTCTGCGCACTACAATTCTAAAAAAGACAGTTTTTCTAAGAGGAATGGTCTGGAGTATTTTCCTTATAGTTCCATTTCTGGGAAAGCTAAAGCTGTTTTATGAGAATATGCTGATGTGCAGGATGTTTATGTGGTGGAACAATGTTTGTATTGAATATTGGCAGGTTCGGTATGGATATCTGAGTGGCATGATAATTACTGCAAGCTTTATCATATGGAAACATATAAAGCTTTACCGACTTGTATCACGCATGGAAAAAGGCAGAATTGACGGGCAGGAAATTTATATAAATGAAATGGCAGTCACACCGTTTACAACAGGACTTATTCATGCAAGGACAGTCGTTCCCAGAGTAATGCTTCAGAATTTCCAGACAGAGGAGCTGAAGGTGATCCTGTGCCATGAGAAGATGCATATCCGTTTAGGGCACTTATGGTGTTATCTGTTATGGGATATGATAAGGGTTTTGCTATGGCTTAATCCATTTTTAGCAGTTTGCAGGAGACCTTTCAGGGAAGATATGGAGGACATATGCGACAGGGTATCAATCCAAAAAAGTAATGAAACTGCTTATGAATATGGAATGCTGCTTTTAAAATGCGTAAAGCTTCTC
>CAZKOR010000074.1:10364-16428 GCA_964554405.1 uncultured Bacteroides sp. | reverse complement strand
ATATAATATCTCATTTAATCCTCACCGGACTCTACCTTGCTTGCTCTTGCGGCAACCTCTTTCTCCTGCACGTCGCTCGGTGCCTGCTCATATCTTGCAAACTGATATTCGTAAGTACCTCTGCCGCCTGTCATGGAACGCAAATCAGTACAATAACCCTGTAAGCAGGATACCGGAATATCCGCTTCGATTACCTGTTTGCCGTCCGTAGTAGGATTCATACCAAGCACTCTGCCGCGGCGTTTGTTTAAATCACCCATAATATCGCCTGTATAAGCATCCGGCACAGTTACCTTTAAGGAAGCTATCGGCTCTAACAGAATCGGTTTTGCCTCCATAAAGCCTTTCTTAAATGCCTGAATCGTTGCCATCTTGAACGCCATTTCCGAAGAGTCTACCGGATGGTAGGAACCATCATATAAAATCGCTTTAACACCGACTACCGGATAAGCTGCCATCGGACCGCTTACAACGGAATCCTGCAATCCTTTCTCTACTGCCGGGAAGAAGTTTTTCGGTACGGCTCCGCCTACTACCATCTGCTCAAATACATAGGGTTCTTCCAGCGAACCTGACGGTTCAAATTTCATTTTAACATGACCGTACTGTCCGTGTCCGCCGGACTGTTTCTTATATTTGTATTCCACATCGGACTTTTTCTGAATAGTCTCTTTATAAGCTACTTTCGGCGGTGAGAGTTTAATGCCGGCTTTATATTCGCTGAGCAGTCTGCTTGTGACTACCTCAAGATGCAAATCACCCATACCGTATAATAAAGTCTGTTTATTTTCAGCATCATTTACTACTTTTAAAGTCTGGTCTTCATGCGTCATCTTCTGTAAGGACTGGGAAATCTTATCAATATCCGCTTTATTCTGTGCCTGATAGCGCATTACCGTATACGGCGTGGAGATTTCCGTTTTACCGTAACGAATCGGATTCACTTTTGTGGAAAGCGTGTTTCCTGTTCTTGCCGCCGTCAGTTTCGCAATCGCGCCGATATCACCTGCATGAAGTTCTTTTATCTCAATCGGCTTGCTGCCCTGTAAAATATACAGTTTGCTTATTTTCTCTTCAACATCTTTTTCCTCGTTATAAATCAAATCATCATTCTTAAAGACGCCGGAGCATACCTTAATCAGAGAATATTTGCCAATAAACGGGTCTACAATCGTCTTGAAAATATATGCGGATTTTTGTTTTGAGAAATCAAAGTTCGCGGCAAAAATTTCATTTGTCTTTAAGTTGATGCCCGCTATCTCTCTGTTTTCCGGACTCGGCATATATTTCACAATATCATCAAGCAATGTATAAACACCCTGACATAACAGGCTGGAACCCATAGACATCGGTACAATACTGCTCTCCATCACGTTATTACGAAGAGCCGCTCTGATTTCCGCCTCTGAAAAAGCATCCCCGTTAAAATAACGTTCCATAAATTCTTCGCTTGTCTCCGCTACCGCTTCCATTAAGGCATCACGGCAAATCTGTAAGTTTGCCTTGCTGTACTCGGGCATCTCACATTCTATAACTTCTTTATCTTTCCAGCGGTACGCTGTTTCTGTAATGACGTTGATATAACCGACGAACTTCTCGTTCTCACGGACCGGCAGATGGAACGGCGCAAGCTTCTTGCCGTATTTTTCCGTCATATCTTCTACTACCTGTCTGAAAGACGCATTATCAATATCCATATCCGTTACAAATACAAACCGCGGCAGTTTATACTTTTCACAAAGCTCCCATGCTTTCTCCGTGCCGACTTCTACGCCTGCCTTACCGGAAACGACAATGATTGCCGCATCCGCCGCACTGACTGCCTCTTCCACTTCTCCTACAAAATCAAAGAATCCGGGGGTATCCAACAGATTAATCTTGACACCATCCCATTCAATCGGAACAACGGATGTGGCGATAGATATCTGACGTTTCTGTTCCTCCTTGCCATAATCACTGATGGTATTGCCATCTGCCACTTTCCCCATACGGGAAGTCACTCCGGCAAGATATGCCATTGCTTCCACCAGGCTGGTCTTTCCGCAGCCGCCATGACCCAACAGCACTACATTACGAATTTTGTCAGTTGTGTAAACATTCATATCTTATCCTCCAATTCCGTCTTTTTTGTCGCATGGCAAATAGTTACAAGTACTTTTGCCACTCCCAATGATATGATGTGTATATTTTACTAAATATTTTCAAAAAATGCAATCTCTTTTGCACATTTTGTACATTTTATATATCGGATAAGAATTTCACTCTCTGTATATCATATAAATATCAAATTCATTATTCTCTATCCCGTAATGCCCTATCATGTCCATTTTCAGATTATTGCCCGCAAGAACCTCTTCCTCCAGATCCGGCAGCTTATTCGTATCCAGAAACCATACCGTGTGAAAATCCTGTGAAAAGTCAAAACGCTCCATATATTCCAACTGTTCATTCGGAAAATAAAATTCATAAATAAAACCGAAAGCCTCCCAGTTATAAACGATATAATCATCCTCTTCCAGATTTTGTGCAAAGAATTCTTCCGTCTGTACCACATATGTGCTGTGATATTCCTGTCTGAAACATTCCCTGTACTGTACTGCTCCTACAAACAAAAGGAAAATACCGGAAACAGCAAGAATACTTTTTTTCGCATTTTTCATAGACAACCCAAAGAAAATCGCCAAAAGTCCCAGAGCCGGAAATACATATGTTTCCCGGTATATAGGTGTTTTCAAAAAAGAAAGAATCACGCCCAGAATAGTTGTGAGGGCCGGAACAAGCATACATAGCAAAGCATATATGTCGGCATCGTTTTTATCTCTTGCTATTGTTATTGTATTATATGTACTTGCACCCTTTAACATAATCAAAAATAAAAATACTGTACCTGGGACAAGATCCAAATCAAACGCCCATATAAAATATCCCCATATTGTTTCCGGTGTAATCTCCGGTATCCAATATCCTGCTTCCACAGATGTAACCTGTCTGATAAAAAAGGGCATCCACGGAAGATATGCCACTATCATTCCCGCCGCACTGATAAGCCACTTAAAAATGTTTTCCCTGCGCCAGATAATAATCGCCAAAAATAACAGTCCAACTATGATAATGACTGAAACAAAGGCAAAATAATGTGTATATGCCGCTGCAACTGCACTCAACGCCATAATAAAGAATTCTTTCCTGCCGCCGTTTTGATAGGCAAGATAAGCATACACGCCGCATACGGTAACGCAAAACAGCGCCAAAGAATACATTCTGACTTGAACCGAAAATTCCATAGAACAGGGTATACAGGTCAAAAAAAGAATACATAAGAAAGACGTCATATCACCAAAATGTCTACGGACAACGGTTGCAATAAATACCAAAAGCGCCGTCATGGGAATGATGGCTGCAAATTTTTGCACAATCAAAGACTGACCAAATACCAGAACAAACAGCTTGGCATACAAATAATACAACGGCGGATGCACGTCTGCCGCCGTGCCTGCAATAATCTCTCCTACATCACCGCGCAAAAGCTGCATGGTAAACGCTTCGTCAGTCCAAATATTGTGATTAAATAAAAGAGAAATATAGAGTCCGGTAAAAAATAATACAAGCCCCCATATTCCTATCGTCATATAATTTTTCTTCAGCTTTTCCATAAAAATCCCCCATTCCCGCTCAGTCTCTGAAGAATTTGTTTTTCACAGCAATACAGGAGGAATTATATCAACCAACAGTATATTTTGTCAACAAACACGCCCTCCATTTGACGAATGGAAGATGTTGAGATATGATAATATTCGTAATTATCTTATATATTATATAAAGGAGTCTTTTTCATGGCAGCTTTTACTTATGGATTTATCGGACTGGGACTGATTGGCGGTTCTATCGCCAAAGCAATTCATCATAAATTACCGGAGAGCGATATCATTGCTTATGACACAAACACTTCCTCTCTGGAACTTGCCGCGAAAGAAGGGGTCATTCAAAAGTCCTGTTCCGCTATCAATGAATCTTTTGAAAACTGCGACTATATATTTTTATGCGCTCCGGTATCACATAATGATGAAAATCTGACTGCCCTGAAAAAACATTTATCCGCTCATACGATATTAACTGACGTCGGCAGTGTCAAAACGGGGATTCATACACATATCGCTTCCCTGGGATTAGAAAAACAATTTATCGGAGGGCATCCGATGACCGGCTCCGAGCGCTTCGGTTACGCCAATTCCAAAGCATCACTTTTTGAAAACGCTTACTATATTCTGACACCGACTGCCGACATACCGGAAGATAAAATTTCCGATTACCAGAAGCTTGTGGAAACCATCGGCGCAATTCCGCTTGTACTTCCATATGAACAGCATGATTATGTCACAGCGGCAATCTCGCACCTGCCTCATGTTATCGCCGCCTCTTTGGTCAATCTTGTAAAAAATGAGGATTCCAAAGACGGAATCATGAAAATGATTGCTGCCGGAGGCTTCAAGGATATTACGAGGATTGCTTCCTCCTCCCCTGCGATGTGGCAGCAGATATGCCTGACAAACACAGACAATATCATTTCTCTGCTCTCACAGTATATAGATGATTTATGCGTTTTTCGTGAACAGCTAAAGCAAAAAGATGCAGATGCACTGTATCAGTTTTATGATACGGCAAGAACTTACAGGGAATCTTTTATCAACGTTTCGAGTGGTCCGATTAAAACAGAATATGTCATCACAGTCGATATTGCCGATAAACCCGGCGCGATTGCTGCCATTGCCTCCTTACTTGCCATGCATGATGTCAGTATTAAAAATATCGGCATCAATCACAACAGGGAATTGGCAGAGGGCGCACTGCGGATTGAATTTTATGACGATACGGCGCTTGCAAACGCAATAAAAGTACTGCGTGAACACGGCTATCCCATTCACACAAAAGCTTAAGATAAGATAAATTAAGGAAATCATCAGGACTTAAAAACCCTGCAGCAATAAGCGCAGGGTTTTTATAAAGATAATTTTACTAAAATACGGTTCAAAAAATAAAAAACTACCATGCAGACAATTCCAAACAGACTTCCATAGCGATTTAATACTACATCAATCTCCTGAAAATGCCTTCCCTCTACAAACTGTTTATAATACTCGGTGTAAAAAGCCAGTTGATAACAGACAGCTCCTGAAAGAAGCACTCCAAGAATCCGGTAATATCTTCTGAAAATCAGCATACTAACATATGTCGTTACCATACCTACAACGAAAAACAATCCCAGATGTGCACCAAAACGCAGCATTTGATTGATTGTACGAATTTCACTGTCTGTCGGCTCATTTGAAATATACGGTGCAATTTTTGCCGCAATGTTCATCGTCTCACTAACAGACTGCTCTCCTTTTTGAAAGGACAACATAATAACAAAGTACACAAGCAGCATCAAACCGATAATCGATATAAAAATGATACCCAGTTCCAGCCATAAATTTCTTTTTTTCTTCTCATCCATAATTCACGCTGCTACTGCTCCATATTTCCCATCGCATCAAATACTTCAATCCTTTTTTTATCCATTTCCGTCATACCGATAAAAATAGCTCCGTAGCTGTATTTGTTATCCTCTAATTTTTCTATTCTGACAATCTCCAAAAAAGCATGAATCGTTTCTTTCATCCAGATTGTCAAAAAAGCATCATAAACCGTTCCGATATTCAACGGACTATCACAGATAAATCCAACCCCTGTCTTAGATACATCCGTTATTTCTATTGAAACTTCCTCCTCCGCCGCACCGTTCAAATTTTTAATCAGCAGTTTAGAAGTAAGCTCCATCCGCCTGTTCCTTCTTTTTTCCTCCATATGTCCCCATATACCTTTCTCTGGCGTCTCTGTTTTGTGCTATCATTATACCCATTTTTTAGTTTTAAGTAAAGGCTTTAATGGATAAACATCGCATCCCCAAAACTAAAAAAACGATATTTCTCCTGAATGGCTTCTTCATAGGCGGCCAATACCTGCTTCCTCCCGGCAAGTGCGCTGACAAGCATCACTAACGTGGATTCCGGCAGATGAAAGTTGG
>CAZKOR010000074.1:0-10264 GCA_964554405.1 uncultured Bacteroides sp. | reverse complement strand
CCGGCAAGTGCGCTGACAAGCATCACTAACGTGGATTCCGGCAGATGAAAGTTGGTAATCAGCGCATCCAATACACGAAAGCTGTATCCCGGATAAATAAAAATTTGCGTATTTCCGCGGCATTCCCGCAGTTTTCCATTCTCGTCCGCCGCGCTTTCTATCGTTCTGCAGCTCGTTGTGCCGACGCAAATTACACGATGCCCGTTTTCTTTGGCTCTGTTAATCTTTTCCGCTGCTTCTTTTGTAACTTCATAATATTCTGAGTGCATATGATGTTCCAAAATATTTTCCGCTTTCACCGGACGAAATGTGCCAAGCCCTACATGAAGCGTGACATAAGCGATTTCAATTCCTTTTTTTTCTATTTCAGCAAGCAGTTCTTTAGTAAAATGCAGACCGGCTGTCGGCGCCGCCGCAGAACCTTCGTATTTGGCATATACGGTCTGGTATCTGTTTTTATCCTGCAATTTATGCGTAATATATGGCGGCAGCGGCATTTCTCCGAGTTTATCAAGCACTTCTTCAAAAATGCCCTCATAATGAAATTGTACAAGCCGGTTTCCCTCTTCTACAATTTCCAGCACCTCCGCCCGCAAAAGCCCGCCGCCAAAAGATAATTTCATGCCCGGTCTTGCCTTTTTTCCCGGTTTGGCTAACGTTTCCCATACATCATGCTCTTTTCGCTTTAAAAGAAGTATCTCAACAGTCGCGCCCGTATCTTCCCGAACGCCCAACAGTCTTGCCGGAATTACTTTTGTATTGTTTAAAACCAGACAGTCCCCCGGAGATAAATACGCAGTAATTTCATGAAAAACGTGATGTTCTGTTTTTCCTGTCTTCTTATCGAGCATCAGCAGTCTTGAAGACGCCCTATCTTCCAACGGGTCCTGCGCAATCAGCTCCGGCGGCAAGTCAAAATAAAAATCGGATTTCCTCATTTCATTTGTCATTTCAACGTCCTTTTCAGATGTCAGCATTTTCCAGAAACGCTACATATCCTCTTTTTGTCTCATAAACATCAGCTTTGCTGGTAGCCTCCCAAGGTGCATGCATATTTAAAACCGCAACACCGCTGTCGATAACATTCATACCGTAAAGTGCCAGAATATAGGCAATGGTTCCTCCGCCGCCCAAATCTACTTTGCCAAGTTCCGCTGTCTGGAAATTCACGTTTTCTTTCTCAAAAATATCTCTGATATGGGCAATATATTCCGCATTGGCATCGTTTGAACCGGATTTTCCTCTGGCGCCGGTAAACTTATTAAACACCATGCCGCCGCCAAGATAAGCTACGTTTTTCTTATCAAAGCTTGACGCATAGCTTGGGTCATATGCGCTGCTGACATCGGAAGAAAGCATACAGGAGGACGCCAGACATCTTCTCACATTCAGTTCGCTGTATTCTCCTGTCAGATTCATCACTTCCGCTACCGCATTTTCAAAAAACTTAGACTGCATACCGGTAGCTCCGACACTGCCGATTTCTTCTTTATCTACAAGAATGCAGCAGGCCGTTCTTTTTGTTCTGCCGATTTCAAGCATCGCTTTTAATGAAGAAAAAGCACATACTCTGTCATCCTGTCCGTAAGAAAGAATCATGCTTCTGTCAAATCCTGCTTCTCTTGCCTTTCCTGCCGGAACAACTTCGAGTTCCGCCGAAATAAAGTCTTCCTCCTCTATTTCATAGGTCTCTTTCAAAATAGACAGAATATTCTTTTTGACTGCTTCTTTCTCTGATTTTTCTGAATTCTCCTCATCCTTTTCTCCCTTTTTCTTCTTGTCGATAACAAGGGGTTTATTTCCGATAATGATATCCAGAGCCTCTCCTTCAATCACTTTGGACGCTTTCTTTTCTAACTGTTCCTGTGCCAGATGAATCAGCAAATCTGATACGAAAAATACAGGGTCATCCTCGTTTTCTCCGACATTCACTTCTACCGTTGTGCCGTCTTTTTTGATGATGACGCCATGAAGAGCCAACGGAATTGTCACCCACTGGTATTTTTTTACACCTCCGTAATAATGGGTATCCAAATAAGCAAAACCGCCGTCCTCATATAACGGATTCTGTTTCACATCCAAACGAGGGGAATCAATATGTGCCCCCAAAATGTTGAGTCCCTCTTCCATTTTCTTTTCGCCGATCTGGAACATTACGATGGATTTGTTCATCCAGACGGAATACACTTTATCGCCGCATTTTAATGCTGTCTTATTTTTGATAAGTGTGTTTAATTCCTTATAGCCCGCTTTTTCAATCTCATTAACAATGACGTCGATACATTCCCGTTCTGTTTTGCCGTTATTTAAAAAATTCATATAGTCTTTGGCAAATTCATCTACTTTCTTTAACTGTTTCGCATCATATGTTTCCCATGTATTCTTTGTTTCCATAAATGATACACTCCTTTTTTCATTTTTCACGCTTAACTGCGCAGTTCAATTCCCATGCCTTCTAAACCGTTTAAGATCTTTTTCATAACGCCGGCAACATCGGCCTCTTCCAATGTCCGGTCTTTTGCACGGAAAGTAATCGAATATGCAACGGATTTAAATCCGTCTTTAATCTGGCTTCCTTCGTAAATATCAAACAGTTTGTAATCTTCCAAAATCTTTCCGCTTCGCTGTACAATAACCGCTTCGATTTCTCCCACCATAATCTGCTTAGGAACAACCATACTGATATCGCGGGAAACAGCCGGGTATTTTGCAAGGCTTGTATATTTTCTGTCAAATGTCGCAAACGGCAGAACCTCCGGCATATCTAACACTGCAATATAAGCCTTTGTTTTCAGGTCGTAGTTATCACATACCTCCGGATGCACTTCGCCCAAATATCCGATAACTTTTCCGTCATAGCAGATATTTGCCTGTCTGCCCGGATGAAGGAAGTTTTTGCCCGCTTTCGGGTCATAAACAACTTTTTTCGTCATGCCGATACTGTCGAAAAACTCTTCTACCACGCCTTTCATCGTAAAGAAATCGCCCTCGCCGTACATGCCCAGTGTAAACTGCATTCTTTCATCAGGCAGTTCTTCGAGCGGCAGTGTTTTGGGCAGATAAATGTTACCCAGTTCATACAGGTGGACATTTTTATTTCTTCTGTTATAATTTGTCGCAAGACTTGTCAGCATACCATTTAAGGAAATCGTCCTCATAATAGAGAAATCTTCGCCTAACGGATTGGCAATCGTAATTGCCTGCCTTAACGCATCGTCTTTGTCCAGTAACAGCTTATCAAATACTTTCGGGCTTTCAAAAGAATAGCACATACCCTGTGAGAAACCGCAGTATTCTGCAATATCTCTTGCTTTCTGCTCAATTCTCAATTTAAACGGAAGTTTTCCGGTTGTCGCTTCTCCGCTCGGTAATGTCATCGGAATCTTATCATAGCCGTAAAACCGCGCAACTTCTTCCGCGATATCCGCTATTCCTTCCAAATCCTGACGGAATGCCGGAATGATGAGCACTTTTGTGCCATCGCTTTCCGTTTCCAATACAAGTTCGAGTCTTGCGAAAATCTCTTCCATCTCTTTTTCGGAAATATCGGTTCCGAGAATCGAATTGATACGCTCACTGTCAAAGCGGATTCTGCGAAGTTCTTTTATCGGTGCACCCACATCTACCATGCCGTCTACGACTTCACCGCATCCAAGCTCCTGTATTAACTGACACGCTCTGTCAATTGCCGCCTGTGCATTCCTCGGTTCCAATCCTTTTTCAAAAATACCGGAAGCATCCGTACGAAGACCGAGACGCTTTGCGGATTTACGAATATTCGCACCGTTAAAAGTAGCTGCTTCAAATACAACAGTCTTTACATTGTCCGTTATCTTGGAGTTTTCACCACCCATAATACCTGCAATACCGATTTCTTTTTCTGCATCACAAATCATCAACATATCTTTGTCCAGATTCCGCATCTGTCCGTCCAGTGTCTGGAATACATCACCGTCTTTAGCACGGCGTACGATGATTTTATGTCCTGCAATCAGCTCCCAGTCAAAAGCATGCATAGGCTGTCCGTACTCTTCCATCACATAGTTTGTAATATCCACCAGATTGTTAATAGGACGGATACCGCTTCCGGCAAGTCTTCTCTGCATCCATTCAGGAGACGGTCCGATTTTGATATTCGTACACACTCTGGCGCAATACCGTGTGCAAAGTTCAGTGTCTTTTACTTCTACACTGATATAATCTTCTACTTTTTCATTGTTTGTTTTCACTTCCACTTTCGGCGGGGTAAAAGGCTTCCTAAATGTAGCTGCTGCTTCTCTGGCAACGCCTAAAACACTATAGCAGTCTACCCTGTTAGACGTAATTTCATACTCAAATACCGTATCCCGCAAACCAAGTGCCTCTACAGCGTCTTCTCCGACTTTTGCATCTGCCGGAAAAATATAAATACCGTCTTCCGGCGCTTCAGGATACATATCTCTGGAAGAACCGAGTTCTTCAATGGAGCACATCATGCCATTTGAGGGAACGCCACGCAGTTTTCCCGCTTTAATAACAATACCGTTTTCCGGCAGCGGTCCGCCGTCGTGTCCGCCCGCTACTTTACCTCCGTCAAGTACGACAGGTACTTTATCGCCTTCTTTTACGTTCGGCGCTCCTGTAACAATCTGAATTGTTTCCGAACCGATATTGACCTGACAAACAATCAGTTTGTCGGCATCCGGATGTTTTTCGATTTTTTCAATTTGTCCTATCACTATTTTTTCCAGATTTTTATCTAATCGCTCATAGGTTTCCACCTTTGTTCCGGATAGAGTCATAGCATCTGCGTATTCCTGATCCGTACAGGAAAGTTCCGGAACATATGCCTTAATCCATGATAATGCAGTATTCATCTTTTTCTATTCCTTTCTGTTCTCTATTTTAAAACTGTTTCAAGAATCTAACATCGTTTTCATATAAAAGGCGCATATCGTCTATCTCATATTTTAACAGCGCAATTCTCTCTAATCCGACACCGAATGCAAATCCCGAATATACTTCCGGGTCGATACCGCTCATGCGCAGTACATTCGGATGCACCATGCCGCAGCCTAAGATTTCAATCCAGCCGGAACCTTTACAGAAACGGCATCCGCTTCCGCCGCATTTAAAGCAGCTCACATCCATTTCCGCACTTGGTTCTGTAAAATTAAAGTGATGCGGTCTGAATTTCACTTTTGTCTCTTCTCCGAATAACTCTTTTGCAAATTCCGCCAATGTGCCTTTTAAATCGGCAAGTGTAATATGCTTATCAATGACAAGCCCCTCAATCTGATGGAAAGAGGGAGAATGCGTTGCATCCACCTCGTCGGAACGGAATACCCGTCCTGGCGCCAGCATACGGATTGGCAGTTTCCCTTTCTCCATCTCATGTACCTGTATACCGGATGTCTGCGTACGGAGCAGAAAGTCTCCGCTGATATAGAAAGTATCCTGCTCATCTTTCGCCGGATGATCTGCCGGAATATTAAGCGCCTCAAAGTTATAATAATCGGTCTCTATTTCAGGTCCCTCTACCACTTCATATCCCATACCGACAAAAATACGCTCTACTTCCTCTAAAGCAATGGTATTAGGATGACGATGTCCGAACTCTGTTTTCTTCGCAGGCAGCGTAACATCAATGACTTCCGCTTTCATCTGTGCCTCTCTTGCCGCTTTTTCCATTTTAGCAATGGTTTCTTCCAATACTTTTTCAATCTGCTCTCTTGTTTCGTTGACTAACTGTCCTACTTTCGGCCGGTCTTCCGGCGCAACGTCTTTCATCCCCTTTAAGACACTTGTCAATTCTCCTTTTTTGCCAAGAAAACTGACACGCACGTCATTCAGTTTTTCCAAAGCATCACTTGCTTCAATCTGCCGTAATGCCTCTGCTTTGAGCTGTTCTAATTTCTCTTTCATGCTTTCTTTCCTTTCTTATTATAAATTTCCTTGTACGCCCCTGCGCATAAATAAAAAATCCCATATGCCAAAACATATGGGACGAAATAAACCGCGGTACCACCCAGATTCCTGCTTTAAAAAGCAGACACTCTTTGTGTGTAACGTACACGCTACGTCTTAAACTACTAAACCGTGCAGAATACCTCTATGCCATTCTATTCAAAAGGATTCCACAGGTCTTTCCCCTAAGCAGCTCCAGCGGGAAATTCGGAACACTATCTGAACTTAAGGAAGCTTACAGCCGCCGACTTCCTCTCTCTGTAAGAAAATACTGTCCTACTAACGCTTTCACAGCCTTTATTATTATCATAGCTTTTAGTTTAATGAGTTTTGTGCGACTTGTCAAGCCATCCGAACAGAAATTTATATACCGGCCCGAAATAGCGGTTAATTTGCGCTCCAATCAGCAAAATATACATCATCATATAGAACCAGAACATCAAAATAACAACCGTCGTCAGACTTCCATATGTGCCAAATCCGTTAAAGCTCCCTATGTATACAGAAAAGACAAAAGAAGCAATACTCCAGACAACCGCCGAAAAAACCGCTCCTGGAAGCTGCCTTCGAAATCTTAGTTTAGCGCTGGGCACAAAAGTATAAATCATTGCAAAAATAAAGGTCAATATGAACCATGAAAATAAAAACCGGAAATGCATAATAAACTGCACGACCACCTGCAGCTGCGGAAAGTCCTTTAGGGCAATCCTCACGATAACATTCCCAAATACCATAATAAATATGGAAAGAATGATTGCAATCAACATAATCACCGTATAAAAGCAGGCAATTGAACGAATCACCAGATAATTCCGGTTTTCTTCGATTTCATTCACTTCATTGAGTCCCTGCATCAAAGCCAGCATTGCCTTGGCTGCGGACCAGATGGTCACAATGGTAAATATGGTAATCGTACCTGCCGATTGAGAATATACATCGTAAACTACATTCTCTATGAAGCCGCCCATTGTTTCCGGCATCACTTTTAACATTACCATAATCAGGTTTTCTGCCGTCAATGGCGTATAAGGCAGGACTGCACAGAGCGCCATCAAAAGCGGTACCATGGATAAAAATAAGAAAAATGCCGCACTTGCCGCAAATGCGCTAATATTTTTGCGAGTCATCTGTCCTGAAAAATCTTTTCCTATCAAATATAATCTTACAAATGTTCTCATTCATGTACCTCACAGTCCGCGAAAAAACTTTTTAGGATTTCCTGATAGTCATATCCGAGACTGCCCATTTCTTTTGCACCATTTTGTGACATTCCGACGCCGTGTCCATAACCGCCGCCAGTCAAAGTATATCCTATCACATCTTCTCCTGATTTTCCAGTTTCTATCACAAAAAACGCACTGGGCAGAAGTGTTTTTGCCGCTACGCGCTTTCCGTCCTGCCTAAGCACCATACTTTCTCCGTCACATAAAATGCGGCGAATGTTATATTCCGAGATTACTTTTATGACTTTTTTAGAACCTGTGATTATCAATTCATCTGCAATGCCGCCTGCTCCTCTTTTGACAATGGAAATATCCTGCACGCTGCCAATATCATCTATCTGTTCTGATACATAATACTCACCGTCCTCATTCTGCTTTCTTGTCAGAATCAGCGCTCCATTTGCCCGGTATCGCTCCTTTATTCTTTCAACCATCGCACGGGTGTCGATATCCGTCACCTGATACTTCCATCTGTACCAGGCTTCCCCGCTCTCGAAGTCATTTTCATCCGTACCTTTGATAAAATCAGCAAAATTTTCCTCTTCCGCCATTTCCTCTGCGCTTTTCGCACTCTGACCTACTTCCTCCGGCGCCAGTTTTCCTGCTTTCATATAAGGAATTGCCTCGTTACTTTCCGACTTCCATATCTTCGTATCCGTACCATACCCGCATGAAGTGGAATAATAATAGTTATCCGCCAATTCCCCCTGATAATACAGCATCATCCCTGTCGTTTCCTTGACTGCCGTAGTGGTTGCCGCATTCTCCGCAATATTATGATAGACCTGATATGAGGTCGTATCATCCAAGTGTGCACCCAAATCAGCAAATCCTGCATGTAAAATATAACGAAACGCATATGTTCTGGCACAGACTGCCTGTGCTTTTAACGCCTCTTTCGGATAAGATGCGGGCATCTCACTTGGCACGACTGCATACAAATATTCTTCCAATGGCAGTTCATTGATAATTACCATTCCCTGCGGCGTCTTATAAAATTCCAGTGCGCCTCTGTAATAGGAATCTTCTTTATTAATTCCCTCAATTTCCAGTTTGACTCTATCAGTCAATGCGTTGCACTGAAATGTTCGCCTCTCTCCATCCTCTAATTCATCCGCATTTATTACCTCCTCTTCTCCGTCTGCCGTAACAGAGACTTCCTCATAATAATAACTTCCGTTCGCCGTATTTTTCAGCAATACGCGTATTTGGTCAATTTCCCCCTCTCTGGAAACGAGACATGCACAGATTTTATTTTTCCAGATAACAAAATCGGTATAATCATACCCAATCATTAAATCGGTTTTTTTCTGTGCCTCCAATGTCCCGCAAAGTTTATAAACTTCCAGATTTTCCTCTGTTTCATACACACCGTACCCTTCTATTTCGATACTGTCTTTTGAGACGCTGAGCAGTTTTCCGTGTACTTTTTCCTGTTTTTCCTCTATCTTTACAAGTTCCTTATTTTCAAATGTCAAATCCGCAACCTGTTCCCGCTCTGCCGCATCTTTTGCCGGTACGAAAAAATCAATTTGATGGTAAAAGCATTCCATCTTAAAATCATTGTTATCATCCGTCACTTCCATGACCCAGACATTTTCCAGAATCGTTTTTTCATCCAGTACACGAATGCTTGTTAACAGTTCATTATCTTTTACATAAACTTCTTCTTTAGAAAAAACAGAATCCGTAAAGGAAGAAGAACAATAAACGTATTCGTTATTCTGCGTATAGGCTTTCTTTTCCTGTTCATTTATCTTTAAAATAAATACCGTTGTTTTCCAGACAGATGAGTGCGTATCATAATATGCAAGCATTATCTGATATGCCTGATACCAGTCCTCCTTTAAAAGTGCATGCCCGTCTTCATATTTTCCTTCAAAATCCGGTATCTGTTTCTCTGCGCCCCCTATCTGTTCATAAATGCTCCGATACTGCTCGTATGTAAGATTTCTCTGCTCCGTATCATTCTCTTCCTTCTCTCCTCCGCCTTCCCCAAAGTCCGCTTCATCAAAAGTAACCTGCAGTTCCAATGCCTGCAATAAAATATGTATATCTTCTATACTTATCTTCTCTCCCTCCGGTTCCGGTCTTTCTTTTCCGGATTCCATTCTGTGAAGCCACAGCCAGAACAAAAAAATCATTCCTGCTAAAATTGCGAGTAATTTGATAAGATTTTCCAGATTTTGCTTTCTTACATTTTCCCTCATGCAATCTCCCTCAATTTTATAAACAACGGATGCCACGCTCCGCGAGACATCCTTATGCTAAAGAAAAAGCAGCCGTAACGACTGCTTCTTCTTTTGTATAATCCCCAAAATGCCGAATCCTGTATTTTGACTCCTAGCTATAGCTAGGTGGGTAACCGCAATCATGCTTCTGCCTTCCACTGCACAATGCCTGTAAAGACCGGAGGCTTGACATCCACATAACGATGTAGGAATCCCGTTTAAAGTAACTGTAGGTTCAAAATAACAAGAATTATCGAGCATCTCAGGTTAATTCTATTATATCCAATATGAAGATAAAATACAACAAGAGAAACCTGTATTTATTAAGATTTTTTTAAACTTTTCATATCTTATTGAACCTATACATCTATCAAGTTATAATCAAATGTGATATCTTCGGACACTCCATCAGAGTATCCATAAATAATTCATAAATGAATCGGAGCAGAAATATGGACAACACTAATAAAAAAACTCTTATGAATAAACGCGAGACAGACTGGTTTCGCGGAATTGCGGCGGTAATGGTAGTAATATCACATTATGGAGAATGGATAAATATATTAACATCATTAGAAGGAAATGCAGAGACTTTTAGATTTGCCCTGACAAAACTAGGAGTATACGGCGTAGACATATTTTTCCTTTTTTCAGGATATGCCATGGTGAAATCCCTCAGTAACAGAAAAATGAGCTGGCAATTTATATGGAAAAGGATAAAAAATGTGTTTATTCCTTATTTAATCATAGTAGGCATTATCGAACTGCTTTCCGAAGGTCTGACTTCAATCCATGACTTTTGGATTTTCATAATCGGTTATAATTACTGGTATATGTGCGTATTATTCATATTCTATATAGGAT